>NZ_JBEXVE010000044.1:0-82069 GCF_040629205.1 Streptomyces sp. NPDC005962 | reverse complement strand
GGAAGAGTTATGGCAGGCGTCGGGCCGTCGACGGCATGACCTTCGACATCCGCGCCGGTGCACTGCTCAGCAGTGGCCCCGGCCCTTGTGCGCTCGTCGGCCAGCCCTTCGTCGATCAGTCCTTGTCGTCCCGGACCACGTCACCCCGGCCCGCGTCACCTCGGGCCGTGTCATCCGGGTTCACGTCGTCCCGGACCACCTCACCCTGGATGACCTGGCCGTCCCCCCGGCCCTCGGCGGACCCCGGCCCCGGCTCCCGTCCCGGGCCGCCGCCCTGCCGGAACTGGCCGCCCAGGGAGCCCGGCGTGTAGCCCATCCGGCGCGACAGCGTGACCTCGACGCGCCGCCGCAGCAGCGACGCGGTCGGCGGGAACAGGCACAGCAGCGCCGCCACGTCCGACATCAGCCCCGGGATCATCAGCAGCAGCCCGCCGAGCATGGTGAAGGAGTTCCCGGCGCGCCCCGGCTGCTCCGCGGGCTCGGCGCCCTGCTGCATGGTCCGGGTCAGGTTCTGCCAGGCCCGCCGCCCCGCCCGCTTGATGACGGCCGCGCCCACGACCGCGCCCGCTATCAGCAGCAGGAAGACGGTGAAGCCACCGGCCGCCTCCGCGACCAGGCTCAACAGCCAGATCTCCAGCACCAGCCAGGCAGCGATGCCCAGCGGTACGAAGGTGCGGGCCCGGGTGCGCTTCGGGCGGGTCGAGTCGCTCTGCTGAGATGCGCCGGTCATCATGCCTCCAAGTGTGCCCGGGCCCGGGCACCGCACGGACCCCGGGGCATGGATCTGATCCAGGAAGCGCCGGACGGAATCCACCGGGAATCGGCGGCGGTGGTCCGGGGACCCGCCGCCGCGGGGGTGGCGGAATGTCCGGTGTGCTCGAAGTGCTGGCCTGGTGGCTGGCGCTGACCGGGGTCTGGCTCGTGCTCATCGGCACGGTCGACTCCCTGGAGGTCCTGGTGGGCGCGGCGGCCGCGCTGCTCGTCGCCCTCGTCGCCCGCGCCGCGCGCCGGGTGGTGACAGACCGGTGAGCGCGGCCGACGGCTGGCTGCCGGTGGCGCTGGTGCCGCTGCTCGCCCTCGGACCGGCGCTGTGGCGGGTCTCCCGCGGGGCGCCGGAGGACCGGCTGATCGCCCAGAACCTCAGCTCGCCGCTGGGCGGTCTGGCGCTGCTCCCCGCCGCGCAGGGCTTCGGCCGCCCCGGGTATGTGGACGTGGCGCTGGTGCTGTCCGTGCTCGGGCCCACCGGCACGCTGGTCTACGCCCGCTTCCTCGGCGTCCTGCCCGACTCCCGGCTGGTGCGCCGGACGGCCCTGCTCGGGGTTCCGGCGGCGGTGCTGCCCGCGCTGTACGTCCTGGTGTCGGCGGTGACCGGCGGCGCGGTGCTGCGGGTGGGCCTGCGGGTCTTCGCCGGGGCGGGCCGCCCGCCGCACGACAAGCGGAGCGCGGGCCCGGAGACCACCGGCGAGGAGGAGCCGGCGGCCGCCTCGGGCGCATTCCGGTGCCGATGCTGGCCGTACCGGCGGTGCTGCTGGCCGGGGCGCTGGCGGTCGGGCTGCTCCCGCCGCTGGCGTCGGCCACCGGCCGGGCCGGGGCGCTGTTCACCGAACGGCTCCGGCTACCGGCACGCGGTGCTGGGCGGACGCGCGGCGTCCGCCCCGGCGTTCGCGCCGCCGCACTGGTCGGCGGCCGGGCTCCTGCTCGGGCCGCTCTCCACGGCCCTCGCCATCGCCCTGGCCGCACTGGCGGTGCGGCGGCCCGCCCGCACCGGGGCGGCCGCGCTGCTCGCGCCCGTACGGCGGCTGCAGTCCGGGCACGTCGGCGACTACGTCGCCTGGATGATCGCCGGGACGGCACTGCTGACCGCGCTGACCGTCCCGGGTATCCGCTAGCGGATCGTTTCGGCGTCTGGGTAACTGGATGACCGGTCGACTGGACAGAGAGATGCCGAGATCCCGGGATGTCCGGGCTCAGCGGCTACGGCGCAGAGCGGAGATCAGCTGACTCTTCGACATCTGCGACCTGCCCTCGATACCGGCCTTCTGGGCCTCTCGGTACAGGTCCTCCTTGGTACGCGCCTCCATGCCGCCGGACTTCGCACCCTTGGGGGCCATCGTCCTGCGCTGTGCGCTCTTGCTGCTCTTCATGGTCGTCTTGGGCATGTTCCGCCTCCTTCCGCCTTCAGTGTCCGGCAGGTGACGGACCGCCGCCCGTGGGACTACTCCGAGCGCGCAGACCCCCAGGGTGGCTACGGCTCCTTGCGGCCCAGCAGCTTGTTCACCCGTGACCCCACACCCCAGGACATGACGCGCCAGGCCGCCTCGGTGACGATGTCCCGGCTCATCTTGCTCTCCCCGCGCTCGCGCTCGATGAACGTGACGGGGACCTCGATGACGTGGAAGCCCGCCTTGACGGCGCGCCAGGCCAGGTCGATCTGGAAGCAGTAGCCCTGGGAGGCGACGGCCTCCATGCCCAGCCCCTCCAGGGTCTCCTTGCGGAAGGCCCGGTAACCGGCCGTCATATCGCGGATCGGCACGTCCAGCATGAGCCGGGAGTACGTGCTGCCGCCCCGGGAGATGAACTCGCGGGACTTGGGCCAGTTGACGATCCGCCCGCCGGGCACCCAGCGCGAGCCGATCACCAGGTCCGCGCCCTTGAGCGCGGTGAGCAGCCGGGGCAGCTCCTCGGGCTGGTGCGAGCCGTCCGCGTCCATCTCCACCAGGACGCCGTAGCCGTGCTCGATGCCCCAGCGGAAGCCCGCCAGATAGGCGGCGCCCAGGCCTTCCTTGCCCTTGCGGTGCAGGACCTTGACGTGGTCGTCCTCGGCCGCCAGCTCGTCGGCGACCTTGCCGGTGCCGTCCGGGCTGTTGTCGTCGGCGACGAGGATGTGGGCGTCCGGTACGGACTCCCTGACCCGGGCGACGATCGGCGCGATGTTCTCCGCCTCGTTGAAGGTCGGAATGATCACCAGGACGGTGCCCAGCGGACCGTACTTCCGCCGCCCGTCGTCGTCCTGGCCGGTGAGGCGCGGCTCCGGACCCCCGTCCTCGGTGCCGGGCCCATCGGCCCCTGTGCGCGGCTGGTCGGCCTCGGTGGTCGGCTCCTCGGCCTCGCGTGCGTCGCTCACGGCTACTTGCCCCTTCTAGTCCGTACGTCCCCGACGGCCGATCATGATCGCGGCCGCGCAGGACAGAACGCCCACCATAGCGAGCACCCACTCCGGGGTCGCACCGACGCGGTCGGCGAGGGTCGTGCCGTCACGCAACGGGATGCGCGCGGTGAGCACATCTTGCGTGAATTCTTTCGTCCGCTGCTCGATCGTGCCATCCGGCGCGACGACCGCGCTGATCCCGCTGGTGGCCGCGCTGATCACCGGGCGGCCGTGCTCGACGGCCCGCAGCCGGTACATGGCCAGCTGCTGTTCGGGCTGGCCGGTGCGGCCGTAGGTGGCGTTGTTGGTCTGGACGACGAGCGCGCGGGCGCCCGCGTTGACCGTGTCGCGGACGATCTCGTCGTACGCGACCTCGAAGCAGATCACATCGCCCAGCTTGGCCGGGCCGACCTTCATCAGCCCGGTGTGGTCGCCGGGGTAGAAGTCGCGGGGGACGCGCTGGAGCCGGGTGATGATCTTGCTCAGTTCCTTGCGGAACGGCACGTACTCGCCGAAGGGCACCGGGTGCTGCTTGGTGTACGAGGCGCCGGGGCCGTCCTTGGGGTCCCAGACGATGCCCTCGTTGAACACATAGCCCGGCTTGCGGGGATGGTCGACCAGGGCGCCGACCAGCACCGGCACGCCGATCGCCTTCACGGCCTCGTCGATCCGGGCGTACGCCTCCCGGTACTGGAAGGGGTCAAGGTCGGAGGAGTTCTCCGGCCATATGACCAGGTCAGGCTTCTTGATCCGGCCGGCCTTGACGTCCTTGGCCAGGTCGAGCGTGGCGTTGACGTGGTTGTTGAGGATCTTCATGGGGCGGCCCAGGAAGTCCATGCCCGCCTGCTGCACGTTGCCCTGGACGACGGCGACGTCCACGCTGTCGTCCGCCTTCGTCGGGATCGGCACGGCGTATCCGGCCGCGGTCACGGCGGCCGCGACGACGACCGCACCGGCGGCGGGCAGCGCGCCCCGGACGCGGAGACCGCCGTCCGCCCGCAGCCGCCACCCGGCGAGCGCGGCGGAGGCCAGCAGTCCGCCGGTCAGCGCGGTGCAGAAGGTGACCAGCGGGGCGCCGCCGAGCGCGGCGAGCGGGGTGAACGGCGACCCGGTGTTGGCGAAGGCCAGCCGCCCCCAGGGGAAGCCGCCGAACGGCACCCGGTCCCGGGCCCACTCCTCGGTGACCCACAGACAGGCCGTCCACAGCGGCCACAGGGACGGCACCGGCAGCCGGGAGACCAGCGCGAACCCGGCGCCCATCAGCACCACGAAGAGCGATTCGATGACGGACAGGCCGATGACCGCGTCCCAGCCGATCACGCTCAGCCACTTCAGCAGCAGCAGGAAGAACGGCAGCCCGAACGCGAACCCCGTCCAGGCGCCCTGGCGGGCGGTGCGGCCGTGCGTGAGCAGGCTCAGGGCCGCCACGGACAGCAGGGACAGCGGCCAGAGACCGAACGGCGGGAAGGCGAACCCGAGCGCGAGCCCGGCGACGGCCGCGAGCGCGCTGCGCCCGGCCTCACGGCGGGCGAGGCGGCCCAGGCGGCGCAGGCGTCCGGGGCGGTCCCCACCGGGCGGCGTGGCCCCCTTCGCCGCGGCGTCGCCCTCGTCGCCCGGTCGGGGCGCGGCGGCGGACGTCCGCGACCCGGCCGGTCGTTCTTCGGCCGGGCCGGACGAGGCGGCTTCGGCGGTGGTGTCGGAACCCGAGGGCACGGTGCGGCCTTCCTGCCAATCAAGCTGTGGTGAGGTGACCGTATAACGCGGGCGCGCGGCTGTGTCCCCGAGGTGCGGAACGCAGGGAAGAAGACCGGGGTTCCCTGTGCGGACCTGTCCAGGCCTGTCCAGACCGGTTGAGGTCGATGTTCCTGAATTTCGGCGGATGCCGCCCCCTCGCGGGGGGCGGTCCGCCGTGTGCGTGCGGATGGGGGCCCGACGCCCTTCGGGCCGACCTGGGACCCGCTGGCTGCGGGTCGACCGAGAGCCGTTGTCTACTGAGCGTCCGGGCCCCTCCCGGGTCGCACCTGCCGACCCGGCGACCCTCCCTCGCCCCCGTGCGCTGGACCTGGCTCCCAGTGGTGACGGCCTGGGCGGCGCGTCTCCCTCTGGCCCAGCGGCGTTCGACGACTGCGTGAAGATTCCCCGGTCGGGTGTCCAGTGGTGGACGGGGCCGAACCTACCGGCCACCGACCGGACCCTGTCAACAGTGGCATGACCTGCGCCGTTTCCTCAAATGACCAGGTCAGTACGGACAATGTTCAGCTGCCGCGACAGGCCGGTGGGACATCGTTCGGCGGTACCCGGCGCTTTTCCGTCACTCGTCCGGACCGCTGTGGACGGTGCGTCCGCCCACCACCGTGCGCACGCAGACGGGCAGTTGGCCGCCGGGGGTGAGGTCGGGCAGCCCGGGCGTGCCGGAGCGCGGATCGGTCGACCAGTCCGCCACCCGCGTGTCGGGGACCTGGACGACGAGTTCCCCGGTCCGCCACACCGCGTAGTCGGCGGGCGCGCCGGGCACCAGGACGCCCGCGTCGTCCCGCCCGATGGCCCGCCAGCCGCCGCGGGTGTGGGCGGTGAACGCGGCGCGGGCGGAGACGCGGTGCTCGGGGGTGCGGTGGAAGGCGGCGGCGCGCACGGTGCCCCACGGGTCCAGCGGGGTGACGGGGCTGTCGGAGCCGAGCGCCAGGGGCACCCCGGCCCGCAGCAGCGCCGCGTACGGGTTCAGGGTGCGGGCCCGCTCGGGGCCGAGCCGCTGGGCGTACATGCCCTCCTCGCCGCCCCAGGCGGCGTCGAAGGCGGGCTGGACGGAGGCGGTGAGGCCGAGGGCGGCGAAGGCGGCGATGGCCTCGGGGCCGAGCATCTCGGCGTGCTCGACGCGGTGCCGGGCGGCGCGCACCCGGGCCAGGCCCACCTTGTCGGCGGCGGCCCGTACGCCCTCGACGACGGCGGAGACGGCGGCGTCGCCGATGGCGTGGAACCCGGCCTGGACGCCGCCCTCGGTGCAGACGGCGACATGGGTGGCGACGGCGGCCGCGTCCAGGTAGGCGGTGCCGGTGTGCGGGGCGTCGGCGTACGGCTGATGGAGGCAGGCGGTGTGGGAGCCGAGGGCGCCGTCCACGAAGAGGTCTCCGGCGGCGCCCGCGGCGCCCAGCGCCCGCACCTTCTCCAGGTCCGCGGGGCCGGTCACGGCCTCGGCCCAGTAGCCGTGGACCCGGGGGCCGGGCTCCGCGGCGGCGAGCCGCAGCAGGCCGGTGAGGTCGTCCTCGCCGGAGATGCCGGGGCCCGCGCATTCGTGGACCGAGCCGATGCCGACGGAGGCGGCGCGGGCGAGGGCGGCGCGCTGGGCGTCCTCGCGCTGTCCCGGCGTCACGCTCGCGTACGCGACCGCGCGCACGGCGTGGTGGGCGTCGGCGGTCAGCGGCGCGTCGGGGTGGTAGCCGGTGCGTCCGGTGATGCCGGGGACGCGGTCGAGCAGCGCGGTGGTGACGACCGCGGAGTGCACATCGGCCCGGCTGAGGTAGAGCGGGCGGCCGCCGGCGGCCTCGTCCAGTTCGGCGCGGGAGGGCGGGCGTCCCCCGGGCCAGCCGCTGGCGTCCCAGCCATGGCCGAGAAGCATCTGGTCGGCGGGGTGGGCGGCGGCGTGCGCACGGACCCGCTCCAGGGCGTCGGCGAGGGTGGGGGCGCCCGTCAGGTCGAGGCCGGTGAGGGCGAGCCCGGTGGCGGTGGTGTGCACATGCGCATCGGTGAACGCGGGGGTGACCAGCGCCCCGTCCAGTCGCACCACCTCGTCCACGCCGTCGGCGAAGCCGTCCGCGGCGCCCTCGGAGCCGACCCAGGCGATGGTTCCGCCCTCGACGACCATCGCGGTCGCGAACGGATCGGCAGGGCTGTGCACCTCGCCCCCGCGCAGCAGGACGGTACGGCCTTCGTCGGCCTGGGCGGGGGTCGGGTCGTTCACGGCGGGCTGCCTCGCGGGGTCGGTTTTCGGACGATCCGGGCACCGGGGACCACAGGTCCGGCCGGGCCCGTACGGGGTCGGTCAGACGCGCGGCGGGCGCGCCTCGTACGGAGTGGACAGGACGACGGTGGTACGGGTGGAGACCCCGGCCAGCGAGCGGATGCGGCTGAGCAGATGCTCCAGCTCCAGCGGGGTGGCGACCCGCACCTTGAGAATGTAGTTCTCGTCGCCCGCCACGCTGTGGCACGCCTCGATCTCGGGGACCTCGGCGAGCCGGTCGGAGATGTCGTCCGGCGCGCTGGGGTCGAAGGGTTTGACCGAGATGAAGGCGGTCAGGGGCAGCCCCACGGCCTCCGGGTCCACGACGGCCGCGTAGCCGCGGATCACACCCCGCTGCTCGAGACGGCGGACCCGCTGATGCACGGCCGATGTGGACAGGCCGGTGGCCTTGCCCAGGTCCGTGTAGCTCATCCGGCCGTCCTTGACGAGCAGCTCCACGATTTGTCTGTCCAACTCCTCCACAGCCGATCACCTTATGTGGTCGGAGGCCTCCCGGCACAGCGGGCGCACCCCACGGAGCGCCTCCGGACCACTCCGGACGCGGAGCATCTGCACGGGGCATGTGACGAACACCACATCTCCTCATGGGTGTCCTATGGGATGCGGCGATTACCTATGCGGTGGCAAGGGAAATGCTTGCTGTGGTCGAGGCCGACGCGCCTGGCCAGCCCACCCGAGGGGGAAATCTCATGCCCTACGTTGAGCGCCTCGACGAAGGCGACATCGAAACCTACGAGACCTACGAAATGTTCCGGGTCATCTGCCCGGACTGCGCGCAGCCAATCGCCCTGCTCGCGGACGAGTACGAACTCCCGGAGCACGCGCTGTGCCCGTCTCCGTGGAACCCGTTCGGACTGATGGTCTGCGCCGGCACCGGGCGCGGGGTGGCGGACGCCGCCGCCGCGGACGCCACGCTCGACGCGCACGAGCAGGACGCGGCGCTGCTGCTGACCCTTCCGGAGGGACTGGACTGGCGGAAGCAGCCGTTCTCGCACATCGGCGGTCCGGGCTCGCGCCCGATCACGCGGCACGCCGTCGCGCACTCGTAACGCGGACGCGGAAACCGCTCGTAACACGCACGCAGAAACGGCGGGGGCCCGGCATCGCCGCGCCCCCTGACCGCCTCCGGCGGATGCCGGTTACCGGCTTTCGGGACCCGCGACAGCGCGCGCGATGACCACCCGCTGGATCTGGTTGGTGCCCTCCACGATCTGCAGGACCTTGGCCTCGCGCATGTAGCGCTCGACCGGGAAGTCCGCCGTGTAGCCGTAGCCGCCGAACAGCTGGACCGCGTCGGTGGTGACGCGCATCGCGGTGTCGGTGCAGAACAGCTTGGCCATGGCCGCCTGCTTGGAGAACGGCCGCCCCGCGTCCCGCAGCCGGGCGGCGGCCAGGTAGAGGGCGCGCCCGGCCTCGATCTGGGTGGCCATGTCGGCCAGCGTGAAGCGCAGCCCCTGGAAGTCGGCTATCGGACGGCCGAACTGCTTGCGCTGCGCGGTGTACGCGAGCGCCTCGTCCAGGGCCGCCTGCGCGAGGCCGATCGCACAGGCCGCGATGCCCAGACGGCCCGCGTCGAGGGCGGACAGGGCGATGGCGAAGCCCTGGCCCTCCTCGCCGATCCGGCGGGTGTCGGGGACCCGGACCCGGTCGAAGTGGATCTGCGCGGTGGGCGACCCGTTCATGCCCATCTTGCGCTCGGGGGCGGCGGCGGAGAGCCCGGGCGCGTCACCGGGCACCAGGAACGCGCTGATGCCACGGGTGCGCTCGGGGCCGGTGCGGGCGAGCACGGTGTAGAAGTCGGCGACGCCGCCGTGGGTGATCCACGCCTTGACGCCCTCCAGCGTCCAGGTGTCGCCGTCCCGGGTGGCCCGGGTGGTGAGGGCCGCGGCGTCGGACCCGGAGGAGGGCTCGGAGAGGCAGTACGCGCCGAGCAGTCCACCGCCGAGCATCGCCGGAAGGTGTTCGGCCAGCTGCTCCTTGCTGCCGTATCCGGCGAGGCCGTGACAGGCCAGGGTGTGGACGCTGACGCCGAGGCCGACGGTGAGGCGGGCCGCGGCCAGCTCCTCCAGGACCTGGAGGTAGACCTCGTACGGCTGGTTACCGCCGCCGGACTCCTCGGGGTACACCAGCCCCAGCAGCCCCGATTCGGACAGCAGGGTGAACAGTTCACGGGGGAAGTGCCCGGCGGCCTCCTCCTCGGCGGCGCGGGGGCGGATCTCCCGCTCGGTCAGCTCGCGGACGAGCGATATCAGGTCGCGGGCTTCCTCGGTGGGCAGCTCGCGTTCCACCGGCTGCGGGCCGTGGTCGGTCATGGCGGCGCTCTCCTCTCCCTGTAGGGCGCGGCGGCGGCGTACGCGCCCGGTGGGGGCGGCGCCGCCCTTGTCCTGCCGCTGAGCCGGTCGTCCCGTCGGGTCACGAACGGGTGATGACCTGCACCGTGGCGGTTGGAGTATGCCCGATCGAAAGGCCCGCGTCACCGGTCTGTCGATCTTCAACAAAGTTCGCCCGTCCGGGTGTTGCCCGGACGGGATTGGCCCAGACCATTGACCCCACTGGTCTAGTCCTTCTACCGTTCTCCCACCCTGCCCTGCGCGTGCATGTCAATATCGGGTCAGGTCGTCGGGCACTTCATCTCCCCTCACCCCCCACCGAGGAGAACCCATGCTCAGACCACGCGGACTGCGGGCAGCACTCGCGGCCCTCTCGACGGCGGTACTGACCGCCACCCTGCTGGCGGGCGCGGCGACGGCCGACCCCGGCACCGCCTCCGCGGCGGAGTCCGGCCCCGGTGCCGCCTCCGCGGCGAAGTCCCCCACCACCGCGAAGGCTCCCGAAGCGGCCGGCAACAAGGTGGTCGGCTACTTCACCGAGTGGGGCATATACCAGCGGAACTACCACGTGAAGAACGTGGAGACCTCCGGGTCGGCCGCCAAGCTCACCCACATCAACTACGCCTTCGGCAACGTCACCGGCGGCAAATGCGCCATAGGTGACTCCTACGCCGACTACGACAAGGCCTACGACGCGGCGGGCAGCGTCGACGGCAAGGCCGACACCTGGGACGCGGGCGCCCTGCGCGGCAACTTCAACCAGCTGCGCAAGCTCAAGAAGCTGCACCCGAACCTCAAGGTCCTGTGGTCCTTCGGCGGCTGGACCTGGTCGTCCGGGTTCGGCGAGGCGGCCAAGAACCCCGCGGCGTTCGCCGAGTCCTGCTACAACCTGGTCGAGGACCCGCGCTGGGCGGACGTCTTCGACGGCATCGACATCGACTGGGAGTACCCCAACGCCTGCGGCAACACCTGCGACACCAGCGGCCGGGCGGCGTTCAAGAACGTGATGGCGGCGATGCGCGCCAAGTTCGGCCAGAGCAACCTGGTCACCGCCGCGATCACGGCCGACGCCTCGTCCGGCGGCAAGATCGACGCCGCCGACTACGCGGGCGCCGCGCAATACGTGGACTGGTACAACCCGATGACGTACGACTTCTTCGGCGCCTGGGCGGCCCAGGGCCCGACCGCCCCGCACTCGCCCCTGACCTCCTACAGCGGCCTGCCCCAGCAGGGCTTCTACACCGACGCCACGATCCAGAAGCTCAAGGGGCTCGGCGTCCCGGCCTCGAAGCTGCTGCTGGGCATCGGCTTCTACGGGCGCGGCTGGACCGGCGTCAGCCAGGCGGCCCCCGGCGGCACCGCGACCGGCGCCGCACCGGGGACGTACGAGGCGGGCATCGAGGACTACAAGGTGCTCAAGAGCTCGTGCCCGGCCACCGGCACGGTCGCCGGGACGGCCTACGCGCACTGCGGCAACCAGTGGTGGAGCTACGACACCCCCGCCACCATCGCCGGGAAGATGACCTACAAGCAGCAGCAGGGCCTCGGCGGCACCTTCTTCTGGGAGCTGAGCGGCGACACCGGCAACGGAGAACTGATCAAGGCCATCAGCTGATCAAGGGAAACAGTGGCGCGGAGCCGGGAGCCGGAAGGCTCCCGGCTCCTTCCGTTCCGGTGAACCGATCCCGCACCGGAGCCGTATCGCAACGCGGCTTGTTCTGACTATTGCGGGGCATCCGCCTCACAAGGAAATCTGAGCGCTGGGGTGGCCCTGACCGGCCCGTTGCGCATGAACCAAAGGATCGATCATGAGTTCCGAGCAGTGCCCGAGCTGTGGCGGCCAACTCGCCGTCAATCAGGACGGGTGGAAGATCTGCCACTCCTGCGGCTACGCCTCACCGCCCGGCTTCGCCCCCGCCCCCGCGCTCGGCAGCCGCGTCGTCCCCGCCACCCCGCCCACCTGACCCTCCGTCCCACCCGACCCTCCGTACCGTTGAGCGAGGCCCCGTGGTCAATCCCTGGCTGGCGATGGCATCCGGCACCGATCCGGCGGAGCGCACCCGCGCCGTGCGCCGCGCGCACGAGGCGTTCCTGACGGAAGGGGCCATGGGCCCGGCCGTCCGCCCGGTGGTGGCGGACTCCTGGCGGCGCTCGGCCGACGCCCGGGTGGCGCAGGAGTGCGTGGCACCGATCGATCTGACGGACGACGCGCTGGAGGCGTACCGGGCCGACCATCCACTGGCCCAGGTGATGCCACTCTTCCGCGAGCTGCTGGGCAGCATCGCGCACGACGGCGCCCATCTGCTCGCGGTCTGCGACGACCTCGGCCGCATGCTGTGGGTCGAGGGGCATACGGGAGTACGCCACCGGGCCGAGCGGATGAACTTCGTGGCCGGGGCGCGCTGGGACGAGCGCCACGCCGGGACCAACGCTCCCGGCACCGCGCTCACCCTCGACCACGCGGTGCAGATTTTCGCCACCGAGCACTTCAACCGCAGCGTCCAGCCGTGGACTTGCGCCGCGGCCCCCCTCCACGACCCGCACTCCGGGCGGTTACTGGGCGCGGTGGACCTCACCGGCGGCGACCACCTGGCCGCCCCGCACAGCCTCGCCCTGGTTCAGGCGACCGCCCGCGCCGCCGAGGCGCAACTGGCCGCGCTGGCGCCCCCGGCGCGCGGGCCGCACGTCTCGCTGACGGCGCTGGGCCGCGACGAGGCGCTGCTGGTCACCGAGGAGCGGCGGCTGCGGCTCGGGCGGCGGCACAGCGAGATCATGGTGCTGCTCGCGGGCCACCCGGAGGGCCTGAGCGGCGACCGGCTCGCGCTGGAGCTGTACGGGCAGCGGGCCGACCGCCGGTCCCCGGTGACGCTGCGCGCCGAGATGTCCCGGCTGCGCCGTCTGGTGGGCCCGCTGCTGGGCTCGCGCCCGTACCGGCTGTGCGGGCCGGTACGGACCGATGTGAGCCTGGCGGCCGAGGAGTTGGCGGCCGGTGAGGTGTCCACGGCCCTGCGGGCGTATCCGGGGCCGCTGCTGCCGATGTCGGAGGCGCCCGGGGTGTGCCGGATGCGGCGGACGCTGGAGGACGGGCTGCGGCGGGCCGTGCTGTCCCGCGGTGACCAGGAGCTGCTGCGGCGCTGGGCGCAGACGTCGTGGGGCGAGGACGACTTGGAGGTGGCGGAGGCGCTGTTGGCCGCCCATCCGCCGCACTCCCCCGGCCGGGCCGTCCCGGCGGCGCGGGTGCGGCGGCTGCGCGAGGTGTACGGCCTGGCGGCGGTCGGCGGCGGCCCGGAGGGCGCGCACCGGGACGGCGGGCATCTGGACGGCGTGCACGGCGACGGGGTTCGGCGGGACGGCGGTCATCTGGACGGCGGTCACAGCGACGCAACGTTGCCGCAACGTTGCCGCGTCTAGCCTCCCCTCATCTCCGCCCGTCCCGTGGCGGGCGGAGCCCGCAGGCACGACAGGGAGGGCCGCCCCCATGACGCGTTACGCAAACCCGGGCTCCGAGGGATCGGTTGTCAGCTACCAGCCGCGCTACGACCACTGGATCGGCGGGGAGTACGTGGCCCCCGCCCAGGGCCGCTACTTCGAGAACCCGTCCCCGGTCAACGGGCAGCCGTTCACCGAGATCGCCCGGGGCACCGCCGAGGACGTCGAACGGGCCCTGGACGCAGCGCACGCGGCCGCGCCCGCCTGGGGCCGTACCGCGCCCGCCGAGCGCGCCGCGGTGCTGCTGAAGATCGCCGACCGCATGGAGCAGCATCTCGAAGAGCTGGCGGTCGCGGAGAGCTGGGAGAACGGCAAGCCGGTACGGGAGACCCTGGCCGCCGACATCCCGCTGGCCATCGACCACTTCCGCTACTTCGCGGGGTCGATCCGGGCCCAGGAGGGCAGCCTCTCCGAGATCGACGACGACACGGTCGCCTACCACTTCCACGAGCCGCTGGGCGTGGTCGCCCAGATCATCCCGTGGAACTTCCCGATCCTGATGGCCGCCTGGAAGCTCGCCCCGGCGCTGGCCGCGGGCAACGCGGTGGTCCTCAAGCCCGCCGAACAGACGCCCGCCTCGCTCCACGTCTGGATGGACCGGGTGGCCGACCTGCTGCCGCCGGGCGTCGTCAACATCGTCAACGGCTTCGGCGTGGAGGCCGGAAAGCCGCTCGCCTCCAGCCCGCGCGTCGCCAAGGTCGCCTTCACCGGCGAGACCACGACCGGCCGTCTGATCATGCAGTACGCGAGCGAGAACCTGATCCCGGTCACCCTGGAACTCGGCGGCAAGAGCCCGAACATCTTCTTCGACGACGTCTCGGCCGCCGACGACGACTTCCTCGACAAGGCCCTCGAAGGCTTCACGATGTTCGCCCTCAACCAGGGCGAGGTGTGCACGTGTCCGTCGCGTGCGCTGGTCCAGGCGGGCCACTACCAGGACTTCATGGACGCGGCCGTGGCCCGTACCGAGAAGATCGTCCAGGGCCATCCGCTGGACACCGACACGATGATGGGCGCCCAGGCGTCCAACGACCAGCTGGAGAAGATCCTCTCCTACCTCGACATCGGCAAGCAGGAAGGCGCCCGCATCCTCACCGGCGGCACCCGCGCCGAACTGGGCGGCGAGCTGGAGGGCGGCTACTACGTCCGGCCCACCATCTTCGAGGGCGGCAACCACATGCGCGTCTTCCAGGAGGAGATCTTCGGCCCGGTGGTGGCCGTGGCCCGGTTCGCGGACTTCTCGGACGCGATCGAGATCGCCAACGACACGCTGTACGGCCTCGGCGCGGGCGTCTGGACCCGCGACGGCACAGCCGCGTACCGCGCCGGACGCGCCATCCAGGCGGGCCGGGTATGGACGAACTGCTACCACGCCTACCCGGCCCACGCCGCCTTCGGCGGCTACAAGCAGTCGGGGATCGGCCGCGAGAACCACAAGATGATGCTGGACCACTACCAACAGACGAAAAACCTCTTGGTGTCGTACTCCCCGAAGAAGCTCGGCTTCTTCTAGACACCACAGAGACAGGGCGCCTGACCAGGGCAGCTGCCCGTCAGGCGCCCTGTCGGCGCACGATCTAGGTGTGCTGTCCGGGATGTTGGTGACACAAGGTACTGGGCTGAAGACCCCTTCGCTGCAGGTCAGTTGCACCGTCCGACACCCCGCACTGTGTCCAGAGGCGACCCGGGGCAACGACCGCTGAAAGTTGGGTTACCTTCTGTTCCAAGGTCTGCCCTCCCGCAGATCCTGATGGAACCGCGCAGGTCAGGTCCGCATTGGGTCCTCGGGGTCGTCGGGGAGGATCTCGCCCTGGTCGGCCATGAAGACGCGGCCGCCGTGCTTCCAGGTCGGGCGAGCGCGGCTGATCCGCGAAATGCTGGATTTCCAGGAGATCGACAGCACAGGGAAGCTCGACGCGAAGCGTCGTCGAGGGATGCGGCCGCGACCGGGGTCCACTCTGGCGGTCGCTGACGACTCCGGGTACTCAGGCGTTGCTTGAGTACCCGCACGGATACGGCTGCCGCCCGTCCCGCGGAAGCATGATGGGCGCAGGTTTCGCCAACGGGGAGGACGAGCCAGTGAAGACAATGACGCGCACGGCGGTTGCCAGCGGCTTAGCCGCATTGGTGGTTGCGGGTACGGGAGCGGGGAGCGCGGGAGCCGCGACGGGCTCCGTTGCCGGTTCCAGCACCGTGACGACCGTGACGAGCAAGAAGACCGGCACGGGCGCCAAGAGCGCCGACGTGATCACCTGCAAGATCACAACACATCTGCCGCACTACTCACACCACGCGGATGCGGACAACCGCCACATGGTGAACGTCACCGCCACTACCACCTGCACCAAGAAGGTGGCCCGCCTTTCTATCCGCGTCGCGCTGTACAAGAACGGAAACCTCTACAAGCAGAGCAGCGTCAAGAGCAACACCGGCAGGAACAAGATCGGTCAGAACGCCGCCCGCCGCTGTGTCAAGAAGCAGAAGTACACCGGATACTCCAAGGGCGTCGTCACGTTCCCGGCCGGATACACGCCGCACACCAAGACAGTGCGCGACGAGAGCAAGAGCGTCACGATCAACGCCTGCAAGAAGAAGTAGGTTCAGGTTCAGCCGAGACGGTCGGACAGCTGCGCCGGCAGTACCTCAAGGTGCGGCTCGCCCGCCAGGTCCTGGACCAGGCGGGCGGATCCGCCGACGTACGTGGAGTGCAGGTCGACATCGGTGGCCACGCACCAGACGCGGTCCTGCGGCCACCACAGATTCGGGGACTGCGGGAAGAAATACCCGTCCCCGCTGTCACCCAGCTCGGTGGCCGCCCCGACCGGACCTTCGAAGAGCAGGTATCGGCGTCCGCTCAACTCCACCCAGGGGCCTTCGCCGACCGCGTCACCGAGTGCGCCGATCCAGCCCCAGCCTTCCCAGAGCCCGAAGTAGCACTGCTCCGCCGTGGAGGTGTGCGCCGCGAGCACCTCGCAGAGGACCGGCAACAACTCCGCCGGAAACTGCCCCTGCTGCGGCTCGTCCTCGGGTTTGGGCCCGGCGATCTCCTCGAACCGGCTCTGGGAGTGCAACGCCCGGCCGGATCGCTCGGCCGCCTCGCTCCAGCGCATGAACCGGTCGTCGGCCAGCTCGACTGGGTGCAGTACGCGCGCGTACGCCTCGAAGCCGACTGGGAGCAGCGCGTTGACGCCGGAGTCGAAGTCACCAACCCCCTGCTCGACCCAGTGACCGGCCGAGACATCGCTGAGCCGTCGCAGCCGGTGACGATGCCCCTCATTCCCTTGCGTCATGTGACCGGTCCCCCTCTGATCGCGCGTCCGTCGCTTACAGTATGCGCGGCGGTGAGCGTCTTCTCGCTGTTTGTCGCCTAAGGAGAACCCGAGCTGGGGGTCTCGATCGCCTCGGCGGCATCCTCCACGAGTACCGGCATGCAGCTTGACCCGCACGGATGAGGTTTCCGGCAAGGGCACCACCAGGAGCCATGGCTGACCCAGAAAGAGCCATGACCGACCACCTGCGGGATCAGGACCCGCCGCCTCAGCCACCGGCCACCCGGCTGGACGGCAGCAGGGGCAGCTGAACCCCGCTCCGGAGCGCGGCGAGGAACTCCCCGACCGCCTGGTCCAGCCGCGGTTCGGTGTCCGGGGCGACGCGGAGGGTGCCGTCCGCGCCGATCCCGATGTCGGTGTCGAGCACGAACACGCCCCGCACGATGTGCCGGGGGCCCAGGGACGACAGCACGGGGCGCAGTGCGTAGTCGATGGCGAGGGCGTGGGCGTGGCTGCCGCCGGTCATCAGCGGCAGCACCGCCTTCCCGGCCAGTCCGTTCCGCGGCAGCAGGTCGATGAACGTCTTCAGCAGACCGCTGTACGCGGCCTGGTAGGCGGGCGTGGCCACGACGACGCCGTCCGCGGCGGAGACCGCCTCCAGCGCGCGGTACAACGCGGGGCTGTCCGCCCGGCCGGACAGCAGCTCCGCCGCCGGCAGATCCCGTACTCGCACATGCCCGGTCTGGAATCCCTCCAGGGACAGGCGTTGCACAAGATGGCCCGTCAGCAGGGCGGTGCGCGAACGGACCGCGGGGCTTCCGGATATGGCCAGCAGTGACGTCATCTGAAGATTCCTTTGCGGTCGGCGGTACGACGGGCCGGTGGCCCGCCCCGTGCGCGAGGCCGGTGCCGCGGCCGGCTCGGATGTTCGTCCGCGGGATGGTCCCCGCGTACCGCCGAGGGCACGCGGAGACCGGTCGCTCAGGCGGCGGGCGGCTGGATGGACTGGCCGTGCCGGAACACGTTTCGCGGGTCCCACTTCTGCTTGATCCGCTGGAGGCGGGGATAGTTCTGCTTGTAGTAGAGCTCGTGCCAGGGCGTAGACGAGGTGTTGAACCGGGGGTCGCCCAGGTCGGCGTCCGGGTAGTTCACATAGCAGCCGTCGGTCACCTCGTTGGGCACCGGGACGCCGCCGGTCGCCGCGTAGACCTCGCCGTAGCACTCCCTGGCCCAGTTCACATACGTGTCGTCGTCGGCCTCGTCGTTCCAGAACACCTGCCAGAGCATCTTGAAGGCGGCGTCCCGGTGCGGGGCCGCGGTGGCGGCCGGGTCGACGGCGTTGATCCGGCCGCCGTAGGACGTCAGCTGCACGCTGATGTTCGGGTTGTCGATGTCATCGCGGGTGAGGTGCTTGTACAGCGCCTCCAGCTGGCCGTCGGGGAAGTTCGCGCGCATGAACGACGACTTGTATTCGGCGCGCAGCGTCGGGTCGTTGAGCACGCTGTTGGTGGTGCCGAGCAGCCGCACGGCCTGCAGCCAGGGCAGCCTGCGGGCCACCGCGAACTGCGGCAGAGCCGGGAGATCGCCCATGGCCTCGGTCATCGGGCCGTTCCGGACCGTGATGCCGTCGTTGATCTGCTTGAGGTACTCCGTCAGCAGCTGTTCCGCGTCCGGGGCCGAGGCGTCCACCAGGACGAGCATGCCGACCTGGCCGGCCGACCGGTGGTTGAGCACCAACTGGCTGATCAGGGCGGAGTGGCGGTCGTCCGGCCCGAGGTTGGCCACATGCCAGGCGGCGTAATTGCGCGCCAGCCTGATGAACTCCTCCCGGCTCAGCTCGCTCCACGGCCAGCTCACCGCGCTGACCAGGAGCTCGGCGGGGGGTTTGGGCAGCAGATCGTGCGGATCCGCGCCCCTGGCGCCCGGTGAGCGGAACCAGTAGCGGGTGACCACCCCGAAGTTCCCTCCGCCGCCCCCGGTGTGGGCCCACCACAGGTCCCGGTTCGGGTCGTCCTCGTCCCGGGTGGCGACCACCGCGCGGGCCCGGCCCCCGCGGTCGACGACGACCACCTCCACCGCGTACAGATGGTCGACGACCAGGCCGTGCATGCGGCACAGCGGCCCCCAGGCGCCGCCGCTCACATGGCCACCCATGGCGACCGAGTAGCAGAACCCCGCGGGGATGACGACGCCCCACTTCGGATAGAGGTTCTGGTACATCCGGAGATTGGTGACGCCCGACCCCACCACGACGGCGTTACGGTGCCGGTCGTAGGAGATGTCGTTCATCCCCGCCATGTCCAGGACGATCCGCACCTCGGAGTTGAAGACGAAGTCCTCGTAGCAGTGTCCACTGGAGCGGACGCTGAGCCGCTTGCCCCGGTCGACGGCCTCCTGGACTGCGGCGACCACCTGCTCGGTGGAGGTGACCATACGGATGGATTCGGGTGCGGCCACATACCGCTGGTTGAGCCCGCTGATCAGGTCGGGATACTGCCGGTCGGCTTTGGTCACCGTGATGGCCGCGGCTTTTCGGGTCGCCTCTTCGCTCACTGTCGTCACGCCCTCGGGTACGCGAGTCCTCGATAAGAACCCTGGCTGCTGATTGTCGACCGCCGAATTCTCGGTCAATTCCTACATCCCCCGTGCAGCAATCCGTGCCGGCCGGGACGGCGCCACGGCCGGCACAGCGAACCCTGCACTGATGCGATCTCAGTCGCTTTCGACGTTACTCATAAAGTTGCTCATGATATTGCTCGTGACATTGCTCGTGAAGTCGCTTATGAAGTTGTTCTTGAGGCGGCTTACGGCCTCAGGTGCCGCGCAGTTCAGGAATGACGTCGCGGGCGACTCGTTCGAATTCTTCGAGATGTCGCTCGCCCGGCCAGTCCAGGACAAAATCCGTGACACCGGACGCCGCGAAACGCTCGAAGATCTCCTCATAGCCGTGTGTGCCCCGCCGCGGATCCCAGGGCCCGAAGATCGTGTACGAGCGCCGGATGGCCGACGGGTCGCGCCCCGCCTCGGTGGCCAGCCGGTCGACCCTCCGGTTCTGCTCGGCGGTGATGGCGAGGACCTCCAGGGCACTCGCTCCGGGCGGGCCATGGGTGTTCCAGGTCTCCGCGTGCCCGGCCGCGACCCGGATCAGGGTCGGGGACTGCCCGCCGACGGTGATCGGCAGGCGCGGGGACCGCAGCGAACCAGGAACCGTGTGGATGTCCTTGACCCACAGTCGAGTGCCGGTGTAGCTGAAGACACCGCCGCGCAGCACGCCGTCCACGATCGACACATAGTCGGCGAACCGCTCCGCGCGCTCCTTGGGCGACCATGGGATCTCGCCCACGCTGTGGTGGTCCCAGGGGAAGATTCCGGCACCGATCCCCAGGTCGAACCGGCCACCCGACAGATGGTCGATGGCGATCGCCTGCTTCGCCAGCTGCGCGGGCGGGCGCAGGATCTGGTTCGCGACGAGCGTTCCGAGCGTGATGCGCTCGGTGCCGAGCGCGGCCGCCGCGAGAACCGACCAGCTGTCGAACCACGTACCGCGCGGATCCCGGAGATCGGAGCTGTGGTCCGGAAGGAACACCTGGTCAAAACCGAGGCCCTCCAGCCATGCGATGCGCTCGACCAGGACGGGAAAGGGCTGGTCAGGATAGACCATGACACCGAATTTACGCAGCGGTTCCGCCGCTTTCTCCGGTCCGCCGGGAGTGGCGGTTCGCGGTAATTGGCCATCGGCCATGCCGGGTGCAGACAATGTTCACAGCTTTCTTCTGGTGCCTGGTGTTTCTCGTCGTATCATTCGCCGGACCGAAGTCCGCGCACGAATTCCGGTAGCGGTCGGGGGTCGGGAACGGGCCACCAGCCTTCCTCCGGATTCCGGTATGCCCATCGGGGGCCATGCCGTACCAGGTCGTCGAGCGCCGTGAGCAGCCGGTCGATGTGCTCGGCCGTGGTACCGAGGCCGATGCTGGCCCGCAGCGCACGGTCCGGCTCATGCGCGTCGGCGCCCCGCAGCATGGCACGGACGGCCTGGTGCGCACAGAACGCCCCGTCCCGGACGCCGATGCCGTGCTCCGCGGAGAGCGCGGTCGCGATCAGCCGCTGGTCCGCGGCCTCCCCTCCGCAGCGGGCGACGCTGAACGACACCACGCCGAGCCGTGGCCGCCGCTCCCCGCGCCACAGATCGAGGCGGCGCACCCCGGGTATCTCGGCGAGCCCGTCGAGCAACCGCGCCGCCAGCCGCTGTTCATGGCCGGTGATGGCGTCCCAGCCGGCCGCGGACAGCGTGTCGCACGCGGCGGCCAGCGCGTGGACGCCGACCACGTTGGGCGAGCCCGCCTCGTGCCGATGGGGCAGTCCGGCCCATACGACCCTCTCCTCGCCCGCCTCCTCGGTGACCCGCGTGGTCGCCCCGCCACCGGCCAGATAGGGCTCGGCGGCGGCCGGCCAGTCGGCCGCGCCCACCAGGGCCCCGGCCCCGAACGGCGCGTACAGCTTGTGGCCGGACAGCGCCACCCAGTCGACGCCCAGGGCCGCGATGTCCAGCGGGCGGTGCGCGGCCACTTGGGCCGCGTCGAGGACCGTACGGGCGCCGTGCCCGGCGGCCACCGCGGCCAGTTCGGCCACCGGCCACAGCTCCCCGGTGACATTGGACGCCCCGGTGAGCACCACGAGCTTTGGGCCCCGCGGGGCGTCGGCCAACGCCTTCGCCAGCAGCCTGACGGCGTCCGCGGGGTCGGCCGGCGCACCCAGCCGGCACACCCGGGACCCGCGCCAGGACAGCAGCGCGGCGTGGTGATCGGTGGCGAACCGGAACACGGTGGTGCCGAACGGCACCGCCCGTCCGAGCAGGTTGAGCGCGTCGGTGGTGTTGCGGGTGAACAGCACCGTGGCCTTCACGGGCGCCCCCACGAAGCGCCGGACCGTCTCCCTGGCCCGTTCATAGGTACGGGTGGACACCTGGGAGGCGAATCCGGCCCCGCGATGCACGCTGCTGTACCACGGGAGCAGCCGGTTCACCTGGTGGTGCACCTCGGTCAGGCAGGGGGTGGTCGCCGCGTAGTCCAGGTTGGCGTACTGAACCCACCGCCCGGTCACCAGGGGCACCCGCAGCGCGGCGCCGACGACATCGGGCACCGCGCGCACCGGGACTTCAGCGGCCGGCCGGTTCACTGGGCGGTCCAGCCGCCGTCCATGACGAGCACCGACCCGGTGAAGAAGCCCGCCTCGTCGCCCGCGAGGTAGGCGACGGCCGAGGCCGCTTCCTGGGCGGTCCCGATACGGCCGAGCGGGTGCAGCCCGGTGAACATGTCGGCCATCTCCTGGCTGCCGTTCACGGACGCGCGGTACATCGGGGTGTCCACGGTCGCCAGTGCGAGGGCGTTGACGCGGATGTTCCGGTGGGCGTACTCCAGGGCGGCGGCCTTGGTGAGGCCGATCACCCCATGCTTGCCCGCCACATAGGAGCTGATGCCGGCACCGAATCCCACCACTCCGAGCTGCGAGGCGTTGTTGACGATCGTGCCGCCACCGCGCCGCAACATGGCCGGGATCTCCTGCCGCATGGACAGGAACACACTGGTCAGAACGTTGTTGATGTCCTCGGCCCAGGCTTTGGGCTGCTGCTCGGCGACAAGCCCCATGCTGCCCATCGCCCCGGCGTTGTTGAAGGCGATGTCGAGCCCGCCGAAGTGTTCCTCGGCCGCGCCGACCGCGGCGGCCAGGTCCTGGTCGGACGTCACATCGGTGCGTACGGCGATGGCGGTGCCGCCTGCCTCGGTGATCTCACCGGCGACCCGGTAGAGCTCCTCCTGCCGCCGGGCGGCGAGCACGACGCTCGCGCCCTGTGCGGCCAGCGCCTTGGCCGCCGCCTCGCCGATTCCCGAGCTGGCCCCGGTCACCAGGGCCGCCTTGCCGTGCAGTCGGCCCGTGGCCGCTGTGCCGTCGTGGGACGGCGCCTTCCGGCTTTCGTTCATGGATGTCATGGGGCAGCCGCGGCTGGGCGGGCGGCCCCGCTCCCTTCAGGGCTAGTGCGTGGAGGTGGCGGAGGACCGGGCGCCGCGTTCGACCGGCACGCCGATCAGCGATCCGTACTCCGCCCAGGAACCGTCGTAGTTCTTGACATCGGAGCGGCCGAGCAGTTCCCGCAGCACGAACCAGGAATGCGCCGACCGGGCGCCGACCCAGCAGTACGTGATGGTGTCGCGGCCCTGGTCGAGCCCGGTGAACAGCGCGGCCAGCTCGTCGTCGGGCTTGAACGTGTCGTCCGCGGCGACCACTTTCTCCCAGGGGAGGTTGACCGCTCCGGGCACATGTCCGGAGCGCTGCGCCACCTCGTGCGGGTTGCTGCCCGGGGCGAACGCCTCACCGGCGAAACCGGGGGCGAAGATCTGGCCGGAGTACTCCTGTGGAGTCCGTACGTCGAGGATGTTGGCGTTCCCGATAGCCGCGATCACGTCGTCCCGCCGGGCCCGGACCGACCAGTCCGGGCCCTGGGCGCGGTAGTGGGACGCCGGACGGCCGGTCACCTTCGAGGTCAGCGGCCGGCCGTCCAGTTCCCACTTCTTGCGGCCGCCGTCGAGCAGCCGTACCGTCCGATGGCCGTAGAGCGTGAAGTACCAGTAGACGAGGGCGGCGAGCAGATTGGAGTTTCCCGAGTAGACGACCACGGTGTCGTCGTTGCGGATGCCCTTCGCACTCATCAGTCGCCCGAACTTCTCCGGGCCGATGACCCCGAGCTCCAGATCGTCCTGGAACTCGCTCCAGTTGATCCACACGGCGCCGGGGACATGCCCCTTGCGGTACTCCGTGTCCTCATTGCCGGTCTCGACGAACACCACCTCGTCCGAATCCAGGTGATGTCCGCCCCATTCGCCGGTGACCAGTGCGGATGCGCGACTCATGGTTCCCCACTCCCCGTTCTCGACGTCCTCGTGATCGATCGATCCCCGCTCGGGCTTACGCGGGAGAGGTCTGCGTCGCCTCCGTTCCCTCCTGCATCTCGCCCTGGGTGGCCGAACGCTCCCGGTACCAGGCGAAACAGCTCAGGAGGATTCCGGCGACGGTCACGGCGGCGGCCGTGAGATAGACGGCCCGCAGCCCCGGCCCGCCGTCGATGACCCAGCCGCCGATCCAGCCGGCGAAGGCCGCGGCGAGCTGGTACGCGGAGGCGTTCACCGCGATGGCCAGGGTCGGCGCCTCGCTGGCGGTGGTCAGGACCCGGGTCTGCATGCCCGGGATGACGGAGAATCCCATCGCGCCGATCAGGAACACCATCACCGCGGTGGCGGGGACGCTCTCACTGAGCGCCCACATCGCCGCCAAGCCCACGGTGAGCAGGGTGAGCAGCCCGATCTGCGACGGCATCAGCGCGCGGTCGGACAGCCAGCCGCCGACGAAGTTGCCGACCGCGGCACCCACCCCGTACACCAGCAGCAGGATCGCGACGGTGCCCTCGGCGAAGCCGGAGACGTCGGTGAGCAGCGGCGAGAAGTAGGTGAACACCATCAGCAGGCCCATGTTCGCCACGGCCGTGATGAGGATCGCCAACTGCACCTTCGGATTGCGGAACACCCTCAGTTCGGCCACCGCGGAGGTCCCCGGTGTGGAGCTCTGGACGTCCGGCACCAGCTTCAGCGCGAGCAGCAGCCCGAGCAGACACACCGCCGCGATGGCGAGGAACGTGGCCCGCCATCCGAAGTGGTTGCCGATGAAGGTGCCGATCGGGGCACCGAGCATCATCGACAGGTTCATGCCGAAGACCAGTTTGGACACGGTGGACGCCTGTTTGCCCTCGGGGGCCGTCGACGCCGCGATCACGATCGCGTTGGCGAAGAACGTGGCCGTCACCAGCGCGGTCACCACCCGCGCCACGAACAGGATCGCGTAGATCGGGGCGACCGCCGAGGCCAGGTTGCCGACCACGACGATCACGAGGAGCGCCAGGATGAGGGGTTTGCGGGGATAGCGCGCGGTCAGTGCGGTCATGACGGGGCCGCCAATGATCATCCCAATGGCGTACGCCGTGACCAGCAGGCCGGCTGCGGAGATCGATACGTCGAGGTCGCCTGCGATGTCCGGCAGGATGCCGGCGATGACGAACTCACCTGTCGTGATGCCGAACACGCACAGCATCAGGGTCATGAGTTGTAACGGCATGGGGATGTCTCTTCTGTCGGTTCAGGGTTGATGTGTCGGTCGATCGGCCGCGGAAGCCGCTACGGGGTGGGAGGCGGTCCCGCGAAGCCGTACCCGTACTGGGTGCCCAGGGCGATGATGTGATCGAGGCCGGGCCCACCCACGTCCTCGGTCGGCAGGGTGAGCGTCTTGGCGTGCGGGATCTCCGCGTCGAGGAACAGGTCGAACTGCGGTCTGCGGTCCGGCTGCGGGGTGGAGTGGATGGTGAGGAACCGGGCGTCCGGCGAGGTCGTCACGAAGCCGTGCGGGATCGTCCTCGGGACGATCATCGTCGAGCCGGCCTCCGCGATCTGCTCCTCTCCGTCGCAGATCATGCGCAGCGTGCCGTCCAGGACGATGAAGACCTCGTCCTCGAAGTCATGGACGTGCAGCGGGGTGTTGTAACCGCGCTTGCCGGTGTGCTGGACGACGGTGAAGGTGTCCCTGGTGGCCGAGCCCGGAACGCGGACCTGCGCCAGGCCGCCGAGCAGCCAGACGGCGGTCTGTTCCGACTCCGGGATCAGCCGGCCCTTCTCATCACGTGCGATGTCGGGAAGTGTCATCCTGCTCCTTCTCAAGAGTCGTGGCCGGGCACCCCGTGCGGGCTGCCGTGCGAGGGGACTTCGGTGCGGACCCGGGCGAGGAAGGACGCGGTGCCCTCCGGGCCGGACAGCGTTTCCCACATCGCGACCGGGTCGTTGAAGTCGCTGACGAACGCGTCGGCGACGCGCTTGTCCTGGGCGGCGTGCTGGAACAGTTCGGTGAGATGTGGCGGCGGCTCGGCGAGGAAGGCGTTGCTCCAGTCGACGACATGCCGTGCGTGGTCCCACAGCCGGTCGGACGCGGTGCGGCAGAACCGCTCGTCGAACGGGCCCCCGCCGGTGGCGATCAGCTCGGCCAGTTCGAACGCCGAGTGGGATCCGAGGTTGGCGCCCTGCGCGGTGAGCGGGTCGTTGGTGATCCAGGCGTCGCCGATGGCCAGCGCGTACCTGCCGTCGTCGAGCCGTGCCCAGCCCTGCCGGACCACCGGGGTGATCCCGCCCTGGGCCAGCTCACCGGGCGCGATGAGGGTGAACTCCTTGGTGTCGACGCGCTCGCGCAGCGCGGGCGCGTGCTCGGCGACCAAGTGCAGCACCGCGCGGTGGAACGCGCCCGGGTCGGCGTCCGCGTCGAGATGGGCGGCCGCCTCCAGCGGGCCGCCGGGGATCGCCTCGAAGGCGAGCACGTCCGCCCGCCCGGCCGGGGAGTAGAACGGAATCCGGAAGATCTCCCCGGCGCCGGGCAGGAAGTGGAGGTCGAGCGAGTGCGGCACGGCCTCGTCGATGCCGAAGTAGAGCCCGCTGCACAGCACGCGCTGCGGTGTGGTGTGCGGTGAGCGGGCGGGGTCCGCCGGGAAGAGCCGCCGCATCGACGCGCTGCCGTTCGCGACCACGACCAGGTCGTGGTGCGCCGCGATGTCGTCGATCGGGCGCTCGCCGATGACCAGGTCCCCGCCGCGGTCGACGAAGGCGGCCAGCAGATGGGGCAGGTAGAGACGGAAGTCCACCACACTGGACGGGGGCGTGAGATCGGCCGTGAAGGCGAGGGGGGATTCCCCGGCCCGCATGGTGACCGCCCAGTGCTCGACCCGGGCGTCGGCGAAGTCCCAGTCGAAGACGCCGAGCTGCCTCTCCCGCCGCTGAGTGGGACCGAACCGGGCCGGGAAGTTGCGCGGGCGTCCGGCCTTCAGCTGGTCGATGTCCTGCCCCGAGTGGACCGTGGCGTGGACCCCCAGCTGCTGGAGGCGCAGCGCCAGCTGGAGGCCGGAGATACCGGCGCCGACGATCCCCACGCTCGTCATGCGCTCACGTCCCCGGCGAACTCCTGGGACCGCAGACGGCCGGCCAGCCACACGATGGACTCCACCGTGAACTGCGCCGCCTCCGGGGAGGCCATGGCCGACGCCGGAATCAGCATGGGGTGCTCCATACCGGCGTCGAGGAGTTCGTTGATCCTCTTCAGCACGGTCTCCCTGCTGCCGACGATGGCCTGTGCGGCCACCACTTCGTCGGGGACGGCCGCCATGGCCCGCTCGACCTCGTCGCGGGTGAGCAGATGGGGCAGCAGCTCCGACAGGCCCCGGTAGTCCTCGCCGAAGGGGTGGGCCGCGCCGTGGGCCCGCCAGGCTTCGGCGCTCGCGTGCAGCGCGAGGAAGCGGATCGGCTTGGCCCGCAGGAGGTCGTGGGCCGCCGCGTCGGTCTCGGCGACCACGATGGGCACCCCGCCCGCCGCGAGGACGGCGCCCGGGTCCCGGCCCGCGGCGACCGCCGACGTGCGGACCACCGCCAGCCGGCGGGCGTATTCGTCGGGGGTCATGAGCTGGGAGGGGAGCCAGCCGTCGGCGTAGCGGCCGGCGAGTCCCAGCATCCGGTCGTGGTTCGCCCCGAGCCAGATCCGCGGGGTTCTCCCCTCCGGGGCCTGGAGCCCCATGAGCGCCTTGTCCAGGGTGAAGAAGGTGCCCCGGAAGTCGTGCGGCCCCTCGCCGTCGAAGAACATCCGCAGGATCCGCAGCGCCTCCTCGACCCTGCTCACCCGGCGGTCGTGGGCCACTCCGTAGGGCTGGAGGTTCTCCAGCGCCCCGGCGCCGATACCGAGCACGGGCGCCTGTTCGGTGAGGTGGGCGAGGGTGGCGGCGGTCTGGGCGAGCACCGCGGGATGCCGCCGGTTGGGGTCGGTGACGCCGATCGCGAGGCGGACGCCTCCCGCCTGTGGCGCGAAGTTGCCCAGGACGGTGGCGAAGTCGAGACACCGGTCGGGGGTGGGCATTCCGGCCGCCATATAGGTGAAGTCGGTGTCCCACACCTGCCGGGGGAAGACGTTCATCAGGTGGTCGAAGACCAGGAAGGTGTCCAGCCCCGCGGTCCGTGCCACCTCCAGCATGCCCCGTCCGGCGTCGATCTCGCCGACCGCGTCCCAGACCAGGCCGATCTTGACGGTCACGTCCCGCTCCTTCCTGATCGCGCACCCGCGATGAATACGTCGGTGTGTTCGGGAGAGCTGATGGAGTCCCACATCACGGCCGGGTGGTCGAGATTGGCGATGAACCGGTCGGCGACGCGCTGATCGGCCGCGGCGGCGCCCAGCAGCGTGCCCATCTGGGGCGGCGGCGCGCCGATGAACATGTTCGTCCAGTCGACGACGGGCCGGGCCGTGGCCCACATCCGCTCCGAGGCCGTGCGGCAGAACCACTCGTCGTACGGACCGGTGTGCGCGGTGAGCGCGTCCGCCAGCTGGAAGGCCAGTGCCGATCCGAGGTTGGCGCCCTGGGCGGTCAGCGGGTCGTTGGTGATCCAGGCGTCGCCGATGGCCAGCGCGCACGTACCGTCGTCGAGCCGCGCCCAGCCCCGCCGCACCATCGGCACGACGGCGCCCTGCAGCATGTCCACCGGGCGGGTGAGGGCGAACTCCCCCACCTCCACGCGGGGCCGCAGGCTGGGGACGTGGGTGGTGATCAGGTCCAGGATGTCCTCGGCGAACTGATCCGGCTCGTCGCGGTAGTCGCGGCCGGTCACCGCGGTGAACGGGCCGTCCGGCACCGCCTCCACCAGAACGACGGTGACCCGGCCCTCGAACGAGTGGTACGTCGGCGCGTGCACCTCACCGATGCCCGGCACCATGTGCATGGTCATCCCCGAGGGCTCGGGCGCCCGGACTCCGTGGAACAGCCCGCCGACGAGATGCCGTGGTGCCTGGAGGTAGGGCGAGCGGGCCGGGTCGCGCGGGAAGGTGTCCATGAGCGCGCCCCGGCCCGCCGCGACGACCAGGAGATCATGCTGTCCGGCCAGTTCGGCCAGCTGCTCCCGGTCGGCAATCTTGCGGTGCACCGGGATTCCGCCGCGCCGCTGGTACTCCTCCAGCAGCGCGGCCAGATATATGCGAAAGTCGACCGAACTGGCCGGCTTGGGCAGCCTCCCGCGCAGGGAAAGCCCCCCGGGACCTTCGATGTACATGTGCATCCAGGAGTTGTCGTACGCACTGGATGCCCAGGTCGTGAGACCCAGGGCCTTTTCCCGTTCCCTGGTGGAGTCGAAACGGGTGACAAAGTTCAGCGGCGGACCGCTGCGGA
The DNA here is from genome assembly GCF_040629205.1 of Streptomyces sp. NPDC005962. NCBI lineage: Bacteria > Bacillati > Actinomycetota > Actinomycetes > Kitasatosporales > Streptomycetaceae > Streptomyces > Streptomyces sp. NPDC005962. The sequence goes on along the minus strand of NZ_JBEXVE010000044.1, from coordinate 53,535 downwards.
TTTCATCCGGTCGCCGATCCGTGTACAGCGTGGCGTGGATGCCCAGTTGTTGCAGCCGGAGTGCGAGGTGCAGACCGGAAATCCCGGTGCCTACGATGCCGATACTCATACTTTCGCTCCACCTGTTGGGGAAAGGCTTTCCTCTCGGATCAGAGAGAGTGTCAGATGACCTCGACCCGCTGCAGGTGACGGGCGGTCGGTCCGGTGAAGGCATTACGCCCGTGGACGAGCGCGTAATTGTCGGCGATCACGATGTCACCGGACTGCCAGACGTGGTGGTAGCAGTACTCCGACCGGTGCAGCAGTTCGGCCGTGGAGTCGAGGAACTGATCCGGCCGGTCATCATCTTGGAGTCCGCCGACGGTGACATACACCGGGTTCTTGTAGGTGTCCGGATCCAGCGGCTCGGCGAATCGGAGAACGGGAACTCCGGTGGCCGGGTGCTGGGAGACCAGCCGCTCGGTCACCTCCCCGCCGTAATGTGCCAGCTTCTCCGTCTTGTAGGTGAGGCTGACGCGCTCCCAGCGCTTCCTCAGCTCCGGTTCCGCGTCCCGGTAGGCCATGGTCGTGTCGGAGAAGACGGTCTCGCCGCCCGAGTCCGGGGTGGCGTCCAGGCACTGGAAGAAGAAATACCGCGGATTGGCCTCGACGAAGGCCCCGTCCCAGTGGAAGGGCACATCGCCGCTGGCGAACAGGTAGTTCTTCGGGTCGTCCTCCACTATGAGGTCGATGACTTCGCCGGGCTCCCACTTGAGTACCTCGCCCCAGAGGCGACAGTAGTCGGCGAACTCCTTCTTGCCGAGCAGCCTCAGACCGCGCAGGACCAGCACTCGGGATTCCACGGTCCAGCGGGCGAGCGTGTCCACCGGAATGTCGGTGATCTCGGCGCCGTCCGGGGCCTCGATGACGCGCCCGAAGGGGCGAAGCGGGGTGTGGACGAGACCGCTGTTCAAGGATGCCGCATTCATATCCGGTGTTCTCCCTCTAGGAGTTGGCGGCGAGGTCGGGTGCCACGAAGTGGCTGAGGCGGCCGTCCCGGCGGACCACGGAGGCCTGGAGCTCCTCCGCCTCCCACCGCTTGACCAGGGACAAGTTGACGCCGTCGTCGAGCACCACGCCGTGCCACGGCGTCAGCCAGCCGTCCCTCGTCCGCATGAGCTGGAACCCGAACTTCTCCGAGTGCGGCGGCTGCGGATGGATCGAGAGGCGTATCGCCTCGGGGAACTTCTCGGCGACGACCCCGCTCCACGCGTTGCTTCGCAGGATGGTCTGGTACGCCGCCTCCTTCGAGTTCTTCCGCAGCTGCGTCCGGGAGGCTCCGGCACCGCCCGGCCGTGCCATCGCGTCCTCGAACATGAAGCGGTGAATACCGTTGAACAGCGAACGCGTCGCGTCCTCGGTGCGGACCCGCTCCCGTAGCTCCGCAAGGGGCGAACAGTAGTTCTCTTCGAGCAGGCTGCGCATTTTCGGATAGTCCAGGCTGCCGAACGCGTCGTCGAGCCCGAACATGTCGAGCGACGACCAGTGCGCGGTGCCGATGATGTGTGTCAGTGCTTCCCGGTATTCGGTCACCGCACTGTCCGAGACGCCGACCACATCACCGAAGACATGGCCGTCCGAACAGATCGTGACCCGGGCACCGGGTCCGTAGTAGTGGCCCACGTAGTCGCACATCGACTGCAGGAAGCCCAGGGCCATGCGCTCGCCGAGATCCGGCAGCGCGCCCAGCACCTTCTTCTGGTTCGGCGACTTCGCGGGAAAGGCCGGTACCACGAAGTGGATCGGCTCGTCCCGCTTGACGAACCGCTCGATCTTGCATTGATGTGCCTCGAAACACGCCGCACAGGGAGTGTCGGTTTCATCGGTCAGCGACTCGTCGATCCGCCGGAACCGATAGAGGAGCTCGAGAGTTCTCCGGGATGCACGCATCGCAGGAATGTCCCCCGTTAACGTCTTACTCAACGTCCCTCCATGACAGATGGATTGCCGGTGTGGAACCAGAGCCCCCTCATTCGCGTAGGACCCACCGGGCGTCTTTTCCAGGAGATTCGATTCAGGGAGCCGACACGGCTGCGGATCGGGCTACGGACAGCGTGAACGTCCGGGCATTACCCGTTTCGACTGTCATCGAACGCTGCACGGTCGGGGTCACGTCACAGGCACTGAGGAATGACCGGCGAATGGACGCGCGGGCATGGCCATACGTCTGCCTCCAACAACTGCCACAGCAAATCCCCCTGAAATCAATCTCGTGACGGCGCTGCCGGCCGACGCGATGAAGAGCGCTTCCGCATGTGCGGACGGAGTCGGCTGGTGTACCAGAGGGGAGACCGACCGTTTTCGGCCAGCTCCGTGCTCACATCCCGCGGCCATGCTGAAGCGTTGTTACATCTTTGCTGTGGTCGGCGGGTACATGCAATGATCCATCGATTAGCATGTGTGATGGATTCTGGACGGCACCGTATTGATCGAGGAGGGACACCGGGCGCATGGGTGCGGATTACCCGTCGATCCACCAACTTCGCGCGGTGCTGGTACTGGCCAGAGAGTTGCATTTCGGTCGGGCCGCCGCACAGCTCTACCTCACCCAGCCTGCCCTCAGCCAGCAGATCCGCTCTCTTGAGCACCGGCTGGGCGTCAAGCTGTTCTCCCGGACGAGCCGGCGGGTGGAGACGACCCCGGTCGGACGCGCGCTGCTGCCCCTGGTCAAGAACGTGGTCGAGGCGACGTACGAACTGCGCGACGCCGCACACTCCTCCACGGACGGCGGCGATGTGGAAACGCTGCGGATCGGGCTGACGGACTGTTCCGCCGCGCTGCCCTCCACCCGCCGGGCGATCGCCACCTTCACCGCCCTGCACCCGGATGTCGAACTGGACTTCCAGGTGGTGGACCTGGTCGAGCAGGAAACCGCCCTGATGTCGGGGAAGATCGACGCGGCGTTCGTCTATCTCCCGGTCCCCGACAGCTTCACCACCCAGCCGCTGAGCACCGAGCCGCGGGTGGTGTGCCTGGCCAGTTCGGACCCGCTCGCCCAGCAGCCCTCGTTACGGCTCGCGGATCTCGCCGGGCGGCCCGTGGTGAGCATGGCGGCGGAGGCAGGCCAGGCGGGGCAGAGCTTCTGGGCCGTGGACCCCCGGCCCGACGGAACTCCCGTCCGCTACACCGACCATCGGATCACCCGGGTCGAATCGCTGCTGTCCGCGGTCTCGTTCGACGGGGCGATCGCCTTCCTGCCCGCCGCCGCGAACGAGCTCTATCCACGGCCGGACGTCCGCTATCTGCCCGTCCATGACCTGCCACCCTGCACCTTCGGCGTGGTGCGGCCCGATCACGGCCGATCGAGCCGCGCGATCGAGGCCCTGGAGGGTATCTGCCGCAGCCTCAGCGCCGAGGAGATCCCGGACCGCACGACCGGGCCGACGGCCTGATGCGAAGCGTCAGGGACACTCCTCGCGTACGGGCGCCAGCACCGCCACGTGTGTCCCCCGGACCTCGGGTGACAGCGTTTCGGGAGGGCGGCAACCAATCCGCGACTCTTCCTGGAACTCGCGGAACCCCTCACCGCATCCCCTTCCGCAAGAGGCCGGGATGCCTCAATGGTCAACAAGCGCACCCGGACCCATTCAAGACCCGCCTGACCGCCCACTGCCAAAAGGTGGCCAAGGCGTGGGCGCAGACGCACAACGCCGACCCGATCGTGCGAGCGAAGGGGCTTCCGCGTACAGCGCACCACGGTGCTGTCGGCGGCGTCGATTACGTTGGCAAGGGGAAGTGAAGGTCATCCTGAACTACAAGAATGCCAAGACCGTCCCCGTCTCATACGACGTCAAGTCGAAGAAGATCACGGCAATCGGCTGACCTGGTCACGCCGTTTCAGCCGAGGCAAGGCCGAGACCAGCGACGGCGACGGCGACAACGCCTCGGCCCCGGCGAGCCTGGCGGTGAACTCACGGTCGTGCCGGCCGACGGGCCGGCCGTCTGAGCCGATACCGAGCAGGAACCGAACCTGTTCCGGGCGCTGCGCGGGGTGGCGGAGAGCTCAGCCACGGCGCGGTCCAGGCCAGCACGACAGCGTTTCTGTCGCTGTCGTCGACGATCACAGTCGCAGGATGTTGTCCGGGTCGTGTGCCGCCTCATAGGCGAATCCCCAGAAGTCCGAGTGCCCGATGGCCAGGTTCACGTGCACCAAATTGACCAGCGGAGGCGGCAGGCGGAACTCGCGTCCGAGCTCTTCCGCGTTGTCCCCGTCGATTTCATCGTCCAGTTCCTCGCATCTGGTCGAGACCGCGAGCAGGGTGTGATCCCCCTTCATCGTGGCGGCATCGGCCAGGAACACCACTTCGAGCCCCGGTTCTCCGGCAAGTGTGGACAGCACCACCTCATCCGGGCTCGCCCCGGAGAACGCGCGATCGTCGACCACGTGGGTGCGCACTTCCGACTGGCCATCGGGCTGATTGAGCAGGTCGACCACTGCCCGCCACGCTTCGTCGTCCGAGTAATCCGTGCGCACGACCAGGGCGTCACTCTCGAAGTCGTACCCCGTGCGGTTGATCGTCGGTCGCGTTCTGCCCGGCTCTCGGGGAAGACGCACGCCATGCCACGACCAGACGGCGAATCCGTCGCGGTAGGCGATGGCGGGGCCGGTCTCGCGATGCAGGCGGCCTTGGTCGTCACGGTGCAATGTGGTGGGGCGCTCGGTGAGGATGACGGCGTGTTCGAAGGGCCACCACCGCCCGGCCGATCGCGCGACGCGCATGATGCCGCCGAGCCGGTCAGCCTCCGCGACAGACCAGTGGGCACGGAAGTAATCCCAGGCCGCGAGCCATTCGACGTCGTGCTGGCCAGGTATCGACCTGGGGATCTCCGTTCCGAGCTGATCCCGGACCTGGGCCCGGACATGGTCCCGGACCCGCTCCCCGAACCCGTCGCTGTGGACGCGATCCAAGATCTGGGCCCAGACCTGATGCTCGTCAGCCGCTCCGACCCGGCCCCCGAACTCCTCCCGGAGCAGCACCCGGACCTGCTCCACGACATGATCCGAGATCTGATCCCGGACCCGATCCCGGACCAGTTCCCCGGCCTGGTCCCGGACCCAGGTCCAGACCCGGTCCCCGGTCCCGGTCACGCTCCCACCCCGGTTCTGAGCATCGGCCTGAGCCCGTATCTGAGCATCGACCTGAGCACGGACGTGACCTTCGCCCCGGGGCCGGGGGCCCTCCGCGCCCGCCAGCATCCAGGCCCCGATGGCTCCGGCCATGGGCGAGTCGAGCCAGATGCACAGCACCGGAGGCTCCAGGCCCGCCGCGCGATAGGCGTCGGCCACACCCGCCTCGGCCTCGGCGCGGTCGGCGGGACCGGTCGCGAGGCCGTGGGCAAGCCAATCGTCCTTGACCCGGTCCAGGGAATGGATTTGGGAGTCGGTCAACTCGTTGATCTTCACCGGGGTCTGTCCTGTTTCTCGGAAAGGCGGCTGGCGGGTCCGGTAGGTGGCTCACCCGCCAGGAGCAGGTCGCACATGGTTCTGTTCGACTGCGTCCGGGGACGCCCGATCTCAAGGATTTCAGAAACTGACGTAATAATTCTGCGTAATATTCTGCAGACCGCGTCCAGGTAAGCACAACGCGGGAATCACGGATTATGTCGCCCTCTCGCCGGAAGAATTCACTGTGCGCCGGAGAAGGTCCGGCTACCGGCCGGCAAGCCGTCAATATGTCCCACGCGAGGCTGAGGGATGACGGTCAACCGGGCCCCGGGGATGCCGTCCCGCAGCATCACGGCCCAGCGCGGGCCGCAGATGAAGTCGCGCCGCCCGGCCGGGAAGTCGGCGAACTCGTCCCGCCGGGCCCAGAAGTCGGCGAAGTAGACCGGACAACGCCTCACGCAGCCGCACACCGACGTGTACAACACCCTGCGATCCATCGTCACCGGCACCGAACGCATCCTGACCGCCACCGATACCGGCATCGGCACGGTGACCTCGCCCCTGAGCCACGCGCCATCATTTTTCCCGTACCGGACGAATTAATCCGGCGCGGCTCACCTTGCGAGCACGACCCCCCTCTCCCAGGGTGGAGGATTCGTAGCCGAAGCACTGCCATGGCGCGAAGAGCTGCCAGCCCACGTCGCGATGTCCAGAAGTGACGGCGTGACGCCTCACCGTTCTCCCAGAAGGTACAGAGATACTGATGAGTGGATTCAAGCGACGCGACGTTCTGCACAGCGCGGCGGCCCTGACGGTCGGTGTCACCGTCGCCGGATGCTCCTCCGATGCCTTTGAAGTGAAAGAGGAAAAAGGGGCAGCCGACGCCGGTCCGGTCATCGCCGTCAGCACACAGCGGGCGCTGGCCAAGGTGAGCCGGAACATAGTGGGTGTCAACGGCGCCAAATGGTATGACGACGCCTTCGGACTGTGGGACGCCGAGGCCGATGCCCCGGAACCGGAAGCCGTCAAGAAGATGAAACAGAGCGGCATATCCCTCGTACGGTATCCGGGTGGGACGTCGTCCAATCTGTTCAACTGGAAGGGGGCCATCGGGCCCCAGCCGAGCCGCAGCCGTCAGCTCGACGGGAAGGACGGGGACGAGGTCGACAGCACGTACGGCCCCGACGAGTACATGTCCCTCATGAAAAAGATCGACGGTACGCCCCAGATCATGGCGGCGTTCGCGAATTCGACACCACAGGAAATCGCGGACTGGGTAGCGTACATGAACGCCCCGCAGGGCACGAAGTGGGGAGATCTGCGGGCGGAGAACGGCCACCCCGAACCCTACGGAGTGCGCTGCTGGGAGATCGGTAACGAAATCTTCGGAAAGCACCAGCGTTACTGGATGAGTGCTGACGACAACACGGCCATCAAACAGTACGCGTTCGGTGGCACACAGCGGCAGCGAGGCCAGCGCGTCGGACAGCCGACGGATCACAGCCCCAAGGCATCGGTCAGCGACGGCGAGCCGAGCCAGAACTTCACCGTGTGGTACCCGCCCGTGGTGCCCAAGAGCCAGGTGGTCCATGTCGCCGGCACCGAGTGGCGTCAGGTTCCGGACCTGTCCTCGGCGGGTGCGAGCGACGAGGTCTACACGTTCGAACCGAAGAGTGGCGCGATCCGTTTCGGCGACGGCCGGCACGGCGCGATCCCCCCGCAGGGTGCGAAGATAACCGCCGACTACGACTCCGGCCCGCATGCCGGCTTCGTTGACTACTCCAAGGCGATGAAGGACGTCGACCCCACAATCCGCGTCCTGTCCGTCTGGGCGTCCATTGATCAAGGGAAGCTCATGACCGGCAAAATGAGCTTCCCCCGGCTCATGGCCGAGCACGGCCACGCCGATGACTACGACGGCATGGCCATCCACCCCTACACGAATTTTTCGCGCGACTTGCACGTCACCCGTTTCCCCGACAAGCGGGCCGGTCACGACTTCCAGATGCTGGGAGAAACGGCGGCCGCCACGATGGTCACCGATCTCATGGACGAGATGCGCAAGTACGGAAAGAAGGACCCGTATGTCGCAGCCTCCGAATGCGGCGCGCTCTTCTTCGGCGGTGAACGCGGAGCGCAAACCTACACCGAGTACTCCTACGCGATGTCCCATGTTCTCTACATGGCATCCCAGTGGGCCCATTTCAGCAACTCCGGTGTCGCCTGGACCGCGAGCAACGACCTGCTCAGCCCCAAGCCCGGTACCGCACGGACCGTGTTCGGAGGAGCCCCGGACTTCATGCCCATGCCGGAAGCCATTATGCGCGAGCAACTGCGCGACTTCTTCCATGGTGGCGGCAAGATCGTTGACAGCAAAGTGAACGACAATGTCGAGGTGGCGACCGACGAAACCCCTCTGGGCTCCTCCTACAAGGCGCTGGTGACGACGGCCTCGATCGACCGGGACGGGGCCCTCAACGTCCTCGTGGTGAATCGCTCACCGGACGAGGACATCAAGGCGCACGTCGCTCCGGATGATTTCACACCTGCCGGAACCGTCGACGTGTCCGTGGTCGCCGGAAGGACCTTCTACGACTTCAACAGCAAAGAGCGGCCGAACTCCGTCAAGATCGAAAAATCACAGGCCAAGACAGATGCGAAGACATTGGACTGGTCGTTCAAGGCACATTCGGTGACGCTGCTGCGCTTCCCCGCTCAAAGCTGATCCTCCGGGCTCAGTGCGGATTCTGTCTGCCGAGCATGGGACCCATGCCCGGCACAGCCACCGGAGTCTCGCCGTCCGCACCGGACCGCCACTGGCCGATGACGGCCCAGCCGGGGGCGGGCCCTCACCGCGCCAGGTGGGGTCGACCATGCCGAACCAGTGGTCGGGCGCGGTCCGGGCGGCCTCGCGGATCTCGTCCGGGACGGGCGGCATGTTCTCGGTGGCGCCCTCGATGTGCTCGACGCCGCCCTCGTCACCAGCCCCGTCGGCGGCTTCGGGCGTCTCCGCGGCCACGGAGGGCTCGACCGCCGCATCCCGGGCGCGTCCCGGGGGCTCAACGACCCGCTGATGCGGCGGCTCCTGGAGGTCTACACCCCGGGCATCCTGCTGTCCTGCCCATCGGCCGAGGGCTTCCTCTTCGGGAACGTCAAGGGCCGCAACCTGCCTCCCGGACGCGGCCGGCGCATCGCCCGCCGCAAGAGCGTCCAGATCCAGGCGGCCCTGCTCGCCCCGGAGGGCACCTGAGCCGACGGACGGTCCGGACACGGCCTGCCGCCGGGCCGCGTCCGGACCGTGACGAACCGCCGGCCCCGTCGGACCCGCCGGGCGAGCCGGAGGTCGTCATCGGCCTCGGAGCCGACGTGCACGGGGCGTAGCGGAGCCGCCGGCGTTTCACCGGAGACGGATCGGGGGCTGCTGGACAGCGGTCGTTCGAGGGTCCCGGCGCCCGGCGGTAACCGTCAGCCAGTCACGGCGCACCAGCGTCAGGGTGTCCCCCACGGCCGCCATGTCGGTGACCGGCAGCCATACCTCGAACCGTGCTCCGGAGTACCCGTCGGGGCGGTCCCGTACGGTGATGCTGCCCTGGTGCAAGGCGATCTGCTGGGCGACGAGCGTCAGGCCGAGGCCGGAACCGGGGCTGTTCGGGCCGCGTCGGAAGCGTTCGAAGATTTCCTCGCGCCGTTCGGCCGGAATGCCCGGCCCGTGATCGTCCACCGTGAGCACGGCCGCCGGACGGTCCTGATCATGGGAGGGGCGCAGCGCCACTTCGATACGCGCGTGACCGTCCCCGGTGCGGCCGTGTGTCCAGGCGTTGGTCAGCAGGTTGCCCACGGCCGAGCGCAGCCCCTGCTCCCACGCGTGGACCAGCAGCCCCGAGGGGGCGCGTACGGAAACCTCGGCATCGGGGTGTGCGCGGCGCAGATCGGCCACCGAGCGCTCCATCACCTCGGCCAGGTCCACAGGGGTGAACGAGTCCGCCTCGACCAGGTCTCCCTGGCCGAGTGCCTTGAGCATCGTCAGCAGCCCCAGCAGCCGGGTGTGTTCATGCCCCAGATCCTCCAGCACCTCGGCGCGGTCGACGGGGTCGAGATCGGCGTGCGCGGTGAGGATGTCGAGGTTGGTCCGCATGCTCATCAGGGGAGTGCGCAATTCGTGGGAGGCGGCCGTGGTGAACGAGCGAGCTGTGGCAAGTGCCTCGTTGGTACGGGCCGCCTGTTCGTCGTAGCGGGCGAACACCGTCTGCACCGTACGGGCCAGGTCGTCGACCTCGGTGATACGGGTCGGCGTGTGCTCCAGGCGCGTAGTGCTGCTCCTGGGGTCCAGACCGCTCGTCCGGCGCTGAAGTCGCCGCAGGGGCAGGACCGCCCGGGCGGAGATGGCCCATGCGATGGCCCCGGCCACGGGCGCCGCCAGCAGCGTGACCGTCACGACCCGCTCGCGCACCAAGGAGATCTCCGCCTGGTAGGTGCTGTCCGGTGCGAAGATCCACAGATTCGGCGTGCTTCCCCGCCCCGCGGTGTAGACGCGCCGGGACAGCACGTGCCAGGTCTCGTCGCCGGCGTGCACGGTGGCCGGCCGCAGCGCCCGGTCGGGCAGCCGGACGTCACCGTCGGGCTGCGGACCGTCCGAGATCGTGCCGTCCGGCGTGATCAGCCGAATCCCCATGTCCCGTGCGGAGTCCTGGAGCCGCCGCCGGGACTTCTCGGCGATGACCGGCTGATCGTCTTCTTTGGCGTGCAGGTACCTGTTGGCGTTCTGGGAGACGGCCGTGGCGCGGGCGCTCAGTTGTGCGTCCTGGTGCGCGCGCAGATCATCGGCGACCAGGCTCAGCAGCAGCCAGCCGGTGGCCAGGACCAGCAGGGGTACGCTCACGCCCACCGCGAGCGCGAGGCGTGTGGACAGCCTCACGCCGCGCCTCCGACCGGCCGGTCCATGGGGTTCGGGCGCTCCTCGCGCAGGACGAAGCCGACCCCGCGAACGGTGTGCAGCATCCGTGGGCGCCCCCCGGCTTCCAGCTTGCGCCTGAGATAGCTGACGAAGGTGTCCACCACATCGGTGCGCACCTGGAAGTCGTAGCCCCACACCCGGTCCATCAACTGGTCGCGGGTCAGCACGACGCCCGCGGTGCGGGCCAGGATCTCCAGCAGCTCGAACTCGCGCCGCGTCAGGTTCACCGGCCGCCCGTCCACGAATGCTTCGCGGGTGGCCGGTTCGAGAGTCAGGCCGCCGACCCGCACCCGGTCGACGGCGGTCGGCGGGCGACGGCGCAGCAGGGCGCTCACCCGCAGCTCCAGTTCCTTCAGGGCGAACGGTTTGACCAGATAGTCGTCTCCCCCCGCTTGCAGCCCGGCGATCCGGTCGTCGACCTCGTCGAGGGCGGAGAGCATCAGCACCGGCACCTCGTCTCCGGCCCCGCGCAGGGTGCGGCACACGTCGATACCGCTCATGTCGGGCATGCAGATGTCCAGCACGACGATGTCGGGGTGGTCGGCCCGCACCACGTCCAGCGCGGCGTGGCCGCCGTCGGCCAGCGCCACTTCGTAACCGCTGAGCCGCAGCCCCCTTGTCAGCGAGCGCCGGGTGGCATCGTCGTCATCGGCCACGAGCACCCGCCCGGCCCTGCCGGTCATGCCTGCCTCCGCTCGATCGTCGGGTGGTCCCTGAGGGAACCCCGATTCGGCGTCCAAGACCGTCATGCTAGGCGGTCCTGGACGCCGCACGAACTCACGGAACCGCCGGTGCGAGCGGCACCGGCCGACCGGTGGCAGCGGATTGCCGGTGCAGAAGGAGGGCGAGGGCGCCGAGCGCGGCGCCCACGTCGCCGAGCTTGGCCGGGCGCACATGGAGCGGCATCCGCGAACCCCGGCAGGCCACGTTCGCGTCCAGTTCGCGCCGCAGCGGATTCATCAGAGCCGGGCCGGTGCCGGTCAGCTCACCGCCCAGGACGACGACGCTGGGGCCGAAGGCGTTGCACAAGTCGGCCAGGACCCTGCCGACATGCGTACCGGCCCGTTCCAGCACCGAGTGCGCGGCCCGGTCGCCCGCCTCCAGGGCGGCCACCAGTTGCGGAACATCCGCAGCGGACCCGTGGGCGTCGAGCACGGCCCCGATCGACGCCACGGTCTCCAGGCACCCCACGCGGCCACATGCGCAGGGCTCGCCCCCGGGGTCGACGGTGATGTGGCCGAACTGTCCCGACAGCCCGTGGGCGCCACGGTGCAGCGTTCCGCCCACCACCAGGCCGCCCCCGACGCTGTGCGACAGGGACAGGTACAGGACGTCCTGCTCGTCGATGGCGGCGCCCCAGGTCCGCTCGGCCAGGGTGGCCAGCCGTGTGTTGCTGTCGAGGCGGGCCGGGATGCCGAAACTCTCGCTCACCAGTGCCGACACGGTCTCCGGGTGGATCGCGCCGGGTGAGTCGTCCTCCAGCGGGCCGACCGGGCCGGTCACCCCCACACCGACGCCGCTCAGCGTGTCCAGCCGCAGCGTTCCACCCGTCAGGGCGCGGGTCAGCCGTCGCGCGACGTCGAGCCGCTCCTCCCACGACGCGTCGGGGCCGTGCGGCTCGCTCGCACTGCTGATGCTCCCGTGCACCGTGGTCATCGCCGCCACCCGTACCGCCTGTCGTGCGAAGTCGATACCGAGCAGGTCGGCGGCCCAGGGGTTCGACGACAGCTTCTCCGCCGGGCGGCCACGCCCGCGTCCGCCCACTCTCGGCACCGAGGCGCTCACGGCGCCGCTGTCCATGAGTGCGCCCACCACGTCGTAGAGCGTGGTGCGGGACAGGCCGCACCGTTCCCCCAACTCGCCCCGGGTCAGCGGACCGTGCTTGCGCAGCAGCCCCAGAATCAGATTCTCGTGCTTCCGCCGTGACTGCGGCGCACCGGTTCGCTGCCACGCCGTATCCATGGGCCGGGGGGATCGCATCACTTCTCTTGTCGCTGCCATCAGGTCGGCCATTTCAGGAGTGGGTCCGGGACGCGGCCAGGCAGCTCTTCGAGCCCTCGCAGCGCTGAAGCTCCGTCAGGGTGCGGTGCAGCGAGGCGCGCTGGTCCGCGGAGAGGGACGATGCCTTGTTGTTCATCTGGCCTGGGTCGGAATCCAGGTCGTAGAACTCGCGCTCCCCGTCGACGTACTCGACGTAGAGGGAGTCCGCGGTCCGCATCGCCGCGTACGTCGGCGGGTCGCCGCTGTCCTCGGACGCCGCATCGGGGTCGTCCTTCTTGGATGCCGAGTGATGGTGCTCGACCAGGACGGCCTTGCGCCAGTCGTCCTCCGGCCGGCCGCGCATCAGTCCGGTGAGGCTCTGCCCGTCCACGGTCGACGGGGGCTCCAGACCGGCGAGTTCGAGGAAGGTCGGGTTGATGTCGACGTTCTCCGCGAACTGCGAAGCCTTCTCACCGGCCGGTACGCCGGGACCAGTGACCATCATCGGCACCCTGACGTCGGTGTCGTAGGCGGTCTGCTTCCCCGGCCGGAGCCGGTGCTCGCCCATGTGGAAACCGTTGTCCGACCCGAACACGATGTAGGTGTCGTCCGCGAGGCCCTTCGCCTCCAGTGTGACCTTCAGCTCACCGATCATCTGGTCGACGGCCTGGACGGCACGCACCCGTTTGGCGAACTTCCGGTCTATCTCCTTCTTCTCCTTCGGCGTCAGCGGGGTGAGCGTGTCCTGCCACTTCGGCGCGTCGCGGGTCGCCTTGTCGTAGGCGTCGGTCTGCGGGGCCTTGAGCCCGGGGAACGTGCCCTCGTCGCGTGCTGCGGGAGTGGACGGGCCGTGCGGTGCGAACGTCGCCACCTCCAGCATGAAGGGCTTCTTCGCCTCCGCCGAGGAGCCCACGAACGAGGTGGCCTTCTTCGACAGCACGTCCGTCAGGTAGTCCTCGGGACCGTCGCCATAGGGCACGACCTTGCCGTTCTCGTTGAGGTCGTAGTCGTACTCCTTGTAACCGTCACCGGCGACATCCCACTCGTCCCAGCCGGAGGGGACGTACGGCCGGGACGTGCCGTTCTTGGCGTCGGGCCGGTATCCGTTCAGGTACTTCCCCATGAACCCGGTCCGGTAGCCGGCGCGTTGCAGCGCCGGTCCGAAGGTCCTCTCTTCGTTGCCGTTCTTCATGAACGCGCCGTAGCCGCCGTCGTCCCCGTTGTTGGTGAAGACGCCGGTGTTGTGCGGGTACTGACCGGTGAGCAGGGACGAACGCGAGGGACAGCACAGCGAGTCCGTGGCGAAGAAGTTCGCGAAGGTCGTTCCCTTCTCCTTCATCTGCCGCACGTGCGGCATGTACTTCACGAGGTTCCAGTCCAGGTCATCGGTGAGGACGTACACGATGTTGGGCTTCTTCGCGGACCCCGAGGTGTCGTCGGCTGATGAGGCACCTTCGGCTGATGAGGCACCTTCTGTGGCCGTGTCCGCCACTTGCGAGCAAGAGGCGAGCAACACCGTGGCCAGGGTCGCGCACAACGCGGTGAGCACCGTGCGTGAGTAGCGGTCGCCGAGCACGTGGCAATCCTCCATGAGTTGAGCGGCTCCGGAGCCGGGACCGTAGGACATGACTTTGTGGGATTCATGTGATGCCTCCCGGACCGCCGTGCCGGGCGGCGAACCCGCGGTCGGCGTACGGCAATTAATCCGACGGCGGCCGCCATTAGTCCGGGCACCATCCCGCAACTCGCGGATCGCCCCGCCGCATCTACCCCATGGACAGCGGCGCGACGTCGGACGTAGAGCCGCCCACTCCCCTGCCGAGCGGGCCCACCAGGCCCCGCTCCCGGGGGACAACCGCCGCTGCCTCCGGTATTACCCGCAGCCCACACGCTTGATCGACGACCAGGAGCTCATCGTGTCCATTCGCCCTATGCAGAAGACTTTTCTGACCGGTGCTTCACTGCTGACAGCCGGCCTGCTGATCTCCGCCTGCGGCCCGATCGAAATCTCCGGCGGGGGCAACGACAAGAGCGACTCGTCCTCGTCGAAGCCGCACGCTTCCAACTCCTCCGATGCCGACCCCTCGTCGAGCGGCAAGTCCAAGGGGAAGGTCATGGGCACGGTGAAGTACCTCGCACCGGGCAAGTACACCGTGACCACGGCCAAGAACGACACACAGGCCTTCTACCTCACCAAGGACGCCAAGATCACCGGCTGGGGCACCATCTGCGGCGAACCCAACCAGCGCACGACCTGCACCAAAAAGCAGCTCAAGTCCTCCACCCAGACCAAGAAGGTCATAGCGCGCGTGAGGCTCAACGACGGCAAGGCCAGCGCCGTCACCGAACACAAGCCCGGCACGGCCGGTGACACTCACTGATAACGCGGTGTCCGCGAGCCGCTGACGGCGGACACGCTGCCCAGCGCGGACGACGGGCCCTGGCCGTGAATGGCCAAGGCCCGTCGCTCAGGGGCGTGCGATCGACCGAATGAGCATGTCACGGAGGGGTAGAATCCGCAGAGCCGGCGAGCAAGCGTGGATGGCCGGAACCGTGACGGATTTCGCCACGCGGCGTCCAAAAAAGTCTGCCGCGACGCCGCGGCCCCCGCCGAAAGATGTCGGTTCCGGCAGAGCAGGATTGATGTTCGGCTGGTCGCGGACGCCCTGACCGCCGATATGGCAGCCCCTGAAATGAGCAGCGGGTGATCGTCATGCGCGCCCACGAGATCGTGGGGCGCGTCTTGAGAACGTCAGGTGCCGACCGCTTGCGGATAGCTGAAGAAGTTGGTCGGATCGTACTGACGATTCACCCGGACCAGCCGGTCGTAGTTCGCACCGTAGTAGGCCCGCCGCCAGTCCTTCAGGGTCGGATCCGGGAAATTCTGATACGAGTGCGGGGGCGGTGTGTCACCGAAAATGCCGCAGTAGAACTCACGGAGCCAGTGAAGGTTCGCGTCGGCGACGCTGGGCGGATCATAGTCCGCCCAGGAGGTCTCGGCGGCGAGGATGAACACGGCGTTTCGGTGCACGAACGCCGTGGCGTCCGGCGGCACTTGATTGATCTCGCCGCCGAGGGCGAACATGGCGAACCCGGCTCCGTCCTCGTTATCGCTGCCAGGCCAGTCCAGCAGTTGCTCGGCGGCGGCACCGATCTGGTCATCGGTCAGGAGCGTCCGGGACGTCAGAACCGCCGACTTGGCGGCGAACTGTTGCACCGGAGTGGTGGCACTCAGCAGCACACTCGCCACACCCGCAGCGACCTCGCGGACGGACGCGTTGTTGCGAGCGCGCTCCTCAGCCGTGCCGATGGCGAGCAGCGGGGCCAGGGTGTCGCGCAACTCCTCCAGGGAGCCGTAGTACTGACCGATGGCATTGACGTTGGCATTAGCGTGGATCTGGTCCCTGGTGAGCCCATGGGTCCCGATGCCGACGCGGAGATGGAACCGCTTGTCGTCCAGGGTGTTCACGGCGACCTGTTGCGCGGTGGCGATCACCTGCAGCACCGAGTCCAGGCTCCAGCGCAGCTGGTAGACGCCCACGTCGCCCTGGAACCGCTCGTACTGGAACGTAAAGGAGGTGTTGACACCGAAGTTGTTTCCCGCCCCGCCGCGGCAACCCCAGAACAGGTCGGAGTGCGCGTCCTCACTGGCCTCCACCACGCTGCCGTCGGCGAGTACCACGGTCGTCGACACCAGCCGGTCGCAGGTCAGGCCGAACATCTTGTCACTGAAGCCGATACCGCCACCGAGCACCAGCCCGGCCACCCCGACCGTAGGGCAGCGGCCGGTCGGCACGAACATGCCGCGGTCCTCCAGCAGCGGGTGCAGGTCGCCGTTGGTGACCCCGGCTCCCACGGCGACCTTACCCGCGTCGTGAACGACCCTCATCCGCCCGTAGGTCCGGGTCCGGGAGCCGGCACCCGGCTGCGGGGTGGAGACGATGCTTTTCATGCGGGCCATGTTGAGCAGCAGACCAGTGGTGGCAGAGTATCCGGCGTAGTTGTGGCCCAGCCCGGAACGAGGCACGGCGGGCAGCCCCACCGCGCGGGCCCAGCGGACCGCCGCCCGGACATCTCGGGTGGTGGCGCACGCCACGATTCCAGCAGGGCGGACCCCGGCGTACCGATGGTTGAACGGAAGTGCCAGCGGCGGGTAGCCGGAATCTCCCGGCCGGTAGAGAGTGGAACGCGACGACAGCGCCTGAGCCAGCAACTCCCAGTCCCGTTGGCTGAGCCGCTCCGCCTCTTCGGTGGGTGACGCGGCAGCAGCGGGCAGCGACTGCGAACCCACCATCTCGGTCCCCAAAACACCCACAGTGCCGGCCCGCAGTACGCTCCGCCTGTTGATCAAGGTAGCTGCCTTCGCAAGAGCCGCGTCGGAGAAGCGATCGCTTCCCACGCCAAGTCAACCGACTCTGTTGGTGCGCACAGCGGCAAAACGAGTTCATCCCACCAGCCCGCAACTCAAAAGGATGCCGACTTACCGCTGAATGCCCCAGCCCGGTACGACGATACGTGTCGGCCGCCCCATCGGTACTGCTCCGCCGCAAGGCGGGGAAGGACGCAGAACTGCTGGTATTGCGGCACGAGGGAGCATGCCGAGACGATGCCCAAGAAGCCCCGCAGGTGCGAGTGGTCACCGGGGAGCGGCAATCGGGAGACTGCGCAGTGCCAGCGCGGTCGGCGGAGGCAGCGGCTCGTTGGCCGTGTCGGCGCGGAACGACTGGAGCAGGTAGGCCACCAGGCGCCGGGACGCTGCACCGTCGCCCGGCAGGGTGGTCACCAGACCGCAGTGTGCCAACAGGACCACGGCGAGGTCGGAAGGGTGAAAATCGGCCCGCAGAGCGCCCGACGCCTGAGCCCTGCGTACCAGAGTTGCGAAGTCCCGCTCGGCTCGTTGCCGGGACTGCGCGTGTTCCGACGTGCTTTCCGGGAAGGCCGCGACGAACGCGGCCGGGAACCCGCGTTCCTCCCGTTGCAGAGCGCAGACCGTTTCGATCAGCTGCTGGAATCCCTGCCACGGGTCAGGGGCGGCCAGAGCCTCGGTGAGCGCCCGCACACAGGTGTCCATCTGCTGCGCGAACGCGCCCCGCACCAGGGCGTCCCGGGTCGGGAAATGCCGGTACAGCGTCGCCACGCCGACTCCGGCCCGACGCGCCACGGTCGCCATCGGGGCGTCGATCCCGCGCTCCGCGAAGACCGCACGGGCGGCGGCGAGGACGCGCTCCCGGTTGCGTCGGGCGTCGGCCCGCAGCCCGTCCTGGGTTGCGATCCGAGAGGATTCCACCATCACTGCCTCTCGCTTCGGGTCCAAACGGACGATTGCGTCCACTTAGGAGCCTACCGTCGCTGTCAGTTCCTTATACGACCACCGGCGGCAAAGGCGGAACGATGAACGACCGCATGATGAGAGCTGTGCTCTACGACCGCTACGGCGGCCCCGATGTGCTGTACCTGGGCCGCGTGCCGCGCCCCGAGCCGACCGCCGGCGAGGTGCTGGTGAAGGTGCACGCGTTCAGCGTCAACGGCGGAGAACTGGCAGCCCGTGCCGGCCATCTCCGTCTCGTGGACGGCCGGAAATTCCCCAAGCGTGTCGGCTTGGACTTCACCGGCGAGGTCGCCGCGATGGGTGCCGGAGTCACCCGGCTCGCGGTCGGCGACCGCGTATGGGGGGTCTTGGGTCGCGCTTCGGGGTTCGGCAGCGCCGCCGAATTCGTGACCGTGTCCGCCGAGCGGGTCGGCAGACTCCCCGACGACGTTGACCTGGTGGAAGCCGCCGCGCTGCCGGTGGCCACCACGGCCGTTACCGCGCTGCGGGACAAAGCCGGGCTGCGCCCCGGCGAACGACTCCTCGTCCGGGGCGCGGCGGGCGGCGTCGGCAACGCCGCCGTCCAGCTCGGACGGGCGTACGGCGCCGAGGTCACGGCTCTCGCCCGGGCGGCCAACCTCGACTTCGTCCGCGGACTCGGCGCGCACAAAGCCGTCGACCACCGGACCGTGCGGCCGGCCGAACTGGGAGACTTCGACGTGGTATTGGACACTGTCGGGACCGATGTGCGGGCCTACCGGCGCCAGCTGAATCCCGGCGGGCGCATGGTTACCATCGCCTTCGACATGAAACGGCCCGCTGCGTCGCTCGGCTACCTCGCGGCCAGCATGGTCCACGGACACGGCAGGGTGCGCATCTTCAGCGGCAACCCCACGCGGGCGCACTTCGACGACCTCGCCCGCCATGTGGTCGAGGGAAAGCTGAGCCCCGCGGTGGACACGGTCTTCCCCCTGGAGGAGACCGCGGCGGCCCACCGGGCGCTGGAGGCGGGCGGCGTCCAGGGCAAGTACGTGGTCAGGGTCGCGTAGGACCCCTGTGGAGGCTGGGGGCGCTCGCGGTGGTCTCGGTCGTGTTCGCGCTCACCGCGACCCGGCTGTGGGCGGTGGTGCCGCCCTCGCCCCCGTGGTGTCGGGGCTGTCTCTCGACCATGGGTACGGCCTCACCGCCGCCGCGTGGGTCAACGCCGCCTTCGCCGTGGCGGCCGTCGGGACCACCCTCCTCGACCTCCACCTCACCGGGCGCCACCGGGCGGCGGCGGCCGGCACTGGGCACACGGCGGAAGCCACGTCCCGCAGCGACGTCCCCGTCTCCCGCTGACAGCCCGTCAAGAGCACGCCGGAGGCGACCGCGACGGCTGACATCCCTCAGTCGCGCCCGGGTTGCCCGCGGCTACCGCGATCGGGCCGCCGCTTCCCTGGGTGAGCGGCACCCAGGAATCCCGCACCTGGTCAGACCCTGGTCGACTTCTTCATGTGGGTCGGAGCCACCGGTACAGGTCCGGGTGTGGAGGTCGGCTCGGGGCCGCTTTCGCTGAGGCCGTACCGCAGGTGGATTGCGCGAAGGAAGCCGGGCGCGTACCAGGCCGTCTTCCCGAGCAGACGCATCGCGGCGGGGACGAGGACGCCGCGAACGGCGATGGCGTCGAGGAGGACGGCCAGTCCGCTGCCGAGACCGAACATCTGCATGAAGCTGATCTTGGCGGTGCCGAAGGCGAAGAAACTCACCGCGAGCAGGAAGGCAGCCGCGCTGACGATGCGCCCGGTGTGGCCGAGACCGTTGACCACGGCGGTCTCGTTGTCGGCTCCGTGGTCGTGGAGCTCCTTGATCCTGCTGGTGACGAAGACCTCGTAGTCCATCGAGAGGCCGAAGGCGATGCAGAACATCAGCACGGTCATCGTCATCTCCATCGGCTGCGCGGTGAAGCCCAGCGGTGAGGAGAGGTTGCCGTCCTGGAAGATCCAGGTCATCACGCCGAGGGTGGCTCCCAGGCTGATCAGGTTGAGGAGCAGTGCGCGCAGCGGCTGCACGATGCTGCCGGTGAACAGGAAGAGCAGCAGGAAGGTGGTGAGGACGATCAGGGCCACAGCCAGGGGGAGCTTGTCGGCGATGGATTCCTTGGCGTCGACAAGTACGGCGTCATTCCCCCCGACCAGAGGGTGGGTCCCAGGGGGCGGGGTGACCGAGCGCACCTGCTCGACCAGGCTCTCGGCCGCTGCCGACTTCGGTGTCAGGCTGCTCACCACACTGATCCGCTGTGCGTCGGGTCGGCCGAGGGCGGAGTTGGCCGGGCCGGTCGCCGCGGACTGTCCCTCGGTGTAGATTCCCGTGCTGGTCTCGACCCGCTCGACGCCTTTGAGCGCGGACAGTTGACCCGCGTACGACGCCAGCGGGGCCCTGTCCACGGACTGGCCGATGGCGATGTGGAGGGCCGAGTCCTCGCTGCCGCCGAACTTCTCTCGCAGTACCTCCGAGACCTGGCGGCTCCCCGCGTCCTTCGGCAGCACGCGTTCGTCCGGCGTGCCGAAGGTGATGTTCAGCAGCGGGCTCGCCGCGAACAGCAGCACGGCGAGGACGGGCAGCGCGGTGAGCACGGGCCGCCGCATGACGGTACGGGCAAGCCGTCCCCACAGGGGTTCGCGGGCGTCGGAGCGCTGGGACTTCGCCCACGGCAGCCGCCCGCTGTTGACCCGGTGCCCCAGAACCTTCAGCAGGGCCGGCATCACGAACAGGGTGCTCAGCGCGGCGATGGCGACGACACCGACGCCGGTGAAGCCCATCGAGCGCAGGAAGTAGTGCGGGAACACGAGGAGCGCCGCGAGGGCTGCCGCGACTGTCGCGGCGGAGAAGGCGACGGTGCGGCCCGCGGTATGCACCGTCCGCCGGACGGCGTCGTCCACTCCCACCCCGGCCGCGAGCTGTTCCCGGAAGCGGCTGACCATCAGAAGGGCGTAGTCGATGCCCAGTCCGAGGCCCAGTGCGGTGGTGAGGTTGGTCGCGGTGTCGGCGACATCGGTGACGCTGCCGAGCAGGAAGAGCTGGGCGAATGAGCCCATGATGGCGATGACCGCGATGGCCAGCGGCAGCAGGGCCGCGACGACGCTGCCGAAGACGATCATGAGCAGTACGAGGGTCAGCGGTATGGCGATCGCTTCGGCGAGGATCAGATCGTCGACCACCTGGTTCGACAGGTCGGCACCGACGGCGGCGCCTCCTCCGGCCCGGACGGTGAGGGTGTCCTTGTAGGTGCCGCTGTAGGTGTCGAGGATCTCCTTGGCGTTATCCCGCTGCTCCGTGGTGTCGCCTCTCACGTGGGCGAGCACCATGGCTTCGCGGCCGTCCTCGGAGCGCAGGTCGGGGCTGTTCGTTTCCCAGTACGAGACGACGTTGCCGAGCCGCTTGTCCTTCTTGAGGTCGGCCACCAGGACTCGGCCGCTCTCGCGGGAGGCGGGGGTGTCGACGCGGCCGTGGGGGGAGCGGACCAGCAGGACCAGGTTCGTCTCTCCGCCGAACTTCTCGTCGATGACCTTCGCTGCCCGGGTGGACGGGGAGGCGGGGTCGTCGAAGCCGCCCCCCTTCAGCTTGTCGAAGGCGCCCGCACCTACCGCGCTCATGAGAGCCAGGACCAGGACGGCGAAAATGAGTACCGGCCGGGACCGGCGAATCGCCAATTCGGCCATACGTTCGAACACAGGTGATCTCCTTCAATGCATTCCGCGACAGGCGAGGGGCCTCGGCCGGACAGGGCCCGGCTCAACGCACCGCAGAGCCCCTTCACTCCGTCGGAGGGGTGCGGTGCCGCGCTCTTCGTCGCCCAGGACGACGCTAGTAAGACGGCCCGTGTTTGAGCAGCAGGAGATTTACCTGACACCTGTGAGGTGTTTTTGGCTTGCTACGGTTTTCTGATGCCTCGTCGGATCAGCCGTCGTAGGATCGCCGCATGCCCGCAGACGCGTGTACGACGGCCGTGCCATCCCTGCGCCAGCGACGCCGGGCCGCCGCCACCCAGGAGATCGTGGAGGCCGCCGAGAATTACATCGCCGAGCACGGGCCGCACGCCCTCTCCCTGAGAGGGGTCGCCCGCAACCTCGGCATGACCGTCCAGGGGCTCTACCACTACTTTCCGAACCGGGACGCCCTCGTCACCGTTCTCGTCACCAAGGCCTACCGGGACCTGGCCGAAGCGGTGTCGGCAGCCGCCGACACAGCGGCGGACGAGCCGGCAGCGCTGCGGTTCATGGCCGCCGCCGAGGGCTATCGCCGATGGGCCATCACCCACGTCGAGCGATTCCAGCTGCTCTACGGAGCGCCGCTGCGTCATTACGCCGCGCCCCACAACGGCCCGACCACTCAGGCGATGCACCGGATATGCGAGATATTCCAGCGCGAGATGTTCGACGGATTCACCACCGCGCAACTGGCCGCGGCCGACACCCGGGGGCTCTCACCGGCTCTCCAGGCGCATCTGGAACCCCTGTTTCCCCACGGCCCGGAAACCCTGCCCCCTCCAGCGAGCGCCCTCCTCCTCGGCTCATGGGGCCACCTGCACGGCATGGTCGTCCTGGAGGTGTTCGGACACACCTCCTTCATCGGCGAACACCAGGCCGAGATTTTTCACATGGCGATGCGGGACCTGCTCGAGGACATACATCGCCGAATCCCCACGCAGCTCACGGGAACACCGGCTACGCCCTGAACTCGCCTGCCAGGCAGTGGAGTTCCTCGCTACACCGGCAGCCTTCCGTCCAAGTCGCCTGCGGGCAGAACCCGGGTCGAGTTGTGTTCGCGGACAATCCGCCACCCGTCCGGCGTTCGACGCCAGACCAACGAGGTAGTGGTACGGATGTCCGTGACACCGTCAGGCGTGGTGATCCGCGCTACGAACACCAGCGTCGACGCCGCCAGATCGTGGCTCACGAGGACGTGCGGGCCGTCGTCCACGGCATGGTGGGCGGAAACCATCCGATCGAACTGGGGCTCCCAGATCGAGCCGTAGCCGGTGGCTGTCGTCGCGACACGCTGCTCGGGGTCGAAGTTGTCGTAGAGACGGAGGTCCGGAGAGTCGAAGTCGTACAACTCGCCGAAGGTGCGCCGGAAGTCGAACGGCGCGTCCCCCTCGTCGCGCTCCCAGCCGAACACCCATCTGCCGTGCAGATCCGCGATCAATCGCTCATCGTTCATGACTCGAAGCTAGGCTCGCGGAAGAGGTGCGGGAAGGGTGTGTCACACCCACCCAGGGGTGGGTGGCGGTCGATGGTGAGGTAGGAGCCGGTGTCGGCCAGCGGCTCAGCTGACGAAGGCCGCGATGAGCCGTTCGGCGGCATCCCAGAGTTCCTTCTCCCGCCGCGGGTCGTAGGACTCCTGGGACGAGCGGGACACCCGGCCCCGGTCGACGTAGGAACCGGTCGGCGCCTCGGTCGCCCCCAGCACGACATCGGCGAGATGACTCCCCGCGACACCGCGGGATGTCGCGAAGGGCGTGACGACCATCAGCGGCAGAACGCGCCGCATCGCGAACCGGGCGAGGGGCACAGCGGCAGCCGGGAGCCTGGTCCACGGAAGGTCACCGGGGCCGGCAGCACTCCTGCGCCACCGAGACGAAGGCCAACTTCGCACGCTTGAGTTCGTCCGGCCTCTCATGGCGCCGCAAACAGTCGACGAGGTGCTGGGCCGCGGCAGCGGCGTCGGGCGGGCCTTCCAGGAGTACCCCGCTCAAGGCGCGTTGCAGCAGGACGTCGTCGTCGGCCTGTCCTCGTCCGTTCCGCTCGGTGAGTATCCTCGCCTCCGCGGCTCCGAGGAAGTCCGCGTAGGTCTGGCGGCGAAGGGCGAACTCGCGGTGGCCGGACTCGGCGCGAAGCGTCATGCGCACCGATTCGAGCAGCGCGTCCGCCTGGCGATCTCCCGCGTGACGTGCCGCAGCGGCCTGCCGGATACCGGCACTGCGCGTGTACCAGCCGGTCACAACGCTGCCCGCGATCGCCGAGCCCGCGGCAATCAGGGCGATTCCCCAGTCACTCATGCCGCCATCCTCGCAATCAGGGACGGCGCCACACCACCCTTGCCGAATGTGCGGCATGGATCACTCTCGGCGACATTCGAACGGTACGCGATAGGATCGGATCATGTCGCCCGACGACGCGAACGAACCTACCTCGACCTGCGGAAACAGCGGTATCCGCCCGCCGGTTTCCAGTACGCTGGACACTTACGGGCGACGGGCGACGGGCGACGGGCGACGGGCGACGGGCGACGGGCGACGGGCGACGGGCGACGGGCGAGCGGTTCTGTTCGCGGCCCGATCGGCGGTTGCCCTATATCGCCTGCTCGACGTACTTCCCGTCTTCTCGGGCGACGCCAGGATCACCCGCCTCTTCACCCTCGTCCCCGGCTCCGACTTCGGGGCCGACGTCTTCTCCGCGATCGACGCCCGTGGAGGCCGCACGGTGCCGTGGAGCGAAGCGTGTGGTCGCTCGTACGACCTGATCGTCGCCGCGAGCCCCAAGGGCGACCTCAGGCTGCTGCGCGGCCCGCACGTCCTCATCCCTCACGGCGCGGGTTTCAACAAGTCGATCCGCGGCGAAGGTTCGGCCGACTCGGCATCCGGACTGGACCCGGCGTATCTGCGACGAACCCACGACCATGCTCCGGCAGCGCTGCACGCCCTGGCCCATCCCGATCAGGTCGCCAGGCTGGCCGCCGCGGACCCGCGGGCCGCCCGGCGCGCGAAAGTGATCGGCGACCTCACTCTGGAACGCGTCCTCGCCTCGATGCCCCTGCGTGACCGCTACCGGGCGGCGTTGGGCACCGGGGCCCGCGAGCTGCTGGTCCTGGTCTCCACTTGGGGCCCCGAGTCCCTCGTCCGGCAGCGTCCCGGACTGCCTGCCCGCCTTGCGGCCCAACTGCCCCATGATGAATATCAGTTGGCGCTCGTGGTCCACCCCAATGAGCGCAGTCTGCTCGGGACGTACGAGCTGACCGAACGACTTGCGCCGGCCCTCGACGCGGGAATGATCCTGGCGGATTCGCACGAGGAGTGGGCATCTGTCCTGATCGCCGCGGACGCCCTGGTCACCGACCACGGATCGGCCGCCCTGTATTACTGCGCCGCCCAGGATCGTCCCGTCGTGAGCGTCCACCAAGGCGGCGGCGAACTGATCCCCGGCAGCCCGATGGGCGTACTCCTCGACCGGATACCGCGGTTGGAACGAGACGAGGACATCGCCGACGCACTGCGGGCGTACCGGCAGGGTCCCGGGCACGCCGCCGCTCAGGCCGCGTTCGCGCCCGCCGGTGATGCCGTGGACCGGCTGCGAACCGAGGTCTACGCCCTGCTCGGCCTTGCGCCACCCGCCTACGGCGTCACACCCCGGCTGCTGCCCGCACCCGTGCCCGCCGCCCGTGTCCCCGCAGCGTTCGATGTCCATGTGGCGACCACTACGGCCGGCGTCCGGATCACCCGGCACCCGGCCGGCATCGGACCGCCCGGCCACCACTTGGCCGTGGAGCATGGCGCCGCGAGCGAACAGCTCGTCCGTTCCGCGGGCCTGTTGTACCGTCGTCCGCTCCCGGCATCCACCGCCCCCGTAGACCTGGCCTGGACCGCCGACGGGTGGACCCGGCATGCCCTGTCCGCTCACCCGGGCTGCCGTTCCGCGGCGGCTCTGCTGCCGTCCGGCGGCTGCCTGCTCAGAGTCCGCGGTCATGAGCGGACGTATGCCGCCCAGGTCGAACCCCGGTCCGAAGCAGGCCGCATCGTACAGATCGACCCGGCCATCGCACTGTCAGCCGTACACGCCCGGCTGGTCTCCCCTCAGCCCGCCCCGGACAGCCACACCGCGCTGAACTGCCTCGTCGGAGAGCGGACTTTCCGCATCACCCTCCGGCCGGCCACGAACACCGAAGCCGCGCAAGTGATCTAGACCAGGCCATTGCGCTGCCGGAAGGTCCGGGCCGCCACACGGTGCTCCTCGGCCTCCACCAGGTGCCCTTCGGCTGTCTCCAGTTCGGCGAGCGCGTCGTGGACACGTGCCATATCGAAGCCCGAGCGCCGCTTATCGGCCTGGCCGAGCGACTGCTGGTACAGCTCACGGGCCTCGCCCATCCGGCCGAGGCGGTAGAGGACGCCGGCGAGGGCGAGCGCCGAGCGTCCGATCAGCCTCTCGCGCTTCTTCGCCACGAACCCGGTGTGCGCCTCGGACAGCAGACGATGTGCTGTCTCAAGGTCGCCCGCCTTCGCGCTCGCCTCTCCCATCCGATAGGTCTGGAGCAGGACGCCGTAGGGGTTGGGAATCGCCCGGTGCATGTCGCGGGAGGCTGTGAAGTCGGCCAGAGCGGCATTCCACTCGCCTCGTGCGCCCTTGAGCATGCCGCGGTGCTCGACGGCCGACGCGGCAAGCTTGCGGTCCCGTTCCCAGTCCCCCAGCAGTTCCAGGGCGGACATCGCGCTGTCGATCTGCCGCTGGGCCTCGCTCAGTTCCTCCGACTCCCACAGCGGCCTGGCCAGCTGGCAGCGCGTACGCACCAGCCATCCCGCGTTCCCTCCGTGCCGGACCGCCGAGTCGACGGCGCGCCGGAAGAGCTCGATGACCTCGGACTGGTGGGGATGGTCCAGGGCATGCGTCCACACGGCCTCGGACAGGGCCACGACCTCGGTGTCCATCCCACGGCCGTGGGCCAGGCGCGAGCACGCGAACAGCACATGCCGTTCCTCGTCCAGCCAGCGGGCCGCGCGGGCGGCGTGTTCAGCCCGGGCTTCGTCGTCCACAACCCCTTCCGGGTCCTCCAGTGGAACGTCCGGCACGCCGGGAACAGGATCGAGCAGATCCACGACGGTCAGCCGCCGGCCGGCCGCGAACCGGTCGGCCAGCTGAGCCTGCCGGACGAACCACCGCAGCAGCCTCGTCTGCGCCTCGGCCACCTCGCCCTCCGCCGCCTCCCGGCGGGCCCGGCGCAGGGCGTGTGCGCGCAGCGGTCCCGGCAGCCTCATCTGGCCGGACTCCGTCAGCGACAGCAGACGCAGGTCCAGCAATCCGGCCCGGTCCAGCTCCTCCAGGGCGTCCTGGCAGCCCTCCGGACCCAGCCCCGACAACGCGGTGGCGGAGGGGAGCGTGAACGTCTCACCGGGATGGTGGGCCAGCAACCGGTAGAGGAGGGCCGCCGGGCGGGACAGATCGGCATATACCGTGTCCCAGATCCGCTCCACGCCGGACACGCCCTTCTCGTCCAGCTCGGCCGTGAGATCGGCGAGGAGACGGGAGAGCGGACGCAGCCGGTGCGTGCGCACCCACCGGCCGGCCACGTGCAGTGCCGCGGGAAGGCCGTCGCACAACCGGATCACCGCCCGCGCCGTCTCCGGGTCCGCGGCCAGCCGGTGGTCACGGACGATCAGCTCCAGCAGCTCCGTCGCCGCCCGCTCGTCCAGTGGCGGCAGGACCAGATCCACCGCGGCGCCGGCTTCGAAATCGTGGAGCGGACCGTGGCTCGTGACGATCACCACGCTGGCGCCCGACGCCGGGAGCAGGGGGACGACCTCCGAGGCGTAGCGGGCGTTGTCCAGCAGGAGGACAAGTTTCGCGTCGGAGGTCCTGTTCCAGTACTGCCCGCACCGAGCCGCGTACTGGGCCTGCACCTGGTCCGGCACGACGTCGAGGGAGTTCAGCAACCGGGAGAGGACATCACCGGGGTCCAGCACGCCGTCCGCCCGGAAGTCGTCCAGGTCGACGGACAGCACACCGTCCGTGAAGGGATAGCGGTCGCCCAGAGTCCGGGCGAGCAGGACGGCCAGCTCCGTCTTTCCCAAGCCGCCCGGCCCGCTCAGCGCCAGGACCAGTGGGCGGGAACGGCTCTGCCATTCCGTCACGGCGCGCACGGCGCGTTCCCGCTCATCGTCGCGGTTGACGAAGTGCACCGGCTCCGGCGGAAGTTCGACCCTCATCACAGCCCCCTCGACCATCTGCAGTGCCCTGCGTACACTGCCCGACGATCATGCACTCTAGAGACTTTCACCGCCCGGCGTCTGCTGTAGCCGAAGGCCGGAAAGCCCCGGACCTCACGGAAGGCCAAGCGGCCGCGCGGGGAACAGCCGTCCCGGCGGCGCGGTTGCATCGACCGAGGACCGGCGCCGCACGGGCGGGGAGCACGGGGACCACGAGGTCGTCCGCCCCACCAGGCTCCGGGCCCCAGGATCGCGGTACGCCCGCCGCGCACTCGGATCAAGACGCATTTCCGCAGGAGGACTTTTCATGACTGACCGGCCCTTGACGCTCATGGCAGTACACGCCCACCCCGACGACGAGGCCACCGGAACCGGAGGCGTCCTCGCGCGGTACGCGGCGGAAGGCATCCGCACGGTTCTCGTGACATGTACCGACGGCGGCTGCGGTGACGGACCGGGAGGGATCAAGCCGGGCGATCCCGGACACGATCCGGCGGCCGTCGCCTTGATGCGCCGTCAAGAACTCAAGGCGAGCTGTGACGTCTTGAAGATCAGCGATCTGGAGATGCTGGACTATGCCGACTCCGGGATGACGGGCTGGCCGAGCAACGACGCCCCCGAATCCTTCTGGCAGACCCCCGTGGAGGAAGGCGCCGCCCGGCTCGCGGAACTCATGCGGCACTACCAACCCGATGTGGTCGTCACCTACGACGAGAACGGCTTCTACGGCCACCCCGACCACATCCAGGCCCACCGCATCACGATGGCGGCGCTGGAGATGACCACGCTGACCCCGAAGGTGTACTGGACCACGATGCCCCACTCGACGATGAAGCGGTTCGGCGAGATCATGCGCGAGTTCAATGAGGACATGCCGGAGCCGGACCCTGCCGAGGCCGCCGCGATGGCCGAGATCGGCCTCCCCGACGATGAGGTCACCACGTGGGTGGACACCATCGCGTTCAGCGGTCAGAAGTTCGACGCGCTGGCCGCGCACGCCAGTCAGGGCGAGAACATCTTCTTCCTCAAGATGGGCAAGGAGCGGTTCGGCGAGCTGATGGGCATGGAGACCTACGTACGGGTAAAGGACGCCACCGGCGCGGCCGTACCCGAGAACGACCTCTTCGCCGGACTGCGCTGATCCCCCTGCCCGACCGGGGCCCGGGAAAGCTCATCGCCCGCACGGCGGTGGAATCGATTATCTAGGCTGGCGCGGTGACTGATGAGCGGGAGCGGGTGCAGCCGTCGGGAGTGTGGGCCACGGCGGTGGGGGTGGCCAGGGTGCGGGCGTTGGAGACCGAGCGAGAGAACGCACTGTTCAGCGACCCACTGGCACAGGCCTTCGCCACCGCCGGCGGCCTGTGGCCCTCCTCGCCGCCGCTGCCCGATGACGAGGCCGCGCGACGCCGTCGGCTGGCCGTGTCGTTCTCCATCGTCATCAGGACGAAGTTCCTGGACGACCTGTTGCGGCAGGCATCCGCGTCCGGGGTCCGGCAGGTCGTGCTGCTCGGCGCCGGCATGGACAGCCGGGCCTTCCGGATGGACTGGCCCGAGGGCACCCGACTGTTCGAGGTCGACACCGCCGCGCCACTGGACTTCAAGGCTTCGGTGCTGCGCCAGGAGCGGGCCGTCGCACGCTGCGAGCGCATCACCGTCGCGGTGGATCTGCGTGAGGACTGGCCGGGCGCGCTGGCCGCCGCAGGGCACGACCCGGCCGTGCCGACCGCGTGGATCGCCGAAGGACTACTGATCTACCTGCCCGAGGACGCGGTGCAGCAACTGCTGGCCCGGATCAGTACGCAGTCGGCGGCAGGCAGTCGGATGGGGCTGACATTGGGCTCGCGCGGCGTGATCGAGCGCTTCGGCGCGGACGCCGCGCCGGGATCGGCGGCGTCCATGTGGGTCTCGGAGATGCCCGACGACCCGGTGGGCTGGCTGGCCGGACACGGCTGGGAGGCCGCCAGCCACACCCTGCGCGAGCGCGCTGCCGCCTACGGCCGCCCGATCAGCACTCCGCCGCAGCGCGAGGAGCGGCCCGGCGGACTGATCTCGGCGGTCCGCCGGTAGAGCGCCTCCCGGTTCCCTGGTGCCGGCATGTGAGGTCGTTATCGGGAACGGCTCACCATCAGGTGGGTGAGGCCGCCCAGGATGCACCGCAGCCCAAAACTGAAGGCGTGTTCGGGGTTGTACACGCTCTGGTGAGCTTCACCCGCTGCGCTTCCGACCCGGGCTGCGAGGGGGAACCGGGCAGGATCGAAGACCCTGGCCAGAAGTGGCGCGTTGGCGGCCCACCACTGCTCGTCGGACATGGCGCTGTCGCGGGCGGCGGCCTGGGTATCGAGGTCGGCGCGGGCGACGGACTGGACGAAGTCCAGCAGGAAGGTGAGGGCCGCGTCCATTTCGACATCGTCGAGCCCGAGGCCGTCGAACGCGCCCAGTTCGTGTTCGTACTTGGCCATGAGCCCGGGACCGAGCGGCGGGCGCGTGGTGGGCAGGGTCGCCACCCAGTGGTGGCGCCTATAGAGGTCGCGGTTCTCGCGCGCGACGGCCTCCACCCTCGTACGCCACGGGGCGGCTGTGTGATCGGTACGCGGCATCCGCAGATAGGCGGCGTCCAGCATGAGGTCGAGCAGCTCTGCCTTGCCCGGGACGTACGTGTAGAGCGTCATCGGCGTGACGCCCAGCTGGTGGGCAACGCTGCGCATGGTCAGGGCGTCCAGCCCACCGGAGTCGGCGAGCCCGACGGCGGCCTGGACGACCGCGTCGACCGTAAGGCCCTGCTTGGGGCCGCGCCGGGGGCCATCTTGCCCGGGCTCGCGCCACAGCAGTCCCCGCCTCCGCCACATTCCTGACCAGGCACTTCGGCTTCCAAGAGGCCATGGCCGCCGAAGGCTTTGCCTCCCTGGTCCGCGAGGACGCCGTCAACGTGATCTTTCTGCAACGCGGCATCGAGGCCCTGCCCGAGGGCGTCAGGGACCAGCACCGACCCGAACGGGGTAATCCTCCAGCTCGTCGCCTGGGCCACGCCCGACAACCAGTGACGGCCTTGAGACCCATCCCGGCGGATCGCCGGGCTCCGCGCTGCCCGTCGCCTCCTCGCTGTCGCACGATCCGCAAGATGGGCCGTTTCCATGGCGTACTTCCTGCGCGAACAGCAGCAGAATGCCCGCAGATCGGCTAGTGCTCCGTACAACGGTCTGGTCAGCGACGTGGCGGACAAGCGGTCGGCCAAGCGCGACCCGAGGGTATGGAGAAGACGATGACTGAGCACGGAGCCGACCTGCTGGTCCGGGCCGCCGCGGTGCACACGCGGGTGCCCGGCCAGGCCCCGCAGCGGGCGCTGGCGGTGCGGGGCGACCGTATCGCGGCCCTGTCCCCCGACCCCGACGGCCTCGATCACCTGGTGGGCGCCGGTACCGAGGTTCACGACCTGCCCGGCGCCACCGTACTGCCCGCCTTCGACGACACCCACACCCACCTGATCTACGCCGCGCTCGGCGCCCAGGACGTCCCCGTCCACCAGGCCCGGAACATCCCCGAGTTCCTCGATCTCATCCGGCAGCGGGCCGCGGTCACCCCCGAGGGCGAGTGGATTCGCACCACCACCAACTGGCAGGAACTCAACCTGGCCGAGCGCCGCATGCCCACCGCGGCCGAACTCGACCAGGCCACGGACCGGCACCCGGTCCTGGTCAAGCGCGGCGGCCACAACGACGTCGTCAACACCTACGCGCTGCGCCTCGCCGGGGTCACCGAGGACACCCCCGTACCGCCGGGCGGCACCATCGGCCGCGGCGCCGACGGCAAGCTCGACGGCAGACTGATCGACAACGCCCTGCACCTGGTGGAGCACCTGGTCCCGGCCCCGGACCGGGCCCAGCGCATCGAGGGACTGCGCCTGGCCACCCGCGACTACGCCGCCACCGGCATCGGCACCGTGCGGGACTGCGCCGTCACCCCCGAGGACTACCGGGTGCTCCGCGCCGCCCGCGAGGCCGGGGCGCTGCACACCCGGGTGCGGACCCTGATCTCCGCGCTCGGCATGACCGGCGCGGCCCAGGTGGAGGACCTGCTCGACACCATGGAGGAGTGGCGCTACGAGTCCGACCCCTGGCTGCGGGTGTGGGGAGTCAAGTTCGGCCTCGACGGCGGTCTGGAGGCCGGGGCCACCGAGGAGCCGTACGCCTGCGACCACGCCTTCTCGGGGATGCTGATCTGGGAACCCGACGCGCTGGTCGAGGCGGTCGAGGCCGTGGTCCGGCGCGGCTGGCGGGTCGGCACCCACGCCTACGGCGACCGCGCGGTCCGCACCCTCCTGGACGTCTACGAACGCGTCCTTCAGCGCAACCCCGGCCTGCCCGCCGGCACGCTGGTGATGGAGCACGGCGGTCTGGCCGGACCCGAACAGCGTGCTCGTGCCGTCGCGTTGGGCATCCCCGTCACCATCCAGCAGCCGCTGCTGCACGACACCGCCGAGGTGGAGGAGGGCTTCTGGGGCCCGGCGCGTGTCGCCCGTCTCTTCCCCGCCCGCGGCTGGATCGACCTGAGCGCCGAGGTCAGCGCCGGGTCCGACTTTCCCGTCGGTCATTTCGGCGCCATGCGCTCCGTCTGGGGGATGACCACTCGGCAGACCGTCATCGGCGTCAAGGGCCCCGAGCACGCCATCACCTACGACGAAGCCCTCACTCTGCACACCGTCAACGCCGCCCGCTTGTGCGGGGAGGACCACGTGCGCGGCACTCTCGCCGTCGGTCGCCTCGCCGACCTCACCATCTGGGACCAGGACCCCGCCCACTGCCCCGGCGACGCCCTGCGCGACCTCACCCCCACCCACACCTTCGTCGGTGGTCGCCTGGTCACACCGGGCTGATCGGCGGTCTTTGTTGTGGTTGGCGCTCCCGGCGTGCGGGCCGGATCAGATGTAAAGGAATCCTTGACACCACCAGGCTTGTAAAGGCATCCTTTACGCGTGGTCGATTCATCAATGAGCCTGACTTCTCTGACCGCCCTGCTGGCCCAGCGGGCGTCGACCCTGGCCGAGGCGGTGGGCAACCCACTGACTCCGCCGGACTACCTCGATCTGGTCCGGCACTCGCGGGATGTGGACGATCTGGCGGAACAGGTACTCAAACTGTGCGCGCAGCAGTCCCGGGACGCCGGCCACACCTGGCAGGAGATCGGGGACCTGCTCGGAGTCACCCGCCAGGCCGCCTTCCAGCGGTTCGGCAAGCCCATCGATCCCCGAACGGGAGAACCCATGGACAAGACCGTACGCATGACCGACGCCGCGGAGCGTGCCGTCAAGATCGTCACGGACGTCATCGAAGGACGCATGGAGGAAGCGCGGCAGTCCTTCAACGCTCAGGTCCGGGAGGCGTTCACCGACGAGGTGCGGGGCAGCGGCATGGCCACGGTCGCGGGCCTGGTGGGCGCGTTCGAGGGCTTCGGCGAGCCGGCACCGTTCGTCCGGCGCATCGGCGACCACACGGTCGTGGACGTCCCGCTGCGCTACGAGGCGGGGGACATGAAGGCCCGGGTGGCGTTCGACGCCGACGAGAAGGTCGCAGGCCTCAACATCCTGCCCCCCGAAGTCCCCTGACCCGCTTCGCCGCCCATCTGAGGTTCGGACGAGACGTGCACCGCTGAACGCCCCGTCGTGCTGGGTAGCCGAGCTCGGTCAGGGAGTACCGCTGGGGATCACGCAGTTCTTCGGCTGTACCCGGCCGGTGGGCCAGCCCAGGCCGACGAACTTCAGCTTGCCGCGGCCTTCCCGGCCCGGGTCCAGCTCGACCACCGCGACCGGCTTGTCGTACGCGTTTCCGCTGCTGGTCAGGCAGATCAGGCCGCTCGTGCCGCGCACCCGGTGCCGGGACTGGAGCAGCGACCACTGGCCGCCGACGTCCTCGCGGCTGGGCACCGACTCGGCGTTGCCCTCCTGGGCGTCGTGCAGGGCCTGTCCGATGGTGATGAGACCGTCGTAGACGAGCATCGTCCGGGAGTCCTCCAGGTCCGGGGTGGAGCCGAGCCGTATGCCCTCGCCGCGCGTCGTCTCGATCCGCTTCTTCAGGGTGTCCAGGGCCGCTTTGGGCTCGGTGAGGTACTGGGGGAGGTCCGCCTTGGCGGGTTCGCGGTCGTGGTGGGCGTTCCTCCACCCCTTCTTCCAGGCGGCCAGCGCGGTGCTCCACGCGTCCGGGTGGGCCGGGGCGGCGTACTGGACCGTCACCTTGGCCTTGCCGTCCTCGCCGCGCAGCTGTTGCCAGTCCTTCAGCGTCATGTCCTGCCGCAGCGAGGCCGCGTCGGAGCCGCTGACGATGGTGTAGTGCCGGTTCGCGCAGTCCACCTGGGCGAGCTTGAGCGCGAAGATCCGCAGGTGCAGGGTGCGGCCCGCGAAGTAGACGGTGTCGGCGCCGGAGTCGCAGATGTTGTTGGCCGTCTGGGTGAACTGGTTGCCGGTCGAGCCCGGTTCGTCGATGGCCGGGGACTCGAAGGGCATCGCGGCGGGGCCGGGCGGGCCCTTCTCCTCGATTCCGCTGAACGCCTTCGCCAGCGACTCGTTGTAGCCGTCGCTGCGCTTGTCGTAGACCAGCACCGTCTTCTGGTTCTGCCGGCCCCGTTCGCCGTTGAAGCTGGCCAGTGCCTGGGCCGCGTCGTGGTTGGTGGTGATCAGCCGGGCCAGGCCGGGGAACGGCTGCTTCGCCGTCCCGTCCGTACGGTCCTCGTTCGCGATCTCGTCCCCGCTGATCCGGGAGGCGAGGACCGGGACCTTGTGCTTGGTCAGCTGCTTGACCGCTTTGCGGGTGTCATCGAGGCTGAGGTTGAAGCCGGTGACCGCGCGCAGCCGGTCCTCGGGCGAGTCGGCCATCCGCAGCAGGGTGGCCACGACCTTCTCCTGCTGCCCGTAGGCCCGTCCGGAGTTGGCGAGAACCAGCCGGATCTTCGGCGGCTCTCCCTCGCCCTCGTTGGCCTGCAGCTGCCCCAGATACGCGCCCTGGAGGTCGCTGCGCATCTGTCGGCGCAGCGCCGCCTTGTCCGACTGGAGCGGCAGCATCATCGCCACGGTGACATGCGGCTGGCCGTCGATCTTCTCGTTCTCGCGGGCGATGGCCCGGGAGACGTCGCGGATCTCCGGCGTGCCGAAGTCGTAGCCCTCGCCGTTGACGCCGATGCACTCGCCGTCGATCCGGTCGATCCCGTCGGCGCAGGTGTCCGGCTTCTGGATGAACGACAGCACGAGCCATGCGCACACCGTGACCGCCCCCGCGGCCAGCAGTGTGTAGAGGAGCTTCTTCCACCTGGGCATCCCCGTTATCTCCTTCGCCCCAGTTGTTCGGTGCAGTCGCAACGCAGCAACGGCTGCTCGTTCGCCGCCAGGTCGCTCCAGTGGGTGGCCGTCCTGCGGAGCTGTCCCGCCCCGTCGAACTCCATGATCGAGAGGAGTTCCAGCAGCTTGGCCAGGGTGCGGGCGGTCTCCTGCCCGGTCGGCCTGGTCCGTTCCTCGCACAGCCACACCGCGTGCAGCAGCTGGTCGACGGTGCGGCGCAGCGCCGGTCCCTCCGCCGTCACCAGGCCCTGGGCGCGCTCCCGCCGGGCGTCGGCGCCGCCCGGATACGGCGCCTGGGCGATCTCCAGCAGCTCCGCGCACCACTCCCCCGGGCGCCCGGGCAGGGTGGCGGTCAGATGGGCGGCCACGTCGTCCGCGCCGCCGGACACCAGATGGTGGTTCATGCGGTGTGCGACGACCGAGGTGAACGCGCCTGCGCCGGGCGCACCCTCGTCCGCCGCCCGCCGCGCGTAGTGGTCCCTCAGGAGGTGGTGGTCGGCGTACCAGGCGGCGCCGCCGGGGCGCAGCCCGTACAGCCGGTGCACCAGCATCTGGCGCAGCCCGAAGTCCCCGATGAAGTGCCGTGCGCAGCGGGGCCACCCGGTGTCGGTGAGGAGCTTCGCCACATGGTGTGCGGTCAAGAGGTTCACATGGCCCGACTGGTGGTGGCGGAGCAGGACGTCGGCGCACTCCTCGTCGTGCGCCACCGACAGATGCGTGAGCAGATCCAGCCACTCGTCGCAGTGCTCGGTGGGCAGCCCCACCGGCAGCTGGTCCAGGAGCAGTTCCTGAAGGAGTACGTCCGCCACCGGCCGCTCGGGGACACCGTCGCCGGTGAGCCGCAGCGGGGCCGCGAGGATGTCCCGGTCGTTGGCGTCCGCGGGCATCCGGAAGGCGGCGGCAGCGGCGGCCAGCCGGATCACCGTGTGCGGCCGTCCGCCGCTCAGCCGCGCCACGGCGGCGTCGATGCGGCGGCGGTTGGCGCCGCCTTCCGGCTCGATGTGCGTCTGTCCGCGCTCGGTCTCCCGGCGCAGCTGGTCCCCGGTGAGGAAGGGCATCCGCAGCAGCAGCACCCCGTCGGCCAGCGGAGTCCGATCCGATCCGCCATCCGTGGCCCGCGACCACGGGGGCGGACCGCCGTCGGCGGGACGGAACTCCGCGGGCGGAACCACCTCCTCCGTCGGCAGGCCCCCGTGCAGGAACGCGCCGCCGTCCGCACGGCGCGCCGTGCCCACGATCACCACGCGGTCGCGCTGCCCGCCCCGGCGGTCGGTGAGCACGGCCCGCAGCAGCCGCTCCCCCAGCGGCGATTCGGCGTGGTCCAGCAGCACCCCCGGGCGGCCGACCCGGCGCAGCCAGCCGGACGCCGACGCGTACGCCGCCTCGAGGTCCTCGCGCAGCGCCCGGAAGAGGAAGGCCTCGGCCAGCTCCCGTGCCTCGCCGCGGGCCCGGAAGTCGGCGGCGAGATTGCTCAGCCCGTGCTTGGGCTGCCCGGCCGCGCCGGGGTATCCGCCGTAGATCCGCTCCAGTTCCACCTTGCCCCGGGGTGCCAGGGACTGGAAGAGGGCGTCCAGCAGCGCGTTGCTCACCGCCGCGGAGTACGGGTCGAGCGCCTGCCCGGACAGGGCCGTCAGCAGGTTCCGGATGGAGCCGGAGATCACGCCCTTCCAGAAGTCACCTGTCCTGAGGCCGGGGATGCGCCGCTTCTGGGGCAGTTCCTCGTACCGTTCGACTTCCGTCGCGACCGCCGCGGGGGTGCCTCCCGTGGCGCCGGTCGCGATCACGGCGAGGCCCGCGAAGAGGCGGGGGAAGGCGAACGAGCCGCCCGTCCCCTGCCAGGTGGCCAGCCGCCGGGCTGTCTCTACCAGTGCCTCGGTCGCGGCCGAGCGGGCGCCCGGTTCCGGCTCCGCCCGGTCCGCGTACACCGGTGAGCCGCAATCCAGATGGACCACGGGCACCCTGGCCGCGAAATTGTCCCGCACCGCGCGCAACAGCCGGCCCTTGCCCATGCCGGGGCCGCCGGTGAGCAGCACGACCGGGATGTCGGGCCCGTACAGCGGTTCCCGTCCGGCGCCCGACGGTGACCGCCCGAGCAGATGTGCGAAGAATCCTTCTTCGCCGAGCAGCTTCTCGAAACCCAAGTCTTCACGCACGGACTCCTCCCCCGTGGAGTGCGCACCCGCCCGTGACCGGGGCGGACGATGATGCCGTGTCAGGAAAGGTTAGTGGAAAACAGGACCGATTCCTGTGGACAATGATAAATACCCGGTGGGGAGTTGACGGTTTCCGGTTGCGGTCTTTTATAGATGGTCGGTCGGGAACCACACTGAAGCCCGGAGGTTTCTTATGCCGGACGTCTCACGCATCGACCTGACCGAGTCCGCGGCCGATCTGATCCGCACGCTGCGGGCGGCGCACGGGCCGCTGATGTTCCATCAGTCGGGCGGCTGCTGCGATGGCAGCGCGCCCATGTGCTTTCCGCTGGGCGAGTTCCGTACGGGCGCGTCCGATGTGCTGCTCGGGGAGCTGGAGGTGAACGGGGTCGAGGAGCCGGTGGGGTTCTGGATGTCCGCGTCGCAGTTCGAGCGGTGGCGCCATACGCATCTGACGGTGGACGTGGTGCCGGGGCGCGGCAGCGGGTTCTCGCTGGAGGCGCCGGAGGGCGTTCGCTTCCTGATCCGCTCCCGGCTGCTGGACGCGTCGGAGTAGGGCGCGCCGGACTTGGACGCGCCGGAGCAGGGCGCGCCGGGATAAGGCGTACGGGCGGGCCGGGGCGACCGGCCCGCCCGTACGGCGCTCAGCTGGCGTCGGCCAGCGCCAGGGTGTGCAGCCGCTCCGGGGGGCCGGGGCGGGCGTAGTACCAGCCCTGGGCGGTGTCGCAGCCCAGCATCCGCAGATGCTCGGCCTGCACCGCCGTCTCGACGCCCTCCACCGTGACCGCCAGGTCGAGCGTGTGGGCCAGCGAGACGATGCCCTCCACGATCTTGACGTCGACGGGGTCGGCCGGGGCGCGCTGCATGCCGCGGGTGAAGGAGCGGTCCAGCTTGAGGGTGCTGACCGGGAGGCGGCGCAGGTACGAGAGGTTGGAGTACCCGGTGCCGAAGTCGTCCAGGGCGATGTCCACGCCCAGGTCGGCGAGTTGCCGCAGCGGCCGCAGGGCGTCCTCGTCGGCACCGATGAGGTCGTTCTCGGTGACCTCCAGGCACAGGGCGCTCGGGCACAGTCCGGCGTTCTCCAGGACCGCCACGGTGTCGGACACCAGCGTGGGGTGGCTCAGCTGGCAGGGCGACAGGTTGACGTTGACCCGCAGCCGCTCGGCGTCGCACTCGGCGGCGTCCTGCCAGTCGCGGGCCTGCCGGGCGGCCTGCTCCAGCACCCAGCGGCCGAGCGGCACGATGAGGCCGGTGTCCTCGGCGAGCGGGATGAACTGGTCGGGGCCGAGCACCCCGTGCACCGGGTGGAGCCAGCGGACCAGCGCCTCGGCGCCGCGTACGGTGCCGTCGGTGAGCCGTACCAGCGGCTGGTACTCGATGAAGAACTCGCCGTTCTCCAGGGCCGACGGCAGCCCGTTGCTGAGGCTGTGACGGGCGATCACCCGGGCGTTGGAGTCGGCGTCGGCGAGTTCGTAGCGGTTGCCGCCCGCGGCCTTGGCCCGGTACATGGTGATGTCGGCGCTGCGCAGCACCTCGGCCCGGCCGATCTCACCGGCCCGCCCGTCGACGACGCCGATGCTGGCCCGTACCCGCAGCTCACGGCCCTCGACCTGGACGGGGTCGGCGAGCGCGGCGAGCATCCGGCGGGCCATCGCGGTGCCGTCCGCCTGCGCGGCGGGCCCGGTGACCAGCGCCAGGAACTCGTCCCCGCCGACCCGGGCGACCAGCTCGTGCGGAGAGGTGACGCAGCCCTGGAGCCGCTCGGCGACGGCCCGCAGCATGCGGTCCCCCGCCACGTGCCCGAGGCTGTCGTTGACGGCCTTGAAGCCGTCGAGGTCCAGGTAGCACACGCCGAAGCGCTGGGCGTCGGCCGCGGCGGCGAGCGCCTGGTCGAGACGTTCCAGGAACAGGGTGCGGTTGGGCAGCCCGGTCAGCTCGTCGTGGGTGGCCTCGTAGCGCAGCCGCTCGCGCAGCAGCCGGTGCTCGGTGATGTCCTCGGCGAGCGCGAGCTGATACTGCGGCGCGCCGCCGGAGTCACGGAGCAGGGTGACGGTGAGGTTGGTCCACAGCACGCTGCCGTCGTCGCGGTAGTGCGGCTTCTCGATGCGGAAGTGGTCGCGTTCGCCCTTCACCAGCTCGCGGTACAGCTCGTGGACGCCCGGCGCGTCGTCGGGGTGGACGAACTCGTTGACGTTGCGGCCGGGGCGGAAGAAGTCGGAGCCGCCGAACATCCTGGCCATCGCGTCGTTGACGACGAGGACTTCGCCGTCGAGCCCGGCGATGCCCACGCCGATCACGGCGCCCTCGAACACGGCCTGGAACTTGGCCTCGCTCGCGTGCAGCGCCTTCTCGGCCTCGACGCGCGCGGTCAGCGCGGCGCGGGAGACTGCCTTGCGCTCGTCGCGTTCGCGCTGGCGCAGCTCCCGGACGAATCCGGCGGCGAGCGCGTGCTGCAGCCGGGCGCAGCGGGCCCGTACGTCCTCGTCGCTCATCGACGGGTCCGGCGGGGCGTAGAGCACCAGGTAGGCGTCGATGATGCCGAGGATCGCGGGCAGCGCCTCGGGCTCGGCGCACTGGGCGCCCACCAGCGCGGCGCCCACCTCGTAGGCGTCGGCGGTGTCGAAGGGGGCGGTGCGCAGGGCCTCGCTCAGCCGGTGGGCGAGCGGCAGCAGATAGCCCTCGAACTCGTCAACGGTCATGGTGGTGTCGGCCATCGGGTGGACGGCGCGGCTCCAGATCGCGGCGAACCGCCGCAGCCTGTCGTTGTCCGCCTCGGCGTCCCCGGCGCCGCCCCGACGTCTCGGCCCGCCCGGTGTGGAAGTCATATCGCACGCCTCGCCGGAGGGACGCCGCCTCGGGGTGGTTCGTCCTCGCCTGTGGTGTCGATGCCCTCCGGCCGCCAGGCAGCTTCCACGTCCTGCACTTCCTTCGCCCTCTTCCGGCTTTCGGGGCCGCCCTCGGGGTCGTCCGCGTCCTCGGGGCAGTGGAGCACGACGAAGAGCGGCAGGGCAACCCGCTGCTGAGGCGAGATTACTGATCAACCGTTGGCTGGGGAAAGGAAAAATGGACATTGGCCGTCCGGATGTACCCGCGGAGGGGGGAGAACCCGGGAGAAGCCGGGCATTGGTCGGCGGCGCCCGGGTGGGGCGCCGCCGTGGAGAGGGTCGGGTTGAACGGGTGGGGTTCGTGGGGTTCAGTGGGTGGGTTCAGCGGTTGCGGCTGCGGAACCCCCAGCCGGATGTGCGGGTCTCCTCGGCCTCTTGGGATTCCTGGGACTCCTGGGTTCCTTGGGCTTCTTGGGAGCCTTGGGTTCCCTGGGCGCCTTGAGATCCTTGAGTTCCCCGGGTCCACTGGGTGTCTTGAGCTCCCTGCGTCCCTTGGGTGCCTTGAGTGCCTTGAGTGCCTTGAGTTCCCTGGGTCCCTTGGGCACCTTGGGCGTCTTGAGCACCCTGCATGCCTCGAGCACCCTGCATCTCCTGGGTCCCTCGGGTCTCGGTGGCCTCGTCCGTCATGCGCGTTCTGCCGGAGTATTCGGCCTGCTCCCGGCTTCCGATCTCCCCGCTCTCGGTGATCTCGACATGACGGGGCTTCACGGCCTCGGCCTTCGGGACGGTGATGGTCAGCACACCGTCGGTCATCCCGGCCTTCACGGCCTCGGTGTTGACCTCGGCGGGCAGCAGCATCCGGTATTCGAAGCGCCCGGTGCGGCGGGTGCTGCGGCGCAGCACGCCCTCGCGCTCGCGTTCCCCGATCTCGCCGGAGACGGTCAGCTCCTGGCCGCTCACCTCCACATCCACATCGGCCCGCCGGACGCCCGGGAGATCCACTTCGATCCGGTAGGCGTCGTCGGCCTCGGTGACGTCGGCGGCGGGCGCCCATGCGCTGAGGGCGGGCGGGGCGGCCCCGACGGTGGATTCGAGGAGTCCGCCCATCTGGCTGAGCAGTTCGTCGAATTCCGCCAGGGGGTTGCGGCTCCAGCCCCGGGGGCGTTCGAGGGGGCCTGCGCCCCGGTGTCGTCGGACGGGCATGCTCATCGTCCTTCACCTCCGTGGTGATGGTTGTCGGCAGGTCAGACCAGGGCCTCGTGGACGTAGCACCACCGCCATTCCTCGCCCGCCTCCAGCGGCTCGACGATGGGATGGCTCGCCACGGCGGCATGGGCGCGGGCGTGCTTGAGCGGCGAGGAATCGCAGCAACCGACATGTCCGCAGGTCAGGCAGAGCCGCAGATGCACCCAGGGCGAGCCCAGGCGCAGGCACTCCTCGCACCCTTGCGGGGTGTGCGGGGCGACCGGGCGCACCATCGACAGATGGGGGTCGGGCTCGATAGCCATGGCGTCACCCTCCTTGCCGTAGCGGGCGGCCGGACGTTCGCGTCACCACCAGTGGACCGCGCGGACCGGACGCGGCCGGACGTGACCGGACGCGGCCGAGTCCGCGTGGCCCGTCATTGGCCGGACCATTGGCGGGACCACTGGCGGGGACCGAGGCCCACGCCGTCAGGGTGACAAGGCGGGACGACGATGCGCCTGCGTCCCCGAGGTCGAAATTACCGCCCTCAATTCGCCCTCTTGCGGTGATTCGCCGGGAAATGGGTACTCCGGTGCGCAGTGACGTGCCGAGGAGGCAGAGCGCCGAGGACGCCCCGGAGTGACCGCATGACCCCAACAGGTGTCGCCGATGAGCTGATGCTGCGCTGTCTGACGATGTTCGACGGCCGGGACGAGACGGAGATCCTGCGCCGGGCGATGGCCCAGGTCAGTACGGTCGGCCCGGGGCGTGCCGAGGCCGGTTACCTGCTGCTCGGCGACGGCTTGGTGCGCTGCCCGGACGACGGCTTCCGGGCCACGGCGGCCCTGGACGCGCAGGTCCGGAAGCTGGCGGGCCGGGACGGGCCGGTGCGCTTCCCCCGGCGGGCCTGGGGGTGGGCCTTCGCCCTGCGCGAGCCGGACGGGCTGAGCATCCCCGATGGCCTGCACGGGCCGGACGGGCCGTGGGAGCCGGAGGACGTCCGGGGGCCGGACGGGCTGCGCGCGCCGGAGGGCGTACGGGCCCCGGACGGAATCCGGGCGCCGGACGGGCTGCGCGGTGCGCTGGTGGTCAGTTCCCGGGACCGGCCCGGCGAGGACGAGCGGTTCTTGCTCTCCCTCCTGGTGCACCAGACCTCCGCGGCGCTGTCCATCGCCGCCGCCCACCGCCGGGAGCGCGCCCAGGCCGCCGAGCTGCGCAGGGCCCGGGGCGAGCGGGAGGCGATCCGGCGGCGGCTGGACCGCGCCCTCTCCGACCTGGGCCAGCTGCGCGAGGTGCACGACGCCCTCGCCCGGGCCGCCGCCCGCGGCGACGGCGAGGCGGGGATCGCCCGCGCGCTGCACCGCGTCACCGGTCTGCCCGCCGCCGTCGAGGACCGGTTCGGCAATCTGCGCACCTGGGCGGGGCCCGGGCGCCCCGATCCGTACCCCAAGCCCGATCCGGCGCAGCGCGAGGAGCTGCTGCGCGACGCCGCCCGCCGGTCCCGTCCGGCCCGGGTGCGGGACCGGCTGGTCGCGGTGGCCGCACCGCGCGGCGAGCTGCTGGGCGCGCTGTGCCTGGTGGACCCCGAGGGCCGGGCGGACGAGCGGGCTGTCCGCGCGCTGGACCACGCCGCGTCCGCGCTCGCCCTGGAGCTGGCGCATCTGCGGGAGCTGGCGGAGCTGGAGCTGCGGCTGCGGCGCGAGCTGGTGGACGATCTGCTCACGGGCGCGGACGACACCAGCGCCTACGCCCGCGCCGAGGCGGTCGGCCACGATCTGCACGGGCCGCACCATGTGGTCGCGGTGCGCTGGGCGGACGGACCGGCGGACGACGGGTTCGTGCGCGCCGTCCGCCGGGCGGCCTCGGGGCTGGGGCTGCGGGTCCTGCCGACCCGCCGCTCCGGTACGGCGGTGCTGGTGACGCGGGGCCGCCCGGCCGAGCGCGCGCTGCACACGGCACTCAGCCGGGAGCTGGGCTCACCGGCCGGGGCGGTAGGCGTCGGCGGCCGCTGCGACACCCCGCATGAGGTACCCCGCTCGTACCAGGAGGCGCTACGCGCGCTGGAGGTCCGGCAGGGCTCGCACAGTGCGTACGGCATCACCTTCTTCGACGATCTGGGCCTGTACCGCATTCTGCGCACCGGAGATGAGCAGCAGGAGGTCGAGCAGTTCGTACGGGAGTGGCTGGGCCCGCTGCTGGACTACGACGCGCTGCACCGGACGGACCTGGTCGAGACCCTGACCGCGTACTTCGACAGCGGCGGCCACTACAGCGAGACGGCCGCGGCCCTGGTCATCCACCGCTCCACGCTGCGCTACCGGCTGCAGCGCATCCGCGAGATCAGCGGCCGCGATCTGACGGACGTGGACAGCAGGCTCAACCTCCAGGTGGCCACCCGCGTCTGGAAGATCTTGCGGAGCGGACCGGAGTGAATCCGTATCTCAGCGAGGAGGTGGGCTTCCGAGATGAGCGGGAACGGGAAGGACAAGAACACGAGCGTGGTGCGCAGTCTGCTGGACCGGCAGGGCACGACGTACGCGGCCGACGCCGGAATCACCCTGCGGAACACCCCCGGCCCCCTCTACCAGCTGCTGGTGCTGGCCCATCTGCTGTCCGCCCGGATCAAGGCGGACATCGCGGTGGCCTCCGCACGCGCGCTCTTCGACGCCGGGATGCGCGATCCTCGGAAGATGGCCGACGCCACCTGGCAGCAGCGGGTCGACGCGCTCGGCGAGGGCGGCTACCGCCGCTATGACGAGCGGACCGCGACCCAGCTCGGCGACGCGGCCGAGCTGGTGCTGCGCGAGTACCAGGGCGATCTGCGGCGGCTGCGCGACGCCGGGGACCCGCGGAAGCTGCTGCGGGAGATCACCGGCATCGGACCGGCCGGGGTCGACATCTTCCTGCGGGAGGCGCAGGGCGT
Organism: Streptomyces sp. NPDC005962; assembly: GCF_040629205.1. NCBI lineage: Bacteria > Bacillati > Actinomycetota > Actinomycetes > Kitasatosporales > Streptomycetaceae > Streptomyces > Streptomyces sp. NPDC005962. The sequence goes on along the minus strand of NZ_JBEXVE010000044.1, from coordinate 9,509 downwards.
GTGGCCGGAGTGCGCCCCGTACTTCGGCCGCAAGGCGCTGGAGGGCGCCGAGCGCGTCGGCCTGCCGACGAGCGCCGCGTCCCTGGAGAAGCTGGTGTCCGGCGAGGACCTCCCCCGGCTCGCCGCGGCCCTGGTCCGGGTGGCGCTCCACAGCGACGCCGCCCAGGAGGTGCGGGCCGCCGCGTAACGTCCCGTCGGCCCGGTGTGCCATCCGAGGACGAGGTTCAGAGCGCACCCGCGCCGGGGGCTTCCTCGGGGCGCTCATCAGGACTCCCGGCGGCGGCGCCGTCCACGTCCGTGGCGCCTGCGGTGCCGTACCGCCGCAGCAGCCACACCCCGAACGCCACGTAGAAGACGTACACGGTCGCCTCCCACCAGTCCGGGGCCGAACCCGGCGAGCGGATCTGGAAGAAATCGTCAAAGGCATGGACCAGGGCCAGAGGCCAGACCGAACCGATCGCGTAGCGCAGCCCGGCGCAGACGAAGCCGAAGAGCCCGGCGGACAGCATCTGCCACAGCGTGTCGTCCAACGAGGCGCCGAAGAACAGGTAGTTCTGGATATGGCCGAGGCCGAACAGCACGCCGACGGCGACCGCCGCGCGCATCGCCCCGAGCGGTCCGAGCGCCTGCTGCACCAGGCCCCGGCTGTAGGCCTCCTCGTTGATGCCCACCCACAGCAGCGACACCAGCGAGCTGACGATCACGCTCGCGCTGCCGTCGACACCCCCGACGGCGTAGGAACACGCGACGAGCAGCATCGGCAGGCCCAGCCACCAGCGCCGCCCCCGGCCGGGCGTCGCGACGCCCGACGCACGCAGCCACTTCCACCGCCACAGCACGCACCAGACGGCCGCGAAGCAGACCGCGTTGACCACGGTGGCGCCCAGGTCGGGAAACCAGGACGGAGCCAGCGGAGGCAGGATCACCTCGGCGAACAACACCAGCACCACATGCCAGGCGAGCGTCAACTCGACGGCGCCCCAGAGCGGATGGCGCGTGACATGGCCTTTCCACCGGCTCCCCACGGTCCGAGGATAGCCGCGGCACCCGCGAAACCGGCCGACTCGGACATGCCATCGGCTCATCGCCCGTCCGGATGAAGTCCGCGCCGCTGGGGGTCGTTCGCGGTGCGCACCGCGCCATGCTGCGGGGATGCCCGACGACCCGCACTGCTCGAAGTGCTGCCCCGTGAAGCCGCCGGAGCCGCCCGACCCGGTGGTGTGGCCGTGGGGCGTGTTCCTGTGGCTGGCCGTCGCCGCCGTGGTGATGGTGGGCGGCTGGGGGCTGATCATGTGGGCGTTCGGCGCCTGGTCGTGACGCCCCACGGCCCCGCCCGACGCCCCGGCCCGGCGCCGGGGCGAACTCATGACTCCCCCAGGGCGATTTGAGGTTCTGTTAGCCTCGCAGCGGACCGTGGATCATGGTGTGGGGAGGCCTGTTATGGCAACACTTGGCATCATCGGCAGCGGCAACATCGGCACCGCGATAGCCCGCCTCGCGGTGGCAGCGGGTATGGATGTTGTCCTGGCCAATTCCCGGGGGCCCGAGAGCCTGGCCGGGAAAGTCGCAGAACTCGGCGAGCGTGTTCGGGCCGCGACGCCGCAGGAGGCGGCCCGGGCGGGTGACTGGGTGGTGGTGTCCATTCCTTTGGACCGTTACCGGGAACTTCCGGCCGCGGAGCTGGCCGGCAAGACCGTGCTCGACACCATCAACTACTACCCGATCCGGGATGGGCGGATCGAGGTGCTCGACGCGGAGGAGACCACCACGACAGAGCTGGTCCAGGGGCACCTGACCGGAGCGAAGCTCGTCAAGGCGTTCAACAACATCTCGGCCTTCCACATCGCGTCGCTCGCCCGTCCCGCGGGCGCCGCCGACCGCACCGCCCTGCCGATCGCCGGCAACGACCCCGAGGCGAACGTGGCAGCCGCCGCCCTCATCGACAAGCTGGGCTTCGACACCGTCGATGCCGGCAGCCTGGCCGAGACCTGGCGCTTCGAGCCGGAGACCCCCGCGTACGCGGTGGCCTATTGCGCGCACCCCGAGGCCATGAGGGCTTTCCTGGCCGACCTGCCCAACGCGGGCCCGACGCCGTCCCCGCCCGACGATCCGGGCGCCCCGCTGCCCGCGGGCAAGCTGCGCACCCTGTTGGCCGACGCGCACCGCCCGCCTGTCGCCGACCGCGTCATGTGACCTCTGACCCGCAGCAGTGCGCGCCAAGAGGTAAGCCCTCCACAGGGCGCCCCGGGTCCCTGTGGAGGGCTTTACCGCTGATCCGCTCGCGGGCGGACACGGCCTTCGGCGCCTACCGTTGCCGCATCGTCTCCGCTCCGTTGTGGCCCAGGAGCTTGTGGAGCAGCCGGGTGGCGGGCAGAGCACTGTTGAGATAGACGCGGTCCTTGCGGCGTTCGATCGTCCGGGCCATTTTCCGGAGGGTGGCCGTCGCCTCCTCCTGCTGCCCGGCGTGGTACTGGGCCTGGCCGAGGAGGCCCAGATGAAGCGGGAGCCAGAAGCGCGTTCTGGACCGGCGTAGTTCGGCCAGAGACTTGAGCATCAGCGGGACGCCTTCGTTCTCGTGGCCGGAGTGGGCCAGGGCCCATCCCTGCGGAACTCCCAGCATCGCCTGCCAGTGGGGCAGCCTGTGCTTGCCCGCCAACCGGCTTCCTTCGGCGCCGGATGCCTGCGCCGTGGCCACGTCGCCTTCCAGGGCCGCCACCACCGCGTCCACATACAGGGCGAACGCCCGGTCGTGAGAGCCCATGCCGCTCTCGGTCATACGCAGCAGTTCCAGACGGCGCTCGGTGGCGCCGGCCCGGTCGCCCAGGAGCCAGCGAGGGAACGTCTCATGGCAACGGAGCGTGATACGCGGATCGTTCCGGGGCCTCCATTCCCATTTCTCACTCTCCCGGGCGACCAGGTCCGCTGCCTCGATGCCACGCTCCAATGTCGTGAGCGCTTCGGGCAGTCGGCCGCTCACGAACAGCACGAGCCCCTCGCCGTACGCCGTGCCGAGCATGGCCGTGGGGTGCCGGGTCCGGGCGGCCAGAATCCTGAGCAGCCCCGAGAACTGCAGGGATTCCCGGTAGCGGCCGGTGGTCAAATGTGTCATGCACATGGATATGAGCATGGCCGGGTCCTTCGACCATTGGGCTGTCGCGCGGGGAGCGCGGCCCCGGCGGAGTGCCACTTCCGCCTCGGCGTCACCGTAGCCGCGGACGACGCCCAGCAACCGCCCGAGCTGAAGGTACAGCCGTCGCTCCAGGCTCTGGGCCGCAATGTCATGAGGCGTCAGGAAGCTCACCACATGCGCGGCGCGGCGCAGCCAGACTTCCATCTGTTCGTACGCCCTGCGCCGTTCGGCCTGATCGATCGCACGCACCAGCAGGGGGAGCGCCCACCGGGACGGAACCGCGTCTCTGCCGTGCCAGACGTGATGGGCGACCCGCTCGATCCCTTCGTCCTCCTGGGCCTCCGCCCAGTGGTGCGACCGGGCGCTCAGTTCTCGCGCGGCCTTCGCGTGCACCTTGCTGCGCTCGTCGTGCGACATCTCGCCGACGAGCGTCTCCTGGACCAGGGCGTGGGTGAAATGAAGCCGTCCCGGGTTGAGCGGGTCCTCACGCAGCAGATCGAGTCCGACCGCCGTCTCCAGCGCCTCGGTCATCTGCTCGTTCTCGGGCGTGGTCTGGTACAGCAGGTCGATGTCGACCTCCGCACCGATGACGGCGCACAGCCGTAGCGCCCGCAGAACAGTCTCCGGCAGCGCGGACAACTGCTGGTTCATCACCTCGCGTACGCCTGACGGGACTTTGGAGAGGAGGATGCCGGTGGTGCGGGCGTCGTGGGGTTTCCGGAGGAGGGAGAGGAATTGCAGGACGAAGTACGGGTTGCCCCCGCTGCGCTGGTGCAGTAGGCGGATGGTTTCCGCGTCCACCGTGGATTCGGCCTGTGCCTCCGCGAGTGCCCCGATGGCGTCGAGGGGGAGCCCGCCGAGCTTCACCGTCTCGGCCCTGGGACTTCTGAGGATCTCGGTCAGTATCCGGCCCACCGGGTCATCGGACGCGGTTCCCCAGTTCCGTGCGGTCATCACGATGCTGAGCGGGTAGCCCTGGCAGCGGGCGCAGAGCAGCCTGAGCAGGTCGAGCGAGGCGGCGTCGGCCCAGTGCAGGTCCTCGACGAACAGCACTATCGGATGCTGCACGGCCAGCGTGAGCAGCACCTCGCCGACCGCGTCATACGTACGGAACCTGGCCTGGGCCCAATCGGCCTCGGAGACGGCTTCGGGTCCGGCCGGCTGTCCGGGCAGCAGCGGGGCGAGCTGCGCGCTGAAGGGTGCCGACGCGGAGAGGAAGCTGTCCGGCCGGGTGGCCGACAGCCGGCGGAGAATCTGCGTCCACATCCAGTAGGGCGAGACTCCTTCAAAGGGCAGGCACTGGCTGGTGATCACTTCCGGCGACTCGCCCTTGCCCTCGATCCGGGCGCCGAGCTCCATCAGCAGACGTGTCTTGCCGATGCCGGCGGGGCCGATGACCGAGGCGATGTGCCCGCGCCCGGCGCCCGCGCCCGACACCGCGTTCATCAGGCGATGCAGCTCCTGCTCCCGGCCGATGAAGGGCAACGGGGCGAGGGGTACGGGAGGGTACGGCTCGGCTGCCGGGGTCGTCACCGTCCCGTCGGGCCGGTCGGGCCGGTCGGATCTGTCGGGCCTGTCGGGACGGTCGGACGGCTCGTCGGCGGGTCCGCCGACGCCGGGCTCCTGGCGAAGGATGGCGGTGTGGACGCGCTGGAGTTCGACGGCCGCGTCCACACCGAACTCCTGGACGAGATGGCTGCGGGTTCGCTCGTACAGCTCCAGCGCCTCGCCCTGTCTCCCCAGTCGGGCCAGAGCTGTCATCAGGTGGCCGACGAGACGTTCGCGTGTCGGGTGCCGGCGCACTTCCGCGCTCAGCGCGACCATCACCTCATCGGCCGCTCCGATGGCGAGTCCGGCCTCGGCGTGGAACTCCATCGCGGTGAGCCGGGATTGTTCCAGCCGAGTGCGCTCGTCGGCGAGCGGCTGATGGGCGGCGAACTCGGTGTAAGGGGAGCCGCGCCACAGTTCCAGCGCTTCGCCGAGCCGGGCATGTGCGGCGCCAGGCTCCCTCTCGTGCAGTAACTTCCGCCCCTTACGCACCAGTTGCTCGAAGCGGTGGACGTCGACATTCTCGGGGCGCAGATGGAGCGCGTACCCCGGCGCCCGGTAGCGCAGTACGGAGGGTTTGCCCTGTCCCGTCTCCAGGTCGAGCGCGCGGCGCAAATGGGAGATGTGGCTCTGGAGCGTGGCAACTGCCTGGCGAGGCGGTTTATCTCCCCATAACTCCTGAATGAGCATCTCGGTGGGGACCACTCTGCCCAGACGCACAAGCAGCAGACAGAGCAACGCTCGCCTGCGCGGGGGGCCGAGAGGGAGGTCGCGTCCGTCGTGCTGAGCGGACATCGGGCCCAGGACGCTCAGCAGCGGTCCCGGTAAGCCGGCTTGCCCTGTGTGCCCTGAAAGGAGCAGTGGGCTCGACGTCTGAGCTTCGGGCATGTCGAATCCCAATCGTTCACGCGTTTGCGACTGCAATGCCTGATCGTACAGAGAGTGATAAATATAACACAGAAAGTAATATTAACATAGCGGATTGCCATCAGCAATCCGTCGACAGCCGCGTCACGGGGGTCACCGCAGGCGGCAGGAAAGGATTCGGCAAGGGGTCGTCAGCGTTCGGACCAGCCTGTCGCAAGGGTGGCGGCGCACGATGTTCCGGAACCGGTGCGTCGGGCGGATCGGCGAGCTACGGCGCGGTGGGGCGGTGGCGCGGCCGACGGGCTTCGGTGCGGTCAGGCAGACACATCGGGCCACGTCAGATGAATATTCGGTAAATGGGAGGCCATGTGTGCGGACAGACCCCCCGCCCCTGCGGGTGCGCCGAAGGGTGGCCCCCCGAGTGTCGTCCGGGTAGTCGAAGCCGGATATCGACCTGAGAGGCGTCAATGCCATTCGCGATTCTCTTTCCCGGTCAGGGAGCACAGTTCCGGGGAATGGGCACGGATCTGTTCGACTGCTATCCCGGGCTGACCCGGTGGGCCTGCGACCTTCTGGGGTATGACCTGGTTGAGCGGTGTCGTGACGATCCGGGCGGATTGCTCTCGCAAACCGAACATACACAGGTTGCCCTTTATGTCGTCAATGCGATGCATGCGTTCGAGCGCGAGCGCCGCGAGGACCGGCCTGCCGATTACTACCTCGGGCACAGCCTTGGCGAATACAACGCCCTCCTCGCCGCCGGGGCCTTCGACTTCGAGACGGGCCTCAGGCTGGTCGAGAAGCGGGGGAAGCTGATGGCCGCAGCGTCCGGTGGCGGAATGACGGCGGTCATGGGCCTGTCGGCATCCCATCTCCTCGCCGCCTTCGAACAGGACGGCGTGGAAGGTATCGATCTGGCAGGTTTCAACACCGACTCACAACTCGTCATCGCCGGTACCGCGGACACGCTTCACGCCGCCCACGAGTCGCTCAAGGCAAGGGGTATTCGCTTCGCGCCCCTGCGAGTCAGTGGGCCGTTCCATTCGCGCTACATGGAGTCGGCGCGTACCGAGTTCGAGGATTTTCTCCTCGGATTCACGTTCTCGGAACCGAGGACGCCGGTGATAGCCAATGTCACCGGGCTGCCCTATGAACGGGGCACGATCGCAAAGATACTGAGCGAGCAACTTGTCAAGCCGGTGCGATGGGTGGACAGCGTGCACCATCTACTCGCCCTGGATTCCTCTCTAGAATGCGAGGAAATGGGCGGTCGCTCTCTGCTCCGCATGGTGGACAGAATTCGGGATTCTGTCGCCACGCCCCTTCAAAGCGAAAGCATGGTCTGAGACATGGGCAGGACAGAGACAATCCGGCAGTTCATCGAAGAGCAGTTTCTCGTCGAGTTCGGTGGCGAATTGACTGACGAGACGGATCTCTTCAAGGCGGGGGTCATCGACTCGTTCGGCTATATTCAGATGCTGGCGTTTCTCAGGGAAGAATTTTCACTTCAGATATCGGACGAAGATGTCCTGCTGGATGTCTTTGTCTCACTCGCTGCGATCGATTCCTTCGTGGAGAAGAAATCTGGCAGGAGCGATGCTCTGCGGGGAGGTTCGGCATGTGCGGAATAGCTGGATTCGTGTCGCCCGGACTCGACGCCGGTGCCGTGCCCGAAGTGATGACGGCAATGTTGTCCCGCATCCGGCACCGAGGGCCGGACGAGGCGGGCTACTACCTCGACGACGGCGTCGCGATGGGATCGGTGCGGCTGTCGATCATTGATCTTTCGTCGGGCCAGCAGCCGATGGCGGATGCTACAGAACGCTACTGGATCGCGTTCAACGGTGAGCTGTACAACCACGTCGAACTCCGCGCGGAGCTGCAACGGCTTGGCAGGCGGTTCCGCACGCACTCGGACACCGAGGTGGTCCTTCAGTCGTGGATTCAGTGGGGCCCCGAGTGCCTCACGCGTTTCAACGGCGCTTTCGCGATAGCGATCCGGGACGCGGTCTCGGGCGAACTCCATCTCGCGCGTGACCGGTTCGGGAAGCGCCCGCTCTTCTATGCCGACCGCGGAGAGGACTTCCTCTTCGCGTCGGAGATGAAGGCGTTCCAGGCGTTCCCGGGCTTCCGCTTCGAGCTGGACCCCCGTGAGCTGGCGTCGGTCTTCGCGGTATGGACGCCGCTGCCGGACGGTACGCCGTTCGCGGACATCCGCCAGCTCCCCATGGGCAGTTTCCTCACCCTGCGCGGTGGGCGTTCCAGGATTCGCACCTACGACGAGCTCCGTCTCGACGTGGAGCCGTTCACCGGATCGGAGGCCGACGCGGTCGCTCACGTACGCGAGGTGCTGCGAGAGAGCGTCGAGATGCGGTTGCGGAGCGATGTGGAGGTCGGCGTCTATCTGAGCGGCGGCCTCGACTCGTCCATCGTGACGAAACTCGCGACGGATCTTTCACGCAGTGAGGTACGCACCTTCTCGGTCGAGTTCGAGGACAAAACCTTCGACGAATCGAGTAGTCAGCAAGTGGTCGCCGCGCATCTCGGGACCCGGCACTCGTCCATCGCGGTGTCGAGCGCCGATATCGCGGAGAATTTCCTGTCGGCGGTCTATCACGCCGAAGTGCCCGCGTTCCGCACCGCGTTCGTCCCGATGTACCTCCTGTCGCGCCGTGTGCGCGAAGCCGGGATCAAGACGATCCTGAGTGGTGAGGGAGCCGACGAGGCGTTTCTCGGGTACTCGCTCTTCCGTGAGACACTCCTGCGCGCTTCCTGGAGCGAACTCTCCGACGAAGAGAGGCGAACGAAGACGGGAAGTCTCCATCCGGAGCTGGACCATTTCGGCCCCGCGCACTGGGCGCACTTGGCGGGGCTCTTCCAGCAGTTCTCCGTCGAGCAGCTTCCAGGACTCTTCTCGCATGAACTCCGTTACCAGAATGGGAAATTCGCCGCACGCCTGCTGAAAGAGCGCGCCGAACCGTTCGCGGACATGCTCGGGCTGGTTCGTGACACATCTGGCTACGCGGGGCTCACCCCGACCCAGAAAGCCCAATGGATCGAGTACAAGACACTCCTGCCCGGCTATCTGCTCTCGACTCAGGGGGAGCGTATGGGCCTTGCGCACGGCGTCGAGAACCGCTGCCCGTTCCTCGACCCGGCCGTCGTGCGTGCGGCTGCTTCCGTCAATCTGAGGTTCGACGACGGATTCGTCGAGAAGGCCATACTTAAAAACGCGTTCCGTGATGAGCTGCCGGAGATAAGCATCACGCGGCCGAAGCAGCCGTATCGGGCCCCGGGAAGTGCCGTATTCAAGGAGCAGCGACCGGATTATCTGGAGCTGGTGCTCTCCGATGCGGAGCTGGAAAAGGTCGACTGCATCGACAAGAATTTCGCCAGGAAGCTGGTCGGCAAGATCATGAAGACCCCGACTGCGGAGATCAGCACCAAAGAGGACCAGGCGTTTATTTATCTGCTTTCGACGGCCGTCCTCAACCGTCAGTTCGTCATGGGCGAGGAGAACTACATGGGTGCCCCGTCGGAAGCCGGGCTGAAGCTGCGAACGACTGCCGACCGCCGGCAGTCCCTGTCCTCCATGGGAGCGAAGCGATGAACGCGGCCGGGTCGGAGCACACCGCGGACGACGTCGCGATCATCGGCCTGTCGCTGCGGTTCCCTGGCTCCAACACCCTTGAGGAACTCTGCCGGCACCTTGTCGCAGGACGGTCGCTGATCTCCGAGGTGCCCCCGGAACGCTGGTCGAAAGAACGCTGGTTCGGAGATCCGAGGCGCGGTGCGGAGAAGACGAACAGCGTCTGGGGCGGCTTCATAGAGGACGCCGACCGCTTCGACGCCTCGTTCTTCAAGATCTCTCCGCGCGAGGCGGAGAGCATGGACCCGCAGCAGCGATTCGCACTTGAGCTGACCTGGCGGGCGATGGAGGACGCGGGGTATCCCCCGTCCTCCA
>NZ_JBEXVE010000043.1:0-83298 GCF_040629205.1 Streptomyces sp. NPDC005962 | reverse complement strand
GGGGTTCGAGACCCCGCCCGCGCCCGGAAGTTCTTGAGGGGCGCTCAGCCGGTGACGGCGAGCGCGTCGATCTCGACGAGCAGCCCGGCGGGGAGGCCGACGTAGATCGTCGTACGGGCCGCCGGGACCTCCTTGAGGTCCGCGAAGAACTCGTTGTAGATCTCGTTGAACTCGGCGAAGTGGCCGGTGTCGGTGAGGTAGACGCGGATCATCACCACGTCCTCGTAGCTCGCCTCGCCCGCCTCCAGCACGGACTGCACGTTGCGCAGGGTCTGCAGGGTCTGCTCGCGCAGGGACGGCCCGACCGGGGCGGGGGCCTGGCCGGGGACCGCGGGGCCGAAGCCGACCTGACCGGCGACCTGGAGGATGTTGCCCTTCTTGACGCCGTGCGAGAACTTGGCGGGCGGGGCGGTGTGGGTGGCCGGGGTGATCGCGGTCTTCTGCGGCTGCTCGGTCATGAGGAGGGTTCCTCGGCTCTCTTCTCGGGTGTTACTTGCGGTCGTGCACCGGGGGTAACTTCAGGCGGTGCTTCGGGTGTTCCTTGTCCACTGGACGCTCCACCGGACGGCCCGTCGGACGCGCCACCGGGCGGCCGGGCCGGGGCGCCGCCCGAGTACTCCCGGCTGATGTCGTCGGCGGTGCGGCGCACCGCGGGCAGCAGGGTGAGGAGTTCGTCCGCGGTGACGACGACGTTCGGCGCCGACACCGAGCACGCGGCGACGACGCGGCCGTCCGCACCCCGGATCGGCGCCCCGACGCAGTTGATCGACTCCTCGTGGCCGCCGAGGTCGGTGGCCCAGCCCTGTCCCCGTACGGTCTCCAGCTCCCTCAGGAACGCGGTCGCGTTCGGGGTGGAGCGGGCCGTGTACGCCGGGTACGGGAGCCGTTCGGCCAGCGTCCGCCGCTCGGGCTCCGGCAGGTCGGCCAGCAGCAGCTTGGCGACGGCGGCGACCGTGATCGCGACGGGTTTGCCGATCCGCGAGTACATCCGCACCGGGTAGCGGCTCTCCACCTTGTCGATGTAGAGGACCTCGTTCTCCTCGTACACCGCGAGGTGCACGGTGTGTCCGCACCGCTCGTTGAGCGCGACCAGATGGGGGTGGGCGATCTCCCGTACGTCCAGGTTCTCCACCGCCTCCTGGGCGAGCGCGAAGAGGCGGGCGCCGAGCCGGTAGCGCTGGTCCCGCTGGCGGTAGACCATGCCGTGCTCGTGCAGCGTGCGCAGCAGCCGCAGTGCGGTCGACTTGTGCACGCCCAGCCGCGAGGCGACCTGCTCCAGGTTGGCGGGTCCCTCCGCCAGCAGGGGCAGGATGCTCAGCGCTCGGTCGACGGTCTGGCTCATGGGTCGGTTACCTCCACCACCGCGGTATCGGACCCCGTTCCCGCCGGGTTCGCCCAGCCGGGGCCGCATCGCAGTGTGCCCCACTCGGCGGCGTCCAGGGTCACCAGCCGGTCGGCGTACGCGCGCGGGGGCGGGGTGCCGAGGTCGCCGGGGACGGTGAGGGCGGCGGCCGCCATCAGATGGCCGTGGCGCAGCCGCTGCGCGACGGGCAGGTCGCGCAGGGTGCCGGAGAGGAAGCCCGCGGCGAAGGCGTCGCCCGCGCCGACCGGGGCGACGACGTCCACGCGCAGGGCGGGCGCGAAGGTGACGGTGTCGGCTCCGTCCGCCCCCCGCGCGTACGCGGTGGCCCCGTCGCTGCCCTGCTTGACGACCAGCACCTCCGGCTCGGGCAGGGCCTCACGGATCGCGTCCGCGCCGCCGCGTATGCCCCAGGCGGCCGCCGCCTCGTCCTCGCCGACGAAGACCAGGTCGCAGCCGCGGGCGAGGTCGAGCAGCACGGACGGGCCTTCGTCCGGGGCCCGGTCCTCCCAGAGCGACACGCGGTAGTTGAGGTCGAAGGAGACCAGGGGGCGGCCGGGGGCCCGGGTGGTCAGCTCGCGCATCAGGGCGAGGCAGTCGGGCGAGAGGGCCGGGGTGATGCCGGTGAGGTGGAGCACCCGGCCCGACCAGGTCTGCATCCGCGGCATGAGCGCCGGGGACATGGCCGCGGCGGCCGATCCGGCCCGGTAGTAGACCACTTCGGCGAGCGGCTGCTCGCCATCGTCTTCCGTGGACGGCTCGGCCTCTTCCGCGGACGACTCGGCCTCGTCCGTGGACGGCTCGGACCCCACGGCCCGCTCGCCCGCCGTGCGGAAGTAGATGCCGGTGGGGCGGCGCGGGTCGCGCTGGACGCGGCCGACGTCCACCCCCCTCGCCGCGATCTCCGTCAGCAGATGGTCGCCGAAGCCGTCGGTGCCGACCCGGCTGAGCCATCGCACGCTGTGCCCCGCGCCCGCCAGTCCGCACGCCACGTTGGACTCGGCGCCGCCGATCCCCCGCGCGAAGGCGGGCACGTCCGCGAGGCGGCCCGGCCGGGACGGCACGAACGTCACCATCGACTCGCCGAGGCACACGACGTCGACATTCGGGACTGGGCGCACGATGGGTCTCGCTCCTCGCGGGTGGGGGTATGGCACACACCGTTGACCGGTTGCTTGGCGGGATGTTAAACAGCGCTAAGCGTTATACGCAATGGACGTTGCAGAGAATGCAACCAGAAATGTACGGGAGGCTCCTCCATGGCCACCGACCACCGCGAGCGCGCCGCCGCGCACTCCGACGCGCACCCCGCCGTCGCCCAGCTCGCGCAGGAGCGTGTCGACCACCGCTTCAAGGGGCTGCCGCCGAGCGCCGGCGGCCGCACCGTGGGTGAGCTGGCCGCCGAACGCCGCTCCCTGTTCACCGGTGGCTTCACCACTCCCGTACTCGTGCTGTCCGCCGAGGCCCTGGAGCACAACCTCCTCGCCATGGAGCGCTACTCCACCGCCCACGGCCTGGCCTTCGCCCCGCACGGCAAAACCTCCATGGCCCCGCAGCTCTTCGAGCGCCAGCTCGCCCACGGCGCCTGGGGCATCACCGCCGCCGTCCCCTCCCACGTGCGGATCTACCGCGCCTTCGGCATCCAGCGGATCTTCCTCGCCAACGAGGTCGTCGACGCCGCCGCCCTGGAGTGGCTGGCCGCCGAACTCGACGCCGACCCCGGCTTCCGCTTCGTCGCCTACGTCGACTCCGTACGCGGCGTCGAACTCATGGACGAGGCCCTGCGCCGGGCCGGGGCCGGGCGGCCCGTCGACGTCGTGGTCGAGCTGGGCGCGGGCGAGGGCGCGCGCACCGGGGTCCGCACCGAGGCCGAGTGCGCCAAGGTCGCCGACGCGGTCGCCGCCACCGGGACGCTGCGGCTGGTCGGCGTCGCGGGCTACGAGGGCGAAGTACCGAAGGCCGACGGCGAACGGGTACGGGCCTGGCTGCGCCGCCTCACCGCACTCGCCGCCGACTTCGACGCCGCGGGCCGCTTCGACGGCGTCGACGAGGTGGTGGTCAGCGCGGGCGGCAGCGCCTGGTTCGACGCGGTCGCCGACGTCTTCGCCGAACTGCCCGCGCTCTCCCGGCCCGTGCTGAAGCTGCTCCGCTCGGGCGCGTACGTCTCCCACGACGACGGCCACTACCGGCACATCACCCCCTTCAACCGCGTCCCGGAGGAGGGCGAGCTGCACCCCGCCTTCCGCCTCTGGGCCCAGGTCGTCTCCAGCCCCGAACCCGGCCAGGCCTTCCTCAACGCGGGCAAGCGGGACGCCGCGTACGACCTCCACCTGCCCGAACCGCAGCTCGTCCGCTCCGCCCGCGACGGCTCCGTCCGCCCCGCCCACGGCCTCGTCGTCACCGGCCTCTCCGACCAGCACGCCTGGGTCACGGTCGCCGAGGGCGCGGAACTGGAAGTCGGCGACTGGGTCGCCCTCGGCCTCTCCCACCCCTGCACCAGCTTCGACAAGTGGCAGCTGATCCCCCTGGCGGAGGCGGACGGCACGGTCACGGACTACATCCGCACGTTCTTCTAACCCAACGGCAGCACCTGCCCACAGCCGTGAGAGAGGCAAGGGGACGATGGACCTCGTCATCCGCGACGCACGCGTCATCGACGGCACCGGCGCCGCCGCCTACCGGGCCGACGTGGCCGTGGACGGCGGCCGCATCGCCGCCGTCGTCCGCGAGGGCGGCGGTCCGCGCCCCGGCGCCCGCCGCACCGTGGACGCCGACGGCCTCGCCCTCTCCCCCGGCTTCATCGACATGCACGCGCACAGCGACCTCGCGCTGCTCCGCGACCCCGACCACTCCGCGAAGGCCGCCCAGGGCGTCACCCTCGAAGTCATCGGCCAGGACGGCCTGTCGTACGCGCCCGTCGACGACCGCACGCTCGCCCAGATCCGTACCGCCATCACCGGCTGGAACGGCGACGGCTCCGACATCGACTTCACCTGGCGCACCGTCGGCGAGTACCTGGACCGCCTCGACCACGGCTTCGACGGCCAGGGAATCGCCGTCAACGCCGCGTACCTCGTCCCCCAGGGCACCGTCCGCATGCTCGCCCTCGGCTGGGAGGACCGCGACGCCACGCCCGCCGAGATCTCCCGGATGAAGGACCTCGTCGCCGACGGCCTCGAACAGGGCGCCGTAGGCCTGTCCTCCGGCCTCACCTACACCCCCGGCATGTACGCCACCGACTCCGAACTCACCGAGCTGTGCCGGGTCGTGGCGGCGTACGGCGGCTACTACTGCCCGCACCACCGCTCCTACGGCGCGGGCGCCCTGCGCGCGTACGAGGAGATGGTGGCCCTCTCCCGCGAGGCGGGCTGCGCCCTCCACCTCGCCCACGCCACCATGAACTTCGGCGTCAACAAGGGCCGCGCCCCCGAGCTCCTCACCCTGCTCGACACCGCGCTCGCCGACGGCGCCGACATCACCCTCGACACCTACCCCTACCTCCCCGGCTGCACCACCCTCGCCGCCATGCTGCCCAGCTGGGCCGCCGAGGGCGGACCCGACGCGATCCTCGCCCGGCTCCGGAACGACACGGAGGCCGCGCGCATCCGCCACGTCATGGAGGTCGAGGGCGCGGACGGCTGCCACGACGTGCCGATCGAGTGGGACGCGATCGAGATCTCCGGCGTGAGCGACCCGTCCCTGAACGGCTACATCGGCAAAACGGTCGCCGCGAGCGCCCGCGAACACGGCGAGGAGCCGTGGACCACCGCCCGCCGCCTGCTCCTCGACGACCGGCTCGGCTCGACGATCCTGCAGCACGTGGGCCACGAGGAGAACGTCCAGGCGATCATGAAGCACCCCGTCCACACGGGCGGCAGCGACGGCATCCTGCACGGCGCCAAGCCCCACCCCCGGGCGTATGGCACCTTCCCCCAGTACCTCGGCCGCTACGTCCGCGACCTGGGCGTCCTGCCCCTGGAGGAGTGCGTGGCCCACCTCACCGGCCGCCCCGCCGCCCGCCTCCGCCTCCCCGACCGAGGCCTGATCCGCGAGGGCTACCGCGCCGACCTCGTCCTCTTCGACCCGGACACGGTCGCGGCGGGCTCCACCTTCGCAACCCCCCGCACCCTCCCGACGGGCATCCCCCACGTCCTCATCGACGGCCGCTTCGTCATCGAGGACGGCCACCGCACGACCACCCTGGCAGGCCGCACCGTACGCCGCGTCGCCCCGCGCCAGAATTGAGTCGGCCTCAGCGTGGCCTGGTCAGGCAGAAGGGATGCCCGGCCGGGTCGGTGAGGACCCGCCACCTGGCTCCGCCCGGTTGGCCCTCCGGCTTCGCCGCACCCAGCTCCAGCAGCTCGGCCTCGGCGTCGTCGAGGTTGTCGACCTCGAAGTCGAGGTGGAACTGCTGGGGCACGGTCTGGGCAGGCCAGAGCGGGGGCCGGTAGTCGTCGACCCGCTGGAAGCCGATGACGGGCCCGCCCTGCTGGGTGAGGGCGGCGAAGTCCCGGTCGCTCGCGGGGTGCGGTTCAAGTCCGGTCGCCCGCTGATAGAACGCGGCC
Source organism: Streptomyces sp. NPDC005962 (assembly GCF_040629205.1). Taxonomy (NCBI): domain Bacteria; kingdom Bacillati; phylum Actinomycetota; class Actinomycetes; order Kitasatosporales; family Streptomycetaceae; genus Streptomyces; species Streptomyces sp. NPDC005962. The sequence goes on along the minus strand of NZ_JBEXVE010000043.1, from coordinate 77,373 downwards.
AGCGCTTCGGGATCGGCACAGTCGAGCGTTATCGCTGTCAGCTTCATCTGCGGGGGCATGGCAACTTCCTGCCCCACTAAATCCGTTGTCCACCTCGTGACTCGCCAGTAACCTTCCCCTCGTGCGACGACAACCCGTCAGATCGCACACCAACGGGGAATAACGGGGTGTAAATCCATGCGCATGCGCACTTTTCTGGTATCGGCCGCGTCGGCCGCACTCATAGCCGGAGGCGTGACGGCCACACCGGCGATGGCCGCGCCGTCCGGGCAGTCGGCGCCGTCCGCGGTCGGTACGTACATCACCAACGGTGACCGCGTCCACGTCTCCAGCACACCGCCGCGGACCGCGTCCGCGCACGGTTGGTGGATCAAGGTCAGCGGGGCGGGGACCAAGGCCAAGGTGACCATCTGGCTCCAGATGAAGAAGAGCAACGGCAAGTGGCGTTCGGTGGCGAAGGGCCAGAAGAACGTCAAGTCGGGCGGCGGCAGCTCGCGTCGGGCCAACGTGCGCAAGACCTGCGCGAACGCGCAGAAGCGGCAGTGGCGCAGCCTGATCGACGTGGACATCATTGGCGTCAGCGACTCGCCGGAGAAGGCGGTCACCAAGGCCGTGACGGTTCGCTGCGGCCTCTGAGCCACCGAGGAGTGACGACATGAGGGATGCCGGTCGCGGGGCCGCCAACGACCCCACGCTCATCGTGGGGCTGCACGGAACCCTGGACCGGCATCCCTGGTTCGAGCGCGCGAGCGCCGAATACGACCTCGACGAGGACGTCTTCAGCCTGGCCACCAAGCGGGCCACCGCGTACGGCTTCAGCTCGACTCTGCTCGGCCGGGCAGCGGCGGCCAACGCGGAACTCTGGGAGCACAACGACGCCGGTGGCGACTGGGCCCAGGACGGCCGGGTGCGCGAGCTGGCCTGGCTGCAGGCCCGCCTCCCGGCGCGGGCGCGCGGGCGGCGGCTGCCGCTGCTGCCCGTGGTCACCGTCCTCACCGACGCGCTGCGCCGCGTCGGCGCCGTACGCCTGACCGGTCTGCACGCGCTCGTACCGCTTCACGGCACGGCGGACGTCCGCGCCGAACTGGCCACCGTGGCCGACTGGTTCGCCCTCGCCGACCCGGACGGCGCGGCACAGCTCGCGGTGACGGTGTCGGCGCGGCCCTCGGCCGGGCTGTCCGGCCGGGCGACCGAGGTGTGCGAGGGGGCGCGGGCGCGGGTGTACGAGCGGATGAGCATCGAGACGTCCGACGCCCCCGGCGCGGACGCGGGGCTGGCGCGGCCCCTGGCCGGAGAGGTGCAGGCCGAGGGGATGCGGCAGGCCCTGGCCTTCCGGTGCGGGGCCCGCGAATGGTCCCCGGATGTCGCCGCCTGGACGGCGGAGGTCTTCGCCGACGCCCTCCGCGACGGCGGTACGGCCGAGCCGGTACTGATCACCGTTTCCGTCGTCTGAGCCGGTCGCCTCGCGCCCCCGACCGCCCAGCTCCGCCTCCACGAAGCCCGCAGATGCCGCTACGCGTCCTCGACACCGGCCACGGCGATCCGTGACATCACGTCCTTGGTTCAGCAGCGCCATGCGCCGTCAATGCGATCTGCATCACGGAAGCTTCCATCGCCGACTCGGCGGGACACTTCTTCCCATTCCCGCATCACCCTTGGCCTGCCCTCCGAATGGACAGGCCAATCGGTGCGCGTGACCGGCCTATCCGCGTAAATCGGCTCCCATGAGATGGCGTGAAAAGGGCCGATCTCGGGGAGTAGCGTCGCAAGGGAATGGAGTGTGCGACGGTGGTACCACTTGCCGATGGCCGTGATCCTCAATCCGGATTCCAATGCTTCCCGCAGATACGGAAGAGCAAGCTCCACGTTCTTCCATGTATTAACGGATTGATCCTCGCAGCGAATGACGACATCGGGCACCCCGCGCTCAATGAGAAGCCTGCGGAACTCCCTGGCTTCCACAATGCGGTTGTGGCGGTTGATACCGCCAGTCGCGATGATGAGCGGAGCCAGCCCCTGATGGTACCGTTCGGCCGCGATCTCAACGGGTTGAGCCTGATTGGTTCCGAAGATGAGATGAGCGGTAGGCAGTTCCACCGGGGGCGGCGCCTCGATGTCCACGAACGTGGTAACTTCGCCGACCTGGCCACCGTCCAGACCTTCGCTACTCATGCACGATCATCTCCCTCAAGCGAGAATCATATTCGGCAGCCTGTCGGGTGTCAGCAAAATCTCGCTTGAGAACCTGATTGAATTTACCAGCAAGAACCACGGTGGGCCATGCGGGCCGGTCGCCATTGAGGGCGGCATGCGCAGCGGAAACAGCCTCATCGACGGCCGCTTCGTCATCGAGGACGGCCACCACACGGCCACCCTGGCAGGCCGCGCCATCCGCCGCGCCGCCCCGCACCAGACCGGCCACGGCTGATGGGTGGGCGAAACTTCAGGTGCGGTGGGCCGAGACGGCGTCGGTGTAAAGCTCTGTCGTCAGGTCGCTCTCGGGGATGCCCAGCTCCGAAATAATCGAGCGTACATCGGCAAGGGCAGCCGATAGCTCGCGATCCTCCTGGACCAGGGTCTCGACCTCCAGGAACGTGCCCTCGATCTCCGGCACTTGCACCAGGGTGGCCAGCACATGCCGACCACGGAGGCTGAAGTCGTAGTTCACGCATCGCTTCTGAAACGCGAGTACGGGAACGAAACCGAGACCTCGAAGTATGGCACCGACGGCGTCAGGGTCTTCGACACGCGTTTCGTGTTCCGGCTTCGACCCTGACCCTTCATCGACGCGGGCGCCCTTGTACGTGAGCACGGATCGACTTGAATCGTCTCCGCGAATGGTCCGGACCCGCAACTCCCGGTCCTGCGCCCCGAGGTCTCCCGAAGGAGCATCGTAGTAGGTGTCCTGGTACACCTCGATCCGCGCATCCGTGAGCCGGTCCAGCCGCATGCTTACGGATTCAGGATCACGAACTCGCGCTTTCAGCTCGGCCTCGATCAAGGTCTACTCCCTCCGTTCAGATGACACGAATTCCGTCATTGACCATGGACTCGAACATTCGCTGGAATCCCCGGAACAGGGGGCCCTGTGGCCCTTCCACGACCTTGTAGGCAGCCGACTCATGCCCTTCCCAGCCGACGTCGAAGGTCGAAACGAACATGGTGTCATCTACGCGGATAACGCGCCAGGTCGGCCGCATGTCATATCGATACAGGCGCAGGTCGCAGACATCGGAGAGTTCGCGTAGTCGCGTTTCAGAGAGCGCAATGCCTGCTGCCAGTGATTCGGGAGACTCACCAATCTCCGCTGCCCGCTCGACCAAAGCCGGGGATTCAGGGTCGAGCAGCAAGACTCGTACGCGAGGCCGCCGCCCTACCGGTCGGGCGAGGGAAGCGCGGAGAAGTGAATCCTTCAGCCCAATGAGCCCGAGGCCACGCACGGCGAGCACGTCCAGTTCTTCCGCCGAAGCCGCGAGCTGCTTGATGTCCTCCGACGCGGCAACCTGACGAGCGTACACGTGTACGACCTCCGGAAAGGCTGCCAAGGCGAACGCCCTATCGCCGCCTCTCCCTTGGCGTATCGCCGCAAGGCCCATCAACTGCCGAGCATCATCCGGCATGCCCAGCCCGTCCGCGATTCGTTCGAACACGTCAAGCCGAGTGACCTCCCTCTTGCCGTTGATGATCTCGTTCACCCGCGCCTGGGTCATGGTCACAGCCGCCGCGATCCTGGCCTGGCTCACCCCGCCGTATTGCTGGACGCGCCGAAAGACCGCCCCTACATCGCGCCCGCGCAGCGCCTTGCGTACTTCAGCTCTTTGCCAGGCCCACTCGGGCAGTTCGATGGGCACCAGCACCGTCGACATGACCCTCCCGCTTCCACCGTGGGATGAAGAACCATCCCACGGTGAGATTACCTCTCAGGTATCGATCTCGCACCAGCCTGCGTCGAATCCTGTCCTGATGAGAAATGAAAATGTGCATGCACTCGGATGGGCTGTTCACGACGCGCTCGCGGAGGTGAAGCGGTGACCGCGACAAACGGTCTACGGCTACTGCCGTGGTCAAGCCCCGAAGGCAAGCCATGTTTCCTGTCAACGGACGGCAGCAGCAGCCGGTTGAGCCGCAGGGCGGATGAGGTCGAGGACCTTCAGCTGTCCATGGGCGCCGAACTCCTCGGCCACGCCCGCGCGCTGCTGAATGACCGGAAGGCCGACGTCCGGGAAGTCCGCTTCCTCGCGGAGCGGCTGTGCGAAGCGCTGCGCGACGCACTGCGCGTCGCGGAGAGCCGGGGCGAACGCTTGCCCACACACGATGACGACAGTGATGCCGACCAGACGGGCGAAGACACCAAGCCGTCATGCGCGCCCTGCCACTGCGTCCACAATTCGCATGGTGAGAGATCACCAGCCCTTGTCACCGAGGAGTGAGTCGGGGTGGCGGCGCGGACGGCCGGGCCGTCCGGCCACGGGTGGGATGCCATCGACCAGGGCGACCTTGAACGGGTGCCGCGTCCGTCGCAGATCAGGTGGTGTTTGCTGCCCGTCTTCCGCCGGTCGACCGGCGACGGACCAGTATCGGCACCCCTTTTTCGCGCGGACGTGGGAGCCGTCCACGCACGCGCGGGACCAGTCGAGATCGCCGGCCAGGGCGGCAGCAGCGGCTCGATCAGCACCACTTCAACGGTCTTTGGCGTGACTGGTTGCCAGGCTATTCGCCGGCCTGAACATGGACGGGGATCTTGGTGATGTCAGGGCGTAACGGGGAGGCTAGCGAGGTGCCGCGAGTACGTCCCGGAGTACGTTCGCGAGCGTGACCCGGGCCAGTTCGTGTCTCAGGGTCTCCTCGATGCCCTCGTAGATGCCCTGCATCGCCGGCTGGATGCCGTAACCCACCACGCATCCCTGGTCCGGGGTGGTGCGGTGCATCGCGAACAGCGGGCCGGGTTCCACTGCCTCGTACACGTCGAGCAGCGTTATCGACCCCAGCTCGCGCGCCAGCGACCAGCCCGCGCCCACGCCCCGCCGGGACTCCACGAGCCCGGCCCTGCGCAGCTCGCCGAGCAGCCGCCTGATCACCACGGGGTTGGTGTTCGCGCTGGTCGCGATCTGCTCGGAGGTAGCGACCTCATGGCCCTGGCGCTGGTAGAGACCGATCCAGGCCAGCGCATGGGCGGCAATGGTCAACCTGCTGTTGGCACTCATGAACCCCTCCTCTCGGCCGCAACACTTCATGTTACGACAGCAGAGTCGTAACAACTAAGGTTGCAACAAGCTGTCGTAACAATTAGTGTTGCGACTGCCGGGAAGCATCAACCAACGAGGTGGGAAGCATGAGCAAGCCACTCACGGGCAAGGTCGCCCTGGTCACCGGGGGGTCGCGCGGGTTGGGAGCCGCGACCGTACGACTGCTGGCCGAGCAGGGCGCTGACGTCGCCTTCACCTATGTCAGCTCCGAGAAGCAGGCACAGGTTGTCGTCGACGAGGTGTGCGGCAAGGGAGCGAAGGCCGTCGCCTTCCAGTCCGACCAGGCGGACATGAGTCGGGCGCCGGCGCTGATCGACGACGTGGTCGCGCACTTCGGCGGCCTGGACATCCTCGTCAACAACGCGGCGATCTCCGCGGGTGGCACGGTGGACGACCCTGCCGCCGACACTGCCGCACTGGACCGGATGCACGCCACCAACTACCTCGGCGTGATCGCCGTCATCCGGGCCGCCTCCCGCGTGCTGCGCGCGGGCGGCCGCATCGTCACGGTGAGTTCCGGAGTGGGCTCCCGGGTCGGTGTCCCGGGAGCTGCCGACTACGCGGCGACCAAGTCAGGGATCGAGAGGTACACCATGGGGGTCGCACGGGACCTCGGACCCCGGGGCATCACGGCCAACGTCGTGGAGGCCGGAATCATGGACGGCGGCATGGAAGCGCCGGACCCCGAGACCCTCAAGGCCCTGGTCAGCTCGCTGTCCCTGCAACGTATGGGTCACCCCGAAGAAATCGCCGCGGCGATCGCCTTTCTGGCGAGCCCCGCCGCGTCGTACGTCACGGGCGCGGTGCTGGACGCCCACGGTGGCTACAACGCCTGAACCGGCCCTGCCGCGCGCCCCGAAGGACTTCGCGCCCTCGGGGCGCGCACCGCCGACGCCCCGCGCGTGCGTGGACGTCTCAAGAAGACCGGATCGTGATCGCGTTACGAGCTTTAAGGCACGCCCCACCAGTGCACATCCACAAGATCGTGTTACGAGCTCTCAGGACAGGGTTATCGGAGCGGCCCTTGTTCGTCGATGAACACAGTGGGCGAGGACAGGAACACATCGGTGCTGACCGGGCCGTAGGCGATGTTGAACGTATCCAGCCAGTACGACCATCCCCGGATCCCCAGTGCACTGCTGAAGCGGTAGTTGAGCTGCCAGCGCACCCACTGGCCGGGGGCGAGTCGCACTGCCGGGGGCCGTCGCGGCCGGGGTGGCAGGGAAAACAAGGGCTGGACTCGCGGGAAGACCCGCAGTCGTCCGTCGGCTTCCCGGAGCTGGACATCGACTTTGGCGGGGTCTTCCTGGGTGGCATAGGGCTTGAAGCCGTCACGCTCTTGCATGCGAATCACGTGGGCGAAGGTGGTGGTCTCGACAGGTGGGAGAGCGAAGCCGATCGGGGTGCCGTTCCTGCGCGAGGCAGCCTCTCCTCCCCGGGACTCCTTCGTCCAGGATGTCCGTATCCACTGGACGGTGATCTCCATGACGTACTCCCGCCGTGTGGCTCACGGATGAAACCGCCACCGGCCTTCGGAGATGACGTCCACTTCATCGTCACTGACGCGAATAGCCGTGTCGTCGTCGATGAAATAGATCGGGAAGTCTGCCCGCTCGACGATGCGATCAGCCCAGGCGTCGTCCCGCTCCGGGAAGTCCGGCGAGTACAGGTGCGGCTTCAGATACCAGTCGAAGAGACCGAACGGCGGCTCCACCGTGGTGGCGCCGAGCACGTGCAGGTCCGCAGCATCCCCGATGACGTCGGCGGAATGTTCGGTGAGATTCCGGCTGAAGATCATCGATCCAGCGCTCACCCCCACATAGACGCGGCTCTCCAGGGCTTCCAGGAAGCCTTCGGCCAGACCGTTGCCGGTAATGCTGCGCGCGAAATGGTAGTGACTGCCGCCCCCGACATAAACGACGTCGGCGTGCAGCAGCCGGTCAAGCACCATCTGCCGAGGCAGTCCGTTCAACTCCAGGATGTCGAACTCCCGCCAGCCGAGGCCGTGCAGCCGGCTCATATCCGCGACGACCCACCCGTGGTCACCGGGCTCGGCGACGGATGCCGTGGGAACGTACACGACGTTCGCCGACTCGAACGGTTTTCCCAGCAGGTCCCGCAATGCATCCCGCAACGTCGCGTTACGCAGGCCACTCGCCGTCAACAGAAGATTCACCGGGCGAGCCAACCACGGCTGCCAGGCGCCCGCAATGCACCGGGCGACCGCCACCGCAGTCATCCGCTCAGGTGAGGAGTTTCGCGAACCGGGCCATCTCGGCGGGCGGGTCGATCACCGGCTGGATGAGGAGTTCGTCGATTCCGGCCTGTTCCAGGGCGGTGATGCGGGTGCGGAGGTCGTCGCGGGTCCCGACCAGGGCCAGGGTGTTCATCAACGAGGGCAGGACCAGGTCGCGGTCCTGAGGTGCGATGCGTCCGAGGTAGTTGGGGTAGAGCTTGGTGTGCCGGTCCGGTGCGGTGGAGGTGGTGCCGCGCCGGTCGAGGAGCCGCCGCACCGCCTCGCCTTCCTCAGGGCCGAGTTGCTCGGCGAAGGCGGGTGTGTCGGCGGCGAAGGCCAGGAATGACATGACGAGGTGGCCCGTGGCGTCCCGGGCCGGGTCGCCGTGGGGGTCCTCGTCCTCGTCGAGAAGGTGGAGCGAGGTGACCACGTAGGAGTCCGTGTGGGAGGCGGGGTCATGGGGCGTGGCCTGGGCGGCGTGGCGGCGGGCGTCGTGCAGCGCGTGCCAGGCGGTGGGGTCCAGCAGGCCGACGGAGATGAGGCCGGTGCCGCGGCGGCCGGCGACGGCGGCGGCCTCCGGTCCGCGCAGCGCGGCCACGACGAACTCGATCGGGTCGGCGGTGTGCACGTGCGCCCCGGCGTGCAGGAACCGGATGTCGCGGACCCGGTCACCTTCGCGATACTCCGTCGAACGTCCGGCGCACAGGTCCTGCAGTGCGGCGGTGAAGTTCTCCAGCCTGTCCGCCGTGGTCGGCCGCATGCCCAGGGTGCGCCGGGCGGTGTTTCCGGTGCCGACCCCGCAGATGATCCGGCCCGGTGCCAGGGCATTGAGGCTGGCCAGCCCGCTCGCGGTGGCCGGGGCCGAGCGCAGCGCCGGTGAGGTCACGCCGATGCCGAGCCTGATGCGGCTGGTGGCCTTCGCACACAGGCTCAAGGCGACGAAGGGGTCACCGTGGACCATCGGGGTGTCGTAGACCCAGAAGCTGCGCAAGCCCAACTCCTCGGCCCGCACGGCGAGGTCCTCCACACCGGGGTGCGCGGCGACAATGACGCCCGTACGCATCAAGACCTCCAAGAAGTGCGGATGGAATCGAATTCTCCTCCACGGCGAGTTCTGCCCTGCGCAAGCCACGCTCCTGATCCGCTGCCACAAGGTTCCAGCTCCCTCGGAAGCTTGGTAGTCGACGCCTCCGATCGCCACCGGGAGGTCGGCAGGGGTGCACACAGCCAGGTAGGACCTGGCCTTCCGGTGCGGGGCCCGCGAGGCGCGCCGGCTCTCCCGGGCAGGCACTCATGCCATGCGTCCGGGAGCGTTAGCCGGACGTTAGCGGTACGGCGGCGGTTCGACAGCGGCGGCCGACAGTCTTGTTCTCACGAGCCCGAAGCACCACTTCGAGCGATGAGAGAAAAACGGACAAGAACATGTCGCACACCGCCACGCTTCGCCGCTCCCGCACCGCCCGCAAGGCTTCCGCCGCCATGGTGATCGCCGTCGCGGCGCTCGGGCTCACGGCCTGTCAGGGCAACGACGCCGCCTCGTCGTCCCCGACCCACTCGTCCGCCTCCGCGAGTGCCCCGCAATCTTCCGGTACCAAGGGCGAGACCGGGGGCTCCGCCAACGACACGTCGTCGGGCACCGCCAAGAAGTCCGGCATGAAGTGCACCGACCAGATCAACTACGCGGGCGACCCCCGGGACAACGCCACCATCAACTCCATCGGTGAGGACACCGGGACCTGCCCGGAGCCCGAGAAGGGCAGCGCGTCGAAGGGCACCCCCGCGGACCCCAACACCAAGTGCACCGACCAGATCAACTACGCGGACGACCCCCGCGACAACGCCACCATCAACAGCATCGGCTCGGACACCGGCTACTGCCCGCCGGTCCAGGGCAAGTGAGCCCGCGCCGCCCAGGCGCCCGCTCAGCCGCCCAGCTCCGCCTCCGCGAAGCGCCGCAGATGCCGTCGCGCGTCCTCGACGCTCAGGGCCGGGACCTGCCGCAGCCGCCGCAACGCCAGCCCATCCGCCAGCGCCGAGAAGCGCAAGGTGAAGTCGGCCGGGTCGGCGCAGCGGAAGTCGCCCTCGGCGCAGCCCCGCTCCACCAGCGACCGGATCTCGCCGTGCCAGCTCTCGTACCGCTCGGCCGCCCCGCGGGCGAACGTCTCGTCGCGCTCGCCCGCGTTCCAGTAGTCGAACCACATCCGCCAGTGCCGGTCCGTGTCGTCCGTGAAGAGCGCGTCGATGAGCAGCCACAGCCCCTCCGCGCCGCTGGTGGCGTGGTCGGCGGTCTCGGTGAGGGCGGCGTAGTAGCGCTCGATGTGCAGGACCATCGCCTCGGAGAGGACTTCCTGCACGCTGTCGAAGTGGTACGTGACGGTGCCGACCGAGACCCCCGCCGCGGCGGCGACCTCGCGCACCCCGACCCCCGCGGTGCCCCGCTCCGCGATCAGCGGAACGGCGGCCTCCACGATCAGTCGGCGCCGTACCTCGGTCGGCTGCCGGGTACGGGCCGAGGCGGCGACGGCGCGGCGGGCGGGGCGGCGTTCGGAGGGGCGCTCGGACGAGGGTGTCACGCGGATGTCCTCGGGATGGTGTGCTGCCATGCGCGGTTGGCCACTGTCTCTCCGTTCGCCCGTGCTTCGACGCTGCTGTCCATGATGAATTCCTCCGCCGTGGCGCGCAGTTCGGTCGTGGTGTGGATCTCCGCGTCCCAGCCGTCGCGCCGCAGCCGGATGGTCCACCGCGAGCTTGCCACGGCCGACAGCGGGTCGCCGGAGCGGATGCGGTAGGTCTCGCGGGCGCTCTCCTCGTACCGCAGGCCGTCCGGATACGTTCGCGAACCGCCGTAGTTGGGGTCCACGTCCAGCACCCACTCCCCTGTGGCGACGTCGTGGGTGACGACGCGTTCGGGGCGGGGCTCGGCGGGCGTCTCCACGGTCACGGCCAGCGGCGGGGCCTGCTCGGGCTCCTCGAAGACGATCGGCGCGCGCGAGGCGTCCCCGGACGGGTCCCGTACCGGCAGCAGCAGCGCGCTCTCCGCGGGCCGTACGGTGAGCTGTCCGCGTTCGCCGTGCGGCCAGACCCACGGCCAGTACGCGTCGGAGACGGCGACCCGGACGCGGTGGCCGGGCGGGAAGGCGTAGCCGGTCCCGTTCAGCTCGAACTCGACGTCCTCGTCACGCCCCGGCTCCCACTCCACGGCCTTGTCCCGGCCGTGCCGCGACATCAGGTTGAGCACCCCTCGGGTGACGAGGGTGGACGAGCCGTCCGGCGCCACGTCGCAGACGCGCGCGATGACATGGGCGCGCCGGGTCGCGCTGTCGAGCCGCAGCCGTACCCGGGGGCGGCCCAGGATCTCCACCCGCTCCTCCAGCGGCGCCGAGTCGAAGCAGACCGAGCGGCCGTCCTCCTCGCGCTGGTCCGGCGGCAGATCGGTGGCGTTGCCGAACGGGAAGTAGCGGCCCGCGTCGAGCCCGGTGTGCGCCGGCGACCGCACGATCACGGGTTCCGTGCCGCCGCCGAGCGGGCGCGTCTCCCAGGTCACGGACGGGGCGGGCCAGGCGTCGTCGCCGACCCAGCGGCCGGGCATGGTGTCGTACGAGGTGGCGGGCGGCACCGGATCGTTGATCCAGGCGCGCAGCAGCGGCTCGTCCATGACGCCCGTGTCGTCGTCCTTGAGCCAGTGGTCCCACCAGCGCAGCGTCTCCTGGAGGAACCCGATCGCCGGGCCCGGCGGCAGTCCCCGGTCCGGGTACTGGTGCGACCAGGGGCCGATCAGCCCGCGTACCGGCGCGTCGAGGTGCTCCACCAGGCGCAGCACGGTGTCCCGGTACGGATCGGCCCAGCCGCCGACCGCGAGGACGGCGGCGTCGACCGCCGCGTAGTCCTCGCAGACGCTGCCGTGCCGCCAGTACGCGTCGCGCTCCTGGTGCGCGAGCCAGGTGTGCAGATACGGCTCCAGCGCGTCGAGCCGCTCCCGCCACATCGGCAGCCAGCGGTCCTCGCCGACGGAGGTGGGGTGCGGGGGGCGGGCGGTGAACGCCAGCATCGTGCCCGCCCAGGCGAGCATGTCGATGCCGAGGACGGCGCCGCCGATGTAGTGAACGTCGTTGTCGTAACGGTCGTCCGCGGAGCAGACGGTGACGATCGCCTTCAGCGGCTCGGGGCGCAGGGCGGCGATCTGCAGCGAGTTGAACCCGCCCCAGGAGATCCCGAACATCCCTACCTTGCCGGTGCACCACGGCTGTTCGGCCAGCCAGTTGACGACGTCCACGCCGTCCGCCAGCTCGGTCGCGTCGTACTCGTCGCGCATCACGCCCTCGGAGTCGCCGCTGCCGCGCAGGTCGACCCGTACGGAGGCGTAGCCGTGCCCGGCGTACCAGGGGTGACGCTGGGCGTCGCGGGGCGCGGTCCAGTCGCTCTTGCGGTACGGGAGGTATTCCAGCAGGGCGGGGACGGGGGCGGCCGCCGCGTCCACCGGCCGCCAGATCCGGGCGTGCAGCCGCGTCCCGTCGCGGGTCGGAATCCATACGTCCTCGACCCGCACCTCACGGTCGAACGATTCGCGGTACCTCACGTGTCTCCTTACCTAGCGTGCTGTCTACGCCTGCGGCGGGCCATTCCCCCACCCCGCCCCTTCCCGAAAACCGGGGCTCCGCCCCGGCCCCCGCTCCTCAAACGCCGGAGGGGCTGGGGGTGGGGCATCTCCGCCCCTGGACCCCGCTCCTCAAACGCCGGAGGGGCTGGAGGTGGGGCATCTCCAGCCCCGGACCCCGCTCCTCGAACGCCGGCGAGGCTGGAGGTGGGGCACATCTGCCCCGGCCCCACTCCGCAAACACCGGAGAGGCTGGACGGCGGACCCGTCCGCACCGCCCCCACTCCGCAAACGCCAGAGGGGTTCGAAGGCGGACTCGTCCGCACCACCCCCAGCCCGCGACTCCGGGGGCAAAGCCCGGCAGCCCCGACCGGGGCTCCGCCCCAGGCCCCCGCTTCCCCGAAGGGGCGGACGTACCCCACAGGTTGTGGGCAATCGTTCCGCCGGGGGGCACCTCCCAGCGGTAGCTGGGGGAGGAACGGGTGGGCACAACCCGGCCACCGGCCCGCACCCGGCGACGACACCTCAAGGGGCACCCCCGCGTCCGGGGGTCCGGGGCCGCGCCCCGGTTTCGGGGAGGGGCGGGGTGGGGGCTAACCATCCGACGGCCGCCAGCGGCGCACCCGGTGGGCGTCGCCCAGCTCGTCCCAGACCTCACCCGGCTCGGCGGCATCGGCCCAATCGTCGGCCGCCCCGGCAGGGGCCACCGCATCCGGATCGGGCTCCAGCGCGGCGGCCATCAACTGCCGCGTATACGGGTGCCCGGGAGCGGCGAAGACCGCATCCGTGGGCCCCTCCTCCACCACCACGCCGTGCCGCAGCACCACCACCCGATCGGCGATCCCCCGCACCACCGCCAGGTCATGGCTGATGAAAAGGCAGGCCAGCGACCGCTCCCGGCGCAGATCGTCCAGCAGCCGCAGCACATCGGCCTGCACGGACACATCCAGCGCCGTGGTGATCTCGTCCGCGATCAGCACATCCGGCTCACCGGCCAGCGCCCGCGCGATGCCGATGCGCTGCCGCTGGCCGCCGGAGAGCTGCGCGGGGAGCCGGTCGGCGAAGTCCGGGTCGAGGCGGACGTCGGAGATGAGGCGGCGGGCGCGCGAGGCCGCCTCGTCACGCGAGGCCGCGGCGCCGAAGAAGCGCAGGGGCCGCCGCACCGCGTCCCCCACCGAACGGCGCGGATTCAGCGACGTATCGGCGTTCTGGAAGACGAGCTGGATCTTGCGCCGCAGCGCGAGCGGACGCCGCCGCGCGGACGCGCCCAGGTCCCCGGCCTCGTGGGCCATCGAACCGCCCGAGGGCGCCCGCAGTCCGGCCAGCGCCCAGGCGAGCGTGGACTTGCCGCTGCCGGACTCGCCGACCAGCGCCAGGACTTCGCCCCGCCGCACCTGGAAGGAGACGCCGTCGACGGCCCGGGACGAGCCGTAGTCGATCGTCACATCCCGTACGTCGACCGACGGAGCCGCGTCGTCCGGCACCGGCCGCTTGGGACGGACCTCCCGCGTGCCGTCCTCGCCGACGAGGGCGAGCCCGGTGTCCGTCAGCCGGGGCACGCTGGCGAGCAGGCGGCGGGTGTACGGGTCGGCGGGGGCGGCGAAGAGCCGCCGGGTGGGGGCGGCTTCGACGACCCGGCCCGACCGGAGTACGCACACCTCGTCGGCCATCCGCGCGACGACGCCCAGGTCATGGCTGACAAGAACCGCCGCGAGGCCGAGTTCGTCGCGCAGGGAGCCGACCAGGTCCAGCACGGAGCGCTGGGTGAGGACGTCGAGCCCGGTAGTGGGCTCGTCCAGGACGAGCACCTGGGGCCGGGTGGCGATGGCCATGGCGATGGCGACGCGCTGCTGCTGGCCGCCGGAGAGCTCGTGCGGGTAGCGGCGGGCGAGCTCGGCGGGGCGCGGCAGCCGCACCTGTTCGAGCAGGTCGGTGACGGGAACCGCACCTCCCGCCTCGGCGATCTGCCGCCCGACGCGCATGGAGGGCGTGAGGGCCTGGCCCGCGTTCTGGGCGATCATCGCGACCGTTCCGCCGCGCAGCCGCCGCAGCTCCCGCGCCGGGAGGGCGAAGACGTCCCGCCCGTCGACGCGCACCGTGCCCCCCGTGAGCCGCGAACCGTGCCGCAGATGGCCGAGCAGCGTGGCGGCGACGGTGGACTTGCCGCTGCCGGACTCGCCGACGAGGGCGAGGGTGCGGCCGGGCGGCAGCTCGAAGGAGACATCGTCGACGACGGGAACGTCCCGTCCGGCCGAACGATAGGCGACGCCCAGCCCCGCCACGGAAACGATGGCGCTCATCAGGACCCCTCCCGGATGCGGTCGACGCCCCACGCCTTGGAGAGCCCGTCGGCGGCGAGGTTGAGCCCGACGACGAGCGTGGCCAGGGCGATGATCGGCGCGAGGCTGGCCATCGGCACGACGGTGATGGCGGTGCGGTTCTCGGACACCATGAGCCCCCAGTCGGGCGTGGGCGGGTCGGCGCCGAAGCCGAGGAAGGACAGCGACGAGATCAGCAGCACGACCCACGAGGCGCGCATGGCGAACTCGACGCACACCACGTCGGTGATGTTGGGCAGCACCTCGCGCCGCAGGATCGCCCAGGTGCCCTCGCCCCGGGCGCGCGCGGCCGTGACGTAGTCCTGCGGGACGACGGCGAGCGCGGCGCCCCGTACGACCCGCACCACCTGCGGCACGCAGATGACGCCGATGGCCAGCACGATGACCCCGGAGCCGGTGCCCAGCGCGGTGACGATGACCAGCAGGACGAGGATCGCGGGGATGGACAGCACCGCGTCCAGGACGCGCATCAGCAGGTCGTCCAGCCAGCCGCCGCGCAGCGCGGCCGCGCAGCCGAGGACGGTGCCCAGCGCGAGCGTGAGGAGGGTCGCGGTGACGGAGACGCCGAGCGCGTACCGCCCGCCGTACAGCACCCGGGTCAGCACGTCGCGCCCGTACTGGTCGGTGCCCGCCCAGTGGTCGGCGCTCGGCCCGAGCAGCGCGTGCGCGGCGTCGCCGGTGGTGGGGTGGTACGGGGTGAGCAGCGGGGCGAGCAGCGCGATCACGAGGTGGACGGCGACGATCGCGAGCCCGATGGCGGCGGGGCGGGAGGTGCGTATGGTGCGCCAGACGCGGGCGGCGGCGCCGGGAGCCCCCGACCGGGCGGGCGGCGGCGCGGGAACGGGTGCCTCGGCAGGCGTCTTCAGCACGCTCATCGGACACTCCCTCCTCGGGTGCGGAGCTTGGGGTTGAGGGCCATGGAGCCGAGGTCGGCGGCGAGGTTGCAGATGACGTAGACGACCGCGCTGATGAGGGCGATGGCCTGGATGACGGGCAGGTCGCGGTTCTGCACGGAGGTGAGGAGCAGCTTGCCGATGCCGGGGTAGTTGAAGACGTTCTCGACGACGGCGACGCCGCCCACCAGCCACGCCACGTTGAGCGCGATCACATGGAGGGTGGGCAGCAGGGCGCCGGGCAGCGCGTGCCGGGTGACCACGCGCCAGGTGGACAGCCCCTTGAGGCGGGCGGTGGTGACGTATTCGCTCGCCATGACGTCGATGACCGACGTACGGGCCATCCGCACGATGTACGCGGCCATCACGATCGCGAGCGACGCGGCGGGCAGCCAGACGGCGGGGAGCAGCTGCCCGACCCCGGCGCCCGGCCCGTACAGCACCACGGCGGGCAGCACGGGGACGGTGACGGAGAACGCGAGCACCAGCAGGGTGGCCACGACGAACTCGGGGATGGACATCCCGACCAGGCTGACCGTGGAGATCACATGGTCGGGCCAGCGGTCGCGGTAGAGCCCGGCGAGGACGCCGAGGACGAGCGAGCCGGTGACCGCGAAGAGGACGGTGACGACGGCGATCAGGGCGGAGTTGCCAAGGTACTGGGCGACCTCGCCGCCCACCGGCTTGGTGGTGACCAGCGAGGTGCCGAAGTCGCCGTGCAGGGCGCCCTTGATCCAGTCGAAATAGCGCTCCCAGGCGGGCTGGTCGAGCCCCATCTGCTTGCGCAGCGCGGCGACCGCGTCGGGGGTGGCGTCCTTGCCGAGCACCTGGGTGGCGACGTCGCCGGGCAGCGCCTGGACGGCCAGGAAGACCATCACGGAGGAGAGCAGCAGGGTGCCGAACGCGGCGACGACGCGGCGGACGATGAAGGTGAACACGCCTCTCACGCCCCCTTCAGGCCGATGCCGAGGTAGTCGAACTCGAAGCCGTGCTCGGCGTAGCCGCGCACCTTCCGGGAGATGCCGGTGAGCCGGTCGGCGAACATCGGGGTCATCGCCCCGCCCCGTTCGATCACCAGGGTCTGCGCCTGCCCGTACAGCTCGCGGCGGCGGCCCTCGTCGGTCTCGCGGCGGGCCCGGTCGAGGAGCGCGTCGAACTCCTTGTCCGACCAGGCGGTCTCGTTGTAGGAGGAGCCGCTGCGGAAGACCTGGTTGAGGAGTTGGTCGACGGGGCGCCCGGTGTACCAGTAGGTGGCCATGAGCGGCTTCTTCATCCAGATCTGGGTGTAGTACGAGTCGGCGGCCGCGGTTTTGACCCGGGCCCGGATACCGGCGCGGGCCGCGGACTCCTGGTAGGCGAGGGCCATGGGCGTGAAGATCGGGTCGTAGGAGGACGTGTAGAGGTCCACCGCCAGGCCCTCGTGCCCGGCCCGTTTCAGCAGATGGCGCGCCTGCTCGGGGTCGTGGGCGGGGTGGGCGCCGATGTGGGTGGGGTCGTTCGGCGGTACGGGGTTGTCCCAGCCGAGCGTGCCCGCGCCCTGGAGGGCGACCCGCCGGATGTGCTCGGGGTCGTAGGCGAGCTTCATGGCCTGCCGGACGCGCACGTCGGTGAAGGGCTTCTCGGTGGTGAGCATCGGCAGCACGTACCACTGCGCGTTCTTGGAGCGGGCGATGGTGGCGCGGCTGGAGGCGGCGACGACACGGGCGGTGGCGAAGTCGAGGTTGGTCTGGGAGAGCAGATCGACCTGCCCGGCGAGCAGGGCGTTGGCCCGCGCCTGCATATCGGCGACGGAGAAGAAGTCGATGGCGTCCAGCACCGGGCGCCCGGCCCAGTGGTCCCCGTACGCCACGACCCGGCCGGGTCCGGCGGAGGTGAAGGAGACCAGCTTGAAGGGGCCCGTACCGATGCCGGTGCGGCCGATGGACTTGGCGCTGCCGTCGGGGACGACGTAGCAGTTGTAGTGCGTGAGCAGGCTGGGGAACTCGGCGTGCGGGCTCTTCAGCGGGATCACGAGGGTGTGCGGGTCGGGGGTACGCAGCTTCTTCGGGTCGACGAGCGGGGCGAGCACCGGGCCCTGCGGGGAGGCCGTCGCGGTGGCCAGGATGTGCCGCAGCGTGTAGGCGGCGTCGGCGGAGGTGAAGGCGGAGCCGTCGTGGAAGGTGACGCCGCGGCGGAGCCGGAAGGTCCAGGTGCGCGCCGCGTCGTCGGGCTCCCAGGACTCGGCGAGGTCGGGGGCGACCTTGCCGTCCTCGCCGACCCGGACGAGCCGGTTGTAGAGGGCGCCGAGGTATTCGTACGCGGACAGCGCGCTCGCCGGGTCCAGGGTCTCGGCGTCGGAGGCGGGCGGCCGGGCGATGCGCAGGGTGCCCCCGCGGTCGGGGCGTCCGGCGGGGCCGCGGCTGGGCACGGCCTCGGCCGGGGACGCGGACGCGGCGCCCGAGCAGCCGGTCAGGAGGGCGGACCCGGCGAGGGCACCGCCGCCCGCGGCCGCGGCGGCCAGCACCGACCGCCGCGGTATCCCGGACACTCCGGGGTCTGTTCGGAGGGAGGTCTCGGACATGGACGGGGGCACCTTCGGTTCGAGGCCCGGTTCGCCTCGGGGGCGTCTCGGTCGCGCCCCTTCGGCTCAGCGCGCCGACGCGATTCGTTCGGCTGAACGATTGGGTGAGGTGCGTGAACGATAGCCACCCGTTCCCGCCAGGCCAACCCTTCGTTCGCGGAAATTAACGGGGTTAACACACTTGTTATCGACCGGCGCGGAGGGGGCGCGATGCGCTCGGCGCGGCCGGGGAGCGCTCCCGCACCCCCTCCCGTACACCGTCCACGTGGTGAAAAACACCGAGCGTGGCGGGATACGCCGCCGTAAGGTGGCCGACATGCAGGTGATCCAGTCCACGAAGCTCGCCAACGTCTGCTACGAAATCCGTGGCCCGGTCCTTGAGGAGGCGATGCGACTGGAGGCAGCGGGGCACCGCATCCTCAAGCTCAACACCGGCAACCCGGCCACCTTCGGCTTCGACTGCCCGCCGGAGATCCTCGAGGACATGCTGCGCAACCTCGGCGACGCCCATGGCTACGGCGACGCCAAGGGGCTGCTCTCCGCCCGGCGCGCGGTGATGCAGCACTACCAGACCCAGGGCATCCACCTCGACGTCGAGGACGTCTTCCTCGGCAACGGCGTCTCCGAGCTGATCCAGATGTCGATGCAGGGGCTGCTGGACGACGGCGACGAGGTCCTCGTCCCCTCCCCCGACTATCCGCTGTGGACCGCCTCGGTCTCGCTCGCCGGCGGCACCGCCGTCCACTACCGCTGCGACGAGCAGGCGGACTGGCTGCCGGACCTCGCCGACATCGAGCGCAAGGTGACCGACCGCACCAAGGCGATCGTCATCATCAACCCGAACAACCCGACGGGCGCCGTCTACAGCGAAGAGGTGCTGCGCGGCATCACCGACATCGCCCGCCGCCACCAGCTGATCATCTGCTCCGACGAGATCTACGACAAGATCCTCTACGACGACGCCACCCACACCCCGACCGCCGTCATCGCCCCGGACCTGCTGACGCTGACGTTCAACGGGCTCTCCAAGGCCTACCGCGTCGCGGGCTACCGCAGCGGCTGGCTCGCGGTCTGCGGCCCCAAGGCCCACGCCTCCAGCTATCTGGAGGGGCTGACGATCCTGGCCAACATGCGGCTGTGCGCCAACATGCCCGCACAGCACGCGGTGGCCACCGCCCTCGGCGGCCGTCAGTCGATCAACGACCTGGTGCTCCCGGGCGGGCGGCTGCTGGAGCAGCGCGACACGGCGTACGAGCTGCTGACCCAGATCCCGGGCGTGAGCTGCGTGAAGCCGAAGGGCGCGCTGTACGCGTTCCCGAAGCTGGACCCCAAGGTCTACAAGATCAAGGACGACCGGCAGATGGTGCTCGACCTGCTGCGGGCCGAGAAGATCATGATCGTGCACGGCACGGGCTTCAACTGGCCGGAACCGGACCACTTCCGCATCGTCACCCTCCCGGCGAAGAAGGACCTGGCCGAAGCGGTGACCCGGATCGGGAACTTCCTCGACGGATACAGCCAGCCCTGACCCGCCGCCGGGCCGGATTTCCGTGGCCGGATGTCTGTAGAGGGCTCAACTTTAGACTGCGTCTAAGTTAGGATGGCCTCCTGAACGTTTGGAGGCCCTCCATGTACGAGCCGATCCGCACCAAGTCGGTCCACACCATGGCCGCGCCCGAGCCGGATTTCCCGCATCGCTCCCGCGAGGAGGAGCTGGACATCCGGCTCGCCGGACATCTGACCGCGCTGCTGACCGTGACCGACGAACTGCGCACCCTCACCCCGGGCCCGGCCCTGGACGAGGCCGCCGAGCACCTTGCCGACCAGGTCGTACGGCTGCGCGACGGCCGCGCCCCGCTGCGCGCCGCCCCCACCACGGCCGACGCCGACCCGGCCCATGTCGCCGCCCTCCACCAGCGCGCCCACACCCTGGCGGGCTGGGCCCTGGTCACCGCCACCTCGCGCGACGACGCGGCGGCCACCGCGCTGACCGCCGAGCGTCTGGAGGCGCATGCGGCGGCGCTGAGCATCGCCGCCTGAAGCCCGGGTACGCCCTGGGCAACCCCGGGCAGCCCCGGGTATCCGCTCCAGGGCGGCCCCGGGTATCCGCTCCAGGGCAGCCCCGGGCGTCCGCTCAGGCGCCTTCGCCGAAGCGGGCCGCCTCCTTCGTCCAGGCCGCCGCCTGATCGCTGAGCGAGAGGCCGAGACCGGCGCGGTCCGGGATGACCATGCGGCCGTCGCTCAGCTCCAGCCGCTCGTTGAACAGCGGCTCCAGCCACTCGAAGTGCTCGACCCACGCGGTGCGCGGGTAGGCCGCCGAGAGATGGACGTGGATCTCCATCGCGAAGTGCGGGGCGAGGCTGCGGCCCTTGTAGTCGGCGAGCGTCATGATCTGCAGGAACGGGGTGATGCCGCCGACCCGCGGGGCGTCGGGCTGCACGAAGTCGGAGGAGCCCGCCTCGATCAGCGCCGCGTGCTCATGCGCGCTGGTCAGCATCTCGCCGGTGGCTATGGGGGTGTCCAGAGTGGCGGCGAGGGCCGCGTGCCCCTCGGCGTCGTACGCGTCGAGCGGCTCCTCGATCCAGGTCAGGTCGAACTTCTCCAGCACCCGGCCGACCCGGGTCGCGGTGATCCGGTCCCACTGCTGGTTGGCGTCCACCATCAGCGGAACGCCGTCTCCCAGATGCTCCCGTACGGTCTCCACCCGGGCGAGGTCCACACGCCAGTCCGGCGAGCCCACCTTGAGCTTGATCCCCGCGACGCCCCGGGAGCGGGCCAGGTCGATGTTCTCCAGCACCTGTTCGATGGGCGTGGAGAGAAAACCGCCGGAGGTGTTGTAGACGCTGACCGCGTCCCGGTGGGCGCCCAGCAGCTTGGCCAGCGGCAGCCGGGCACGCCGGGCCTTGAGGTCCCACAGCGCGATGTCGAACGCGGCGACCGCCTGCACGGCGGCTCCGCTGCGGCCCATGGACGCGCCCGCCCACACCAGCTTGTTCCACAGCCGGCCGGTGTCGCTGGGGTCCTCGCCGATCAGCTCGGGCGCGATCTCCTGGGCGTGGGCGTACAGCGCGGGCCCACCGGCCCGCTTGGAGTAGCTGAAGCCCAGCCCCTGATGGCCGCCCTCGGTCCTGATCTCCGCGAAGAGGAAGGCCACTTCGGTGAGCGGCTTCTGCCTGCCGGTCAGCACCTTGGCGTCGCTGATGGGCGCGTGCAGCGGCAGGTACACCAGGGAGAGCCGGATCGCCGAGACCCGGTCGGTGCTCGCCTCACCTGGGGCGGAGGCGAAGGGCTTGAAGGCGACGGAATCACTGGGCGCGACACTCATGTGGTGCTCTCCTCGGCCATCGTGCTGGTGTCGAAGGCCTACCATCCGCCGCCGCCCCGAAAACCGCCGGGCGCCGACGTGTAGGGACTCTCCTCGATGACAGCCGACAACTACGCGCTGACAGCTGACATTCATGCGATAACAGCTGACAACTATGCGATTTCGTCAGCACAAAGGCCGGGGCCCGCACCACGTGGTGCGGGCCCCGGCCTCATGACCTGGCGGTTCAGCCCAGGCGCTGCACCAGCGCCCGGTACTCGTCCCACATCTCCTTCGGCGTGTGGTCACCGAAGGTGTTCAGGTGGTCCGGTACCAGCGCCGCCTCCTCGCGCCAGACCTCCTTGTCGACGCTGAGCAGCAGGTCGAGCGAGGCGTCGTCGAGGTCCAGGCCTTCGGTGTCGAGCGCGTCACGGGTGGGCAGCACGCCGATCGGGGTCTCGACCCCGTCGGCCTTGCCGTCCAGCCGGTCCACGATCCACTTCAGCACCCGGCTGTTCTCGCCGAAGCCCGGCCACACGAAGCGCCCGCCGGCGTCCTTGCGGAACCAGTTGACGTAGTAGATCTTCGGCAGCTTGGCCGCGGCCTCGGGGTCGGATTTCTTGCCGACCTCGACCCAGTGGGCCATGTAGTCGCCCATGTTGTAGCCGCAGAACGGCAGCATCGCGAACGGGTCGCGGCGCAGCTCACCGACCTTGCCCTCGGCGGCCGCGGTCTTCTCGCTGGCCACGTTCGCGCCGAGGAAGACGCCGTGCTGCCAGTCGAAGGACTCGGTGACGAGCGGGACCGCGCTGGCGCGGCGGCCGCCGAAGAGGATGGCCGAGATCGGCACGCCCTTGGGGTCCTCCCACTCGGGCGCGATGATCGGGCACTGTCCGGCGGGCACGGTGAAGCGGGCGTTGGGGTGGGCCGCGGGCGTCTCGCTCGCCGGGGTCCAGTCGTTGCCCTTCCAGTCGGTGAGGTGGGCGGGCGCCTCCTCGGTCATGCCCTCCCACCACACGTCGCCGTCGTCGGTGAGCGCGACGTTGGTGAAGACGGAGTTGCCCCACAGGGTCTTCATCGCGTTGGCGTTGGTGTGCTCACCGGTGCCGGGCGCGACGCCGAAGAAGCCCGCCTCGGGGTTGATCGCGTACAGCTGGCCGTCCTCGCCGAACTGCATCCAGGCGATGTCGTCGCCGATCGTCTCGACCGTCCAGCCGGGGATGGTCGGCTCCAGCATCGCGAGGTTGGTCTTGCCGCACGCACTCGGGAACGCCGCGGCGACGTACTTGGCCTCCCCGCGCGGCGGGGTGAGCTTGAGGATCAGCATGTGCTCGGCGAGCCAGCCCTCGTCACGCGCCATGACGGAGGCGATGCGCAGGGCGTAGCACTTCTTGCCGAGCAGCGCGTTGCCGCCGTAGCCGGAGCCGTACGACCAGATCTCCCGGGTCTCCGGGAAGTGCGAGATGTACTTGGTGCTGTTGCACGGCCACGGAACGTCGTCCTGGCCCGGCTCCAGCGGGGCGCCGAGGGTGTGGACGGCCTTCACGAAGAAGCCCTTGTCCCCCAGAACGTCGAGGACCTCCTGTCCCATGCGGGTCATGGTGCGCATGGAGGCGGCGACGTACGCGGAGTCGGTGATCTCGACGCCGATCGCGGACAGCGGCGATCCGAGCGGGCCCATGCAGAACGGGACGACGTACATGGTGCGGCCGCGCATCGAGCCCCGGAACACGCCCTGTTCGCCCGTGAAGATACGGCGCATCTCGGCGGGGTCTTTCCAGTGGTTCGTCGGACCCGCGTCCGCCTCCTTCTCGGAGCAGATGAAGGTGCGGTCCTCGACGCGCGCCACATCGCTGGGGTCGGAGGCCGCGTAGTACGAGTTGGGGCGCTTGATCGGGTCGAGACGTTTGAACGTGCCCTTCTCGACGAGCTGCGCACACAGACGGTCGTACTCCGACTCCGAACCGTCACACCACACCACTTCATCGGGCTGGGTGAGGGCGGCGATCTCGCCGACCCAGGAGATCAGTTCCTGGTGACCGGTCGGGGCCGTGGTGAGGGTTGAAGCCACATTGCTGGGCGCCACGATCGCTCCATCCCGCCGGAACCGCACTGCTCCGGCGTCTTGGTTTGAGGGTTTGGGCGAATGTGTGCACGCACATCCGCATATGGAGACAGCTACCCCTTGGGGGCTGCGACCCGGATGCTCAGCTCATCCGGTGCCGACCGCGCTCATTTGATCATCCGACGATGCGAGCCATCTGTCCAGTGGGCGCCTTCGTGACCATCACCACTCGACACGAACCGGTAACGTTCGGTGGTCTCGGTAGCATGAGCGCCATGACTGCAGCCGCGCCCGACGCCGCCGTTGACCAACCTCCAGGGCCCGAGGCAATTCCTCTCCCCCTCAAACCCATGCTGCGCGGCTGGCTGCACGCCGCCATGTTCCCCGCCGCGCTCATCGCCGGAGTGGTGCTCACCGCCCTCGCCGACAGCCCCCGCGGACGCGTCGCGTGCGCGATCTTCACCCTCACCGCCTGCGCGCTCTTCGGCACGAGCGCCCTGTACCACCGGGGCAATTGGGGCCCGCGCGCCACGGCGGTGCTGCGCCGCCTGGATCACGCCAATATTTTCCTGATCATCGCGGGCACCTATACGCCCTTCACGATGCTGCTCCTCCCGCACGGCAAACAGCAGATGCTGCTCTGGCT
Organism: Streptomyces sp. NPDC005962; assembly: GCF_040629205.1. NCBI lineage: Bacteria > Bacillati > Actinomycetota > Actinomycetes > Kitasatosporales > Streptomycetaceae > Streptomyces > Streptomyces sp. NPDC005962. The sequence goes on along the minus strand of NZ_JBEXVE010000043.1, from coordinate 53,490 downwards.
GGTGTGGGCCGGAGCGCTCGCCGGTATCGCGTTCCGGGTGTTCTGGGTCGGCGCCCCGCGCTGGCTCTACACCCCGTGCTACATCGCCCTGGGCTGGGCGGCGGTGTTCTTCCTGCCGGACTTCCTGCGCACCGGCGGCATCGCCGTCATGACACTGATCGTCGTCGGCGGCCTGCTCTACAGCGCGGGCGCGGTGATCTACGGAACGAAGCGCCCCAACCCCTCACCCCGCTGGTTCGGCTTCCACGAGGTGTTCCACTCGTTCACCCTCGCCGCCTTCGTCGTGCACTACGTCGGCATCTCGCTGGTTGCCTATCAGCACTCCTGACCGTCCGGCGGTACCCGACAATGATCGACATGGCCTCCGCACACACCACCCCCACCGGGCCCCGGCCCGGACTGCGCGAACGCAAGAAGATCCAGACCCGGCAGGCGATCCGGCGGGCCGCCTACCGGCTGTTCGCGGAACAGGGCTATGACGCGACCCCGGTGGACCGGATCGCGGAGGCCGCCGACGTCTCTCCCAGCACCGTCTTCCGCTACTTCCCCACCAAGGAGGACATCGTCCTCACGGACGAGTACGACGCGGCCATGGCCGCCGCGGTCCGCGACCGGCCGCTGGACGAGCCGCCGGTCTCCTCCCTGCGGCGCGTCCTGATCGACATGGCGCGGCAGCTCACCGATGACGAGCGCGAGGAGATGCTGACCCGCCTCACCCTGATGCGCCAGGTCCCGGCGCTGCGCGCCCGCATGGGCGCGGGCATGACCAAAACCGGCATCCTGCTGGGAGAGGTCCTGGCCGAGCGCAGCGGCCGGTCACCGGAGGACTTCGAGGTGCGGGTGCTCGTCGGAGCGGTCCTGGGCGCCCTCCAGGAAGCGGTCTACCACTGCTTCGACCACCACCGGGTGGAGGCCATGGAGGACAGCGTCGACCGCGCCCTTGGCATGCTCGCCCGAGGCCTGCCGCTGTAGCGCGCCGCGGCCGATTTCCCGGCGTCAGCCGCCGTCAGCCGGTCAGCCCGCGCCGCCAGCCGCTGTCAGCCGTCAGCCGCTGGTCAGCAGCTGTCAGCTCCCGAGCCGGGCCGTCAGCGCCGCGACGTCCGCCGTCGGGGCGTCACACGTGAAGTGGCGGCAGACGTACGCCGCAGGGCGCCCCTCCAGCAGCACCCGCCCCTCCAGCAGCGGCACCTCGTCGGAGCCGGGCGCGCCCACCGCGATCACCGCTCCCGGCGCCGTGCCCAGCAGCGCGGCCCGGTGCAGGGCGCGGGTCCCGGGGTCGCCGTCCGGTCCGACGACGGCCACCTCGCGCGGCCCGTCGAGCCGCGCCTCGGCCACCGCGAGACCCCAGCCGATGAACCGCGGCACCCGCGCGCCCAGCGCCCGCACCACACCCAGCGCCCGCTCGGCCGCGTCCCGGTGGCGGCCGCTCCCCGCGATGGCGGCGTAGGACAGCAGCGCCCCGGCGGCCGCCGTCCACCCGGAGGGGACGGAGTTGTCGGTCGGGTCCTGGGGCCGTCGGATGAGCGCCTCGGCGTCGTCGGCGGTGTCGAACAGGGTGCCGTCCTCGGCCGCGAAGTGGTGCAGCACGGTGTCCAGGAGCAGCCCCGCGAACTCGACCCACACGCCCTCGCCGGAGACCGCGGACAGCGCGAGGAAGCCCTCGGCCACATCGGCGTAGTCCTCCAGCACGCCCGCGTGGGCGCCCACGGCGCCGCCCAGCGAGGTGCGGGCGAGCCGCCCGCCGGTGTCCATGTGCAGGCGTACGAGCAGATCGGCGGCCTCGGTCGCGGCCTCGACCAGGTCGGGGCGGTCGAAGTAGGCGCCGGTCTCGGCGAGGGCGGCGATGGCCAGCCCGTTCCAGGCGGCCACGACCTTGTCGTCGCGGCCGGGCCGCTCCCGCCGCTCCCGCGCGGCCAGCAGCCGCTCCCGTACGGAGGCGAGCCGGTCGGCGTCGGCCGGGCGCGCGCCATCGGGCAGCTGAAGGACGGACGCACCCTCCTCGAAGGTGCCCTCCTCGGTCACCCCGAAGTACGCGGCGGCCCACTCGGCGTCCGCCTCGCCCAGCACCTCGCGCAGCTGCCCGGCCGTCCAGACGTAGTACGCGCCCTCGACGTGCCGCCCGGTGCCGTCGTCACTGTCGGCGTCCAGCGCGGAGGCGAACCCGCCCTGCTCGGTGCGCAGCTCGCGGACCAGGAAGTCGGCGGTCTCCAGGGCGACACGGCGCGCGAGATCCGATCCGGTGGCCCGCCAGAGGTGGGCGTAGACGCGGCACAGCAGCGCGTTGTCGTACAGCATCTTCTCGAAGTGCGGAACGATCCATTCCGCATCAACCGAGTACCGCGCGAACCCGCCCCCGAGCTGGTCGTAGATACCGCCCCGGGCCATCGCCTCACAGGTGGCCTGCACCATCTGCAACGCGCCCTCGGAACCGGTCCGGGCGTGGTGGCGCAGCAGGAACTCCAACGCCATGGACGGCGGGAACTTCGGCGCCCCGCCGAACCCGCCGCGCACGGCGTCGAATTCCCGGGTCAGCCCCATCAGCGCGGCGGCCAGATCCTCCGCACCGGGCGGCTGCGGCGCACCGGAGCCCAGCGCGATACCGGTGCGCTCGGCCAGGTCCCGCACGATCTTCCCGGCCACATCCCGGACCTCGTCCCGCCGGTCGGCCCACGCGGCCCGCACCCCCTCCAGCACCTGCCGGAACGAGGGCACACCGGGCCGGGCCCGGGGCGGGAAGTAGGTCCCGAAGTAGAAGGGCTCGGCATCGGGCGTCAGAAACACCGTCATCGGCCACCCGCCCTGCCCGGTCGCCGCCTGCACCGCCTCCATATAGACGGCGTCGACGTCGGGCCGCTCCTCGCGGTCGACCTTGACGGACACGAAGTGGGCGTTCAGATACTCCGCCGTCTCGGTGTCCTCGAAGGACTCGTGCGCCATGACATGGCACCAGTGGCACGCCGAATAACCGACCGACAACAGAATCGGCACACCACGACGCCGCGCCTCCTCGAAGGCACCCGACTCCCAGGGCCACCAATCGACGGGATTCTCGGCGTGCTGGAGCAGATAGGGCGAGGTCGCGCCACCCAACCGATTCATGCGGCCAGCCTCTCACACCACCCGGCCCCCGCCCGGAAAGGTTCAACGAGAGAAGGGGAGGCCATCGCACTCTCCCGAATCCGGCGCCCCGGCATCACAGGACAGTACGCTGAGCCCAGCAGCGCTGGACCTGTCGAGGCTCCTCGAAAGAGGTACACCATGACCGCCGAGATGGTGGCGCCCGCGTGGATGCACACACAGATCAGCGCGGAGCAGTACGACTCCTGGTCCGACGAGCAGTGCGCCGGCATCGAGATCGTGGACGGGATGGTCGTCGTGAGCCCGAGCGTGCCCAAGCGGCACAACCGGCTGGCCCGAATCCTGGCCAATGCCCTGGACGCCGCCGCAGGCCCGGACTGGAACGCCGACACTGACTTCGACGTCCGCCTGCAGGACGTTCCACTCACCAACCGCCGCCCGGACGTCGTCGTCTACCGGGCGGAGACCATCGACCTCACGCCCACCCGCCCCGAACACGTACTCCTGGTCGTCGAGGTCGTGTCGCCCGGCTCGGAGACCACCGACCGGATCGTGAAGGTCGACCAGTACGCCAAGGCCGGCATCCCCTTCTACTGGCGCATCGAGCAGGCCGCCACCGGTGTCCCCATCATCTACACCTACGTACTCGACCCCGCCACCAAGACCTACCGGGACGGTGAGATGTTCACCGGCACGATCAAGGCCGCCGCACCCTTCTCCGTCACCGTCGACCTGGGCGCCATCTGACAGCGCTGGAAGAATCGCAGTACGGGGCTCCTCATCACCAATGAGCGGCCGCACCCGCACACTGGGGGAATGGACACACCGATGGACGCGCCCGTGGAACTCCCCACCACGCTGGGCGAGCAGCTTCTGCTCCTCTCGTTGGACGACGAGTCCGGTACCGCCAAGGAGTCGGCGAAGGTGGCGCTGGCGATCTCCGCCGCCTCGCTGGTGGAACTCGCCCTCGCCGGTCGGATCGACGTGGCCGACGACAAGGTCACCGTCATCGACGCGACGCCGCTGGGCGAGCCCGGGCTCGACAGCGCGCTCGCCGCCATCGGTGGCAAGGACCGTCCGGGCAAGGCCAAGGACTGGATCACCCAGGGGAAGACGGACGCGGTGGCCCGGGCGAACGCGGGGCTGGTCGAGAAGGGGCTGGTCCGGGAGGAGAAGAAGAAGGTGCTCGGCCTCTTCCCGGTGCGCCGCTACCCGGAGGCCGACGGCTCGGTGGAGGCGGCGGTGCGGCAGCGCCTCGACGCGGTCGTCCTGCGGGGCGCGACGCCGGATGCCCGTACGGCGAGCCTGGTGGCTCTGCTGCACGGAGCGAAGCTGCACCGTCTGGCGTTCCCGGACGCCGACGCGCGCCGGGTCGCGGCGGCCATGGAGTCGGTCTCACGCGGCCAGTGGTCCGCGACGGCGGTTCGCCAGGCTGTGAAGGCCGCCGAGGACGCACTGGCGACGATCATCGCGGTGACGGTGACGACGACAGTCGTCGCGGGCAGCTGACGGCTGCTGGATGGGCTGCGGTGGCTGTGCCCGTCACCCAGGTCGCCCCGGACCGCCCGGCTTCTCCGCGGGCGTGGCCCACTGGAGCGCGGGGGCGCCGTCCTCGGTGAGCGTTTCCGCGAGCAGGTCGCAGTAGTGGCGCAGGTCCTCGTGCCAGCCGACGAACGAGGCGAAGTCCCGCATGTGGACGGCCAGTCGAAGCGTGGCCGCGCGTGCGGTGCCGGGCGGGACGGCGGCGGTGCCGTCGCCGCCGGTGTAACCGGAGAGCAGGGCGTGGGCCGCGATCGCGTAGTCGACCGGCGGGCCCTGTCCGGCGGAGCCGAGGCCGCGTGCGGCGGCGGCGCGCAGTTCGTGCAGTTCGCCGAGGAGCCAGCCGAGATCAAGGGCGGGATCGCCCCCGGTGGTCTCCTCCCCGGTGAGCAGGGCGGGGTGACCACCCGTCGGGGAGGGGACCAGCCAGCCGGTGCTGGGCGCGCCGTGCACCAGGACGGCACCTCCGCCGGGTGGTTCGTTCGCCGCCTCGGCCCAGTCCGTCAGCCGGGCCCACAGCGAGGGGCCGAGCCGGGTGCGGGCCAGCGCGCGCAGCCGCGTCGCCTCAGGGGGGTTCTCCTCCCCGGAGAAGTCTCCGGAGGCCTCTCCGGAGATCCAGGTGAGGAGCCGTCGCACGCCGTGATGCGGCGGCCGCTCAGGCAGTTCCCACGGCTCCCGGTGCAGCCGCCGCAATGTCCTGCCCGCGTCCGCCAGGGCACTTGACGAGAGCCGGAAGGCGGTGTCGTCGCCGGAGGGCAGCAGCCGGGCCACCGAGACGGCGCCCGGCACGCGGTACAGCACACCGGGCCGCGCGCTCGGCCGTGTCTCATCCCGCGACGCGGGGGCGACGGCCCACTCCCCCAGGGCGAGCCGGGCACCGCGCCGGTCTTCGGAGGCGTCGCCGGTACGGGTGGCGGCGGTGTCGACGCGGCGCAGTGCCGCGCCGACCGCCGTCGGGGGCAGGCGCTGCGGACGGGTGTGGGCCGGGCCGGGGGCGCGCAGCCAGCTGAATCCGCTGTTCCCGTGGTAGCGCACGGTGATCCGCAGATAGCGGGTGCCGTATTCGCGTACGGTGACGGGCTCTCCTTCCGAAGGCTCAGCCACCGTGCCGCCGCCGGACCGCCTCGATGATCTCCCGGGCATCGCGGAACGCCGCGTCCCGGCCCTCGGTGAAGGCCACCCCGGCGCAGTTGAGGATCACCTCGTCCACCCCGGCGTCCCGGTACTCGTCGAGCCGGGCGGCGATGTGGTCCGCCGAGCCGAATACGTACGTACCGCTGTCCACCAGGGAGAGGGCACCGGCCCTCGGGTCGGACGATTCGGCCGGTACACCGGCCCGGCGCAGCATGTCCGTGTAGTGGTCGGCCGAGAGGTGCCCGGAGGCGGCGGTGTGGGCGAGCACGTACGGGTCCCGGCCGCCGCGCTCCACCGCGACATGAACGACGGTCGCGACGCGGCAGCGGGCGTCCCTGTCCTTGGCCCCTTCCTCCAGGGCGGGCAGCAGGGTCTCGGCGACGTATCCGGGCGGGGTCATCCAGGTGATGGCGACATCGGCGACGCCGCCGGCGGTGCGCGCCATATTGGGGCGCAGCACGCCCACGCCGACCTCCACGCCGGGGTGTTCCATGGGTATGAGCCGCCCCCGCAGGGCGTGGTAGTCGCCCGCGTGGTCGACGACCTTCCCGTCGAGCAGGGAGCGGACCGTGCGCAGGTAGTCCGCGGCCATCGTTCGCGGGCTGGGATACGGGCGTCCGTTGAGGCCGCGCACGAACGCCGGTGCGCCGACGCCGTATCCGGCCACCACCGGCAGACCGGTCATCAGGGCCAGTGAGCGCGCCTGGAGGGCGGCCTCGTAGGGGTGGCGCAGCGGCATCAGGGTCACGCTGGTGCCGATGGGGACGCGTACGCCCGCACCGGCGAGATGGGCGAACGCCTGGTGGGTCTCCACCTTGAGCGACTGCCCGGTCCACAGGCGGCGCGCACCGGTGTCGCGTACCAGCTCGGCGTGGGGCCGCAGGGCGTCCGGGGTGTCCGGCATGTCGGGCACGAGCACGCTCGGGAGCACGTTCGCATCGGTGGTCACGGGTAGCACACCTTCCCTTGTCTCTGGTGCGGTGACTCCTGCCAGAGCCGCCAGAGCCGTTGCTTTTCCTTGACGAACTGTTGTGTTTCCACTACATTCCTTGCATGAGCCCAGTGAGCCATCGCGAGGGAATGCCGATCTACAACCAGCTGAGAGTGCTCCGCGCGGAGCGCGGCCTCAGCAGGGTCGCGCTGGCCAAGTCGGTGGAGGTGCACCCGCAGACCATCGGTGCCATCGAGCGGGGCGACTACTTCCCGAGCCTCGATCTGGCGTTCCGGTTCAGCGACGTGTTCGAGCTTCCGATCGAGGCGATCTTCAGCCGCAAGCCCTTCGCCCCGCTGTCCGCCCAGCTGTACAACAAGGAGGCACGCTCGTGAGTCGGCAAGGTTCTGACGGGACGACGGATCTGGTCCGCAGCCCCTCGTCCCCCGTGGCGCTCTCGCTCTGCGCGCTGAGCGCGGCCATGGTGGTGCTGTCGCTGATCTCCGAGGGCAACGCGTTCTCCGACTCATGGTGGCTCGTGGCCTTCGCCGTCTGGCTGCTGATGTGGGGCGTGCTGCGCTCGATGACCCGCGGCGTGGCAGAACGGCCGCGAGAGGGACTGGACGAACGCGAGCGCGGGCTGCGCGACCGCGTCTCCTTCATCGGATATCAGTGCGCGGTCGGCGCCGGTATGGCCGTCGTCCTGCTCATGGTCGCCTTCCAGAACGAGCCCGCGATGATCGAGCGCATGCCCGCGCTGCTGACGACGCTGATGCTGACGTCATCGGCGCTGCCCTCCATCATCCTGGGGTTGTCCGGTGCGGGCGTCGAGGACGCCGAGGCAGATCACGACGAGTGATCCGACAGGACGAGTGACCCGACAGGCGGAGACCGGCGACCCGGTTCTCGTGCGGCAGGGCGGGTGCCCACCGATTGCGGCGGTGGGCACCCGCCCTGCTTCTCAGCGGGTCACGCGGTCCAGCGGGATCACCTGGGTCAGCAGGAGTGATCGAAGGTGTTGTCGACCGACACGGCCGAGACGGCGGACGCGGCGGAGATGCAGGCCTGCGACGAGGTGGTGATGGTGATGGTGGCGCCCGGAGCCTCCACCGCCGGAACGATCTCGTCGGCGTCGGCGTAGGCGGAGTAGCCGCTGATGAGGGCCTGGGTGTTCATAATGACTCCCGTTGGTGATAGTGGAATTGAGTGGCGACCGGTTCGGCGATTTCATCGATCACGCCCTCCGGCCGCGACAGAACCATTCCCTGACCGACGCACGATGGCAATGGGATTGACCGCATGCGGACACTGGCCGCTATCGGTCAACGCTCCCCGTTGAGCCGGTACTTGACTCGTGCTTTACTCGACCGGGTGACCCGAAATCAGCTGCGCCGCCTGGTATTGGACAATGGCCTGCGGGTGCTGATGGCACCGAATCCCGTCGGCGCGTCGATCGGCGTCGCGGTGCACTACGGCGTCGGTTTCCGGACCGAACCAAAAGGACATACGGGCCTCGCACACCTCTTCGAACACCTGGTGTTCCAGGGCGGCCGCCGTGCCGCACCCGAGGGGTACCTGCCCCAGGTGCAGCGCGCCGGCGGCTTCGGCGACGCCAGGACCCGCCAGGATGTGACGGTCTACTACGCCGCCGCCCCGGCCTCCGCATTGGAAATGCTGCTCGCGCTCGAAGCGGACCGAATGCGCTCGCCTCGCATTTCCGAGCGAAACCTGCGCACACAGACCGCGGTGATCGACGAGGAGATCCGCCTCATGGTCCGCAATCGCCCCTACGGCGCTTTCCCCTGGGTGCTGCCGCGTGCCCTGCACCGTCGTGCGGAGAACACCAGGGACGGGTACGGCGAAACCGTCGATCTGGCAGCATTCGACATCCCGCTGTGCGAGAGGTTTTTCGCCGACCACTACGGCCCCGCAAATACCGTGGTGACCCTGACCGGTGCGTTCGACCCGGGCACGGCGGAGCGTCTCGTCCGCAGCCACTTCGAGCGCCTGTCGGCGCGTCCGCCGGTGGCCGCGCCCGACGTGCACGAGCCGTTGCCGCGAGAGGAGCGGCGGCTGACGGTCGCCGACCCGCACGCCGGGTCGCCCGCGGTGGCGGTGGGCTACCGGATGCCGGACCCGGTCACCGAGCGCGCCGGCTATCTCGCCCACCTCGTACTGGCCGCGCTGCTCGGACAGGGCAGGCACGCCTTGCTGCGCCGGGGGCCGACCGCCGCCGCGGGCGTGTCCAGCCTGTCGGTGGGCTGCGGTCTGTTCGGGCTGCCGCTGGACACGGCGGGGCCCGATCTGCTGACGCTGTTCGCCGTGCACGAGCACGAGCACGGCGCCGAGGACGTCCTGGCCGCACTGGACAGCACGCTGGAGGCGCTGGCGAGGGACGAGGTCGATGGCGGCCTGCTGCGCGCCACGACCGCCCGCTGGGCCGCCGGGTCGCTGCGCGAGCTCGGCGATCCGGGCACCCGGGCACAGTTGCTCGGTCTGCGCGAAGCGCTGTTTGGCGAGGCCGAGTTGACCCAGGCGCTGCCGGAGCTGGTGCGGACCGGGGTGAGCGGTGAACAGGTGAGCCGGGCTGCCGCCCGGCTCAGGTCCTCGCACCGGGCGGTCGTGCGCTTCGTACCGGGAGAACCGGGAGAACCGGGAGAAGCGGGAGAAGCGGGAGAAGCCGCGCCTCGGGGCAGCGCGCGAGAGAAACGGGAGCCGCGGGAGAAGCGGGAGAAGGCGGCATGACCGGGCGGCTGCCGCTGCCCGACGTCGACATCACTCTCGGCAACGGGCTGCGCGTGGTGGTCTGTTCGGCCCCTGTCGTCCCCCTCGTCGAGATCCGGCTCACCGTCCCGTACACCGCCACGAGCCCCGGCGACGTGGCGCTGTGCCAACTGCTGGCCGGGGTCCTGTTGCAGGGCTCCGCGCACCGGGACGCGGACGGCTACGACGCGGCGCTCGCCGCGCACGGCGCCACCCTGAACGCCGCCGCGGACGCCGGCAAACTCACCGTCGCCGGGCACACCATGGCCGACGCCCTGCCGCCCGTACTCGCCCTGCTGGCCGAGTCCGTCCGCGAGCCGCGGCTGACGGAGGACGTCGTCACGCCCGAACGGATACGGCTTGCACGCCGTATCCGGCTGGCCACCCACCAGCCCGCGGCCCTCGCCCAGCACGCGCTGCTGCGACGGCGGTACGGCGAGGAGACCGCCGCCCGGCGGCAGCCGACGCCCGAACTGGCCGCCGCCTGCACACCGGACGACCTGGCGAAGCTGCACGCGCGGCACCTGGGGGCCGAAGGCGCGGTGCTGGTACTGGTCGGAGACCTGAGGCCGGAGGAAGCCGTCGCCACGGTCACGGACGCGTTCGGGTCGTGGGAGGCGGGGCCGGACGGTGACATACCCGAGGTGCCGCCGTGGTTCGCGGGCGGGCCGCTGCTCCGGGTGGCCCGGCCCGGGTCCGTCCAGAGCGTGATCCGGCTGGCCACCCCCGCGCTGCCCCGAACGGACCCGGGCTACCCGGCCCTGCACCTGGCCCAGTTGGTCTTCGGCGGGTCCTTCGCCTCCCGGCTGGTCGCGCGTCTGCGCGAGGACGAGGGGTACGCCTATCAGCTCGGTTCGGGTGTGGAGTCGGTACCGGGGGCCTCGACGCTGATGGTCGAGGCCGACACCGCCGCCGAGCACACCGTGCCCGCCCTCGCGGTGATCAAGGAAGAGCTGGAGCGCATGGCGACCGAGCCGCCGTCGGTACGGGAGGTCGACGCCGCCAGGAGTTACGCGGCCGGTTCCACCGCGACGGCGATGTCGTCACCGGGCGCGCTGGCGTCCGGTCTGGCGAACCTGCTGCACATCGGGGTCGCCTCCGACTGGCTGCACCACTGGGGACCGCTGATGGAAGGCGTGCCGTACGACGCGGTCGGCGAGGCGGCCCGCCGGTTCTTCCGGCCCGCCGGTTTTACGGGTGTGATCGTCGCCGACGACGCGGCGGTGGCACCGCTGCGCCGCGGTGCCACCGACGAACTCGACTTCTGAGTGGGCCAATCAGGTAAGTCAGTCCCGGCTCTTCTTGATCCCCGCGACAACGGCGACGAGAACGGCGATGCCGACGGCGATCCAGAGGGCGGTGCTCATGAGGTCTCCTACGGTGTCAGGTGGCCCGGGGGCCGGTTGGTGTGTTCCGAAATAGGTTCCGAAAGGTTCCGAATAGGTTCCGCATAGGGGCTAACGCAGCCGCAGCGCCTCGGCGAGCGGAACGCGGGAGCCGCTGCGCAGCACGCTGTTGGCGTACATGCGTCCGGCGATACGGGTCATCCCGGCCAGGGCGGCGGCCGCCAGCACCAGGGAGAGCGCGATCTGCCAGACCGGGGCGATGCCGAGCAGCATGCGTGCGGGCATCAGGATCGGGCTGAGCGGCGGTACGAGCGACAGCCACTCGATCACCGGGTCGTGGGCGTTCTTGCTCAACAGGGCGATGCCCAGCACGAACGGCGCGGTGATGAGCAGCATCACCGGTTGCACCACCCCCTGGAGGTCCTCCTGCCGTGAGACCCGCGCGGCCGCCGCGGCCAGCATCGCGGCGAAGAGGAAGAAGCCGAGCAGGAACCAGGTGCCCAGCGTCACCAGCGTCCCGCCCACGGCGGTCGGCAGGGTGATGGAGCCGGTGCCCTGGGCGAGCGCCACCGCGGCTCCGCCGAGCACCACGAGCTGGGTCAGCCCGGCCACGGCCACACCGATCAGTTTCCCGGCGAGAAGCTGCCAGGGGCGGATGGTGGAGAGGAGCAGCTCCACCACACGACTGGTCTTCTCCTCCACCACGCCCTGCGCCAGCATGATCCCGTAGAAGACGAAGAAGAAGTACAGCAGTCCGGTGGAGGTGAGGATCAGCGCGAACTGCTCGGCCGCGCTGGTCTCCGACGGCTCCAGGGCGTCGACCTTCACGGTGGACGACGCCACCTGCTCCCGGAATTCCACGGGGTCCACCCCCGCGCGCTCCAGTTCCCTGGTGGTGCGCTCCTCGGCGGCCGCGGCACGCACCACCGCGAGCAGGTCCTCGTCCGCTTCACGTTCCACGGACAGCGTGAGCTGCCCGCCGGTGCGGCCGATCACGGCGGAGAGTTCCCCCTCGCGCAGGAGCCGGTCGGTACGGTCGCCGTCGACGGCGACGAACTCGAAGTCGCCCGCCTCTTCGGCCACCGCGGCGAGCACCGGGCGCGTCGCCGAGGCCTCCCGCTCGACGCCGACCCTGGTCGGCCCCCCATCGGAGGCGAGAATGATCAGGGCGTAGACGCCGAGTCCGAGCAACAGGCCCAGGGTGCTCATCACGAAGGACTTCGTCCGCATCCTGCTGCTGATCTCCCGCCGGGCGACCAGGCCGACGGCGCGGCGGGCCGACAGGGCGCCGGGGCCGTCGTCCGCGCCGGGGCCATCGTCCGCCGAGCCGGTCGCTCCGCCCGGCGCACGCGTCACCGTGCTCATCGCTCGCCGCCCCCGCCTGCCGGGGCGCCCGCCGGTTCCCCTGCCGATGCGCCCGGGTGCGCCGTCTCTCCGGCGTCCTCCCCGGGCGCGTCTGCTCTGGTGATCAGATCGCGGTACAGCTCGGTCAGCGGAGGATGTTCGGAGACGAAGGCCGAGACCGGCCCGGTGGCCAGCGCCGCGTGGAGCACCCGCTGGTCGTCCGCGCCCTTCGCCAGGCGGAGCCGGGTACGGGTGCCCTCGCGGCTCACGACCTCCACGCCCGCCAGCCCCGCGGCCCAGTCCTCGCCCGCCTCCGGGGCGTCGACCAGCAGTCGGCGATCGGCGTTCTCGCTCAGCTCCTCGACCGACCCGCAGGCGATGAGCCGCCCGCCGCCGACGATGCCGACCCGGTCGCAGACGCGCTCGACGAGCGACAGCTGATGGCTGGAGAACATGACGGGGACCCCGTCGGCGGCCCGTTCGGCGAGCACGTCGCGCATGGTGTCGACCGCCACCGGGTCGAGGCCGGAGAACGGCTCGTCGAGCACCAGCGCCTTCGGCCCATGGACCAGCGCCGCGGCCAGCTGGACCCGCTGCTGGTTGCCGAGGCTGAGGTTCTGGACCTCCTCGGAGGCGTACGTGGAGAGCTCCAGCCGCTCGATCCACCGCCCCGCCGCCGCCCGCGCGGCCGCCGGTGACAGGCCGTGCAGCTCGCCCAGATACCGCAGGTGTTCGCGGACCTTCATCCGCGGATAGAGACCGCGCTCCTCGGGCATGTAGCCGAACTGCCTGCGGGCGGCGAAGTCGACCGGGCGGCCGAGCCACCGGACCTCGCCCGCGTCGGGTGTGAGGACTCCGAGGATGATCCGCATCGTGGTGGTCTTGCCCGCTCCGTTGCTTCCCACGAAGCCGAACAGCTCACCGGCGCGGATGTCGAAGGTCATGCCGTCGACGGCCCGACGCCTGCCATAACTCTTCCGTACGCCGTCGACCTCCAGCACCGGCACAGCCATGTCGCGCACCTCCCAAGGCACTGCGTTAACTCACTGAAGTATTGTGTTAACACATCACTCCGTCAAGTTAGTCATGCGCTTTGGCGCTCCACCACATAGACATGCTTCTCCGCCTGATCCGTCACCTGACCGCGGTCCCAGTCGGCCCAGCGGCCGGTCACCCGCAGTCCCGCGAGCCGGGCCATCACGTCGAACTCCGCAGGCCAGGCGTACCGGCTGACCTCCGGCACCTTCCGCAGCCCACCGGGGCCCATGATCGTGTGGACGACCAGGACGGACTGGAGCGACTGGTTCACCTGGATCGTGTCGAGCAGCAACGCGTCCGGCGCCAGATGGCCGACCCGGGTCGTCGCCTCGGTGAGCCGGTGGTACGTCTGCGGGTTGTACGTCTCGAAGACCGCGACCCCGCCGTCCGCCAGGGCGTCGTGGATGCCGCGGAGGCAGTTGATCTGCTGCTCCTGGGTGGGCAGCATGAAGAAGGTGTTGAGCGCGGTGAGGACGAGGTCGTACCGCCCCTCGACGGCCAGCGCACTGAAGTCGCCCACCGACGTGGTGACACCGCCCGTGGGGTCGTTCTCGTGGAGCTTCGCCAGCATCGCGGGGGACGCGTCCACACCGTGCACCCGGTAGCCGTGCCCGGCCAGCGGGATCGCCAGGCGACCGGTACCGACTCCCAGTTCGAGCAGCGAGGCGGGGGCGGGGCACAGCTCCTGGAGGAAGGCGACCATGGAGTCGATGGCGGGGCCGGTGGCGGGGTAGAGCGAGTCGTAGACGTCCGCCAGCGACTCGCCGTACGCGCCGGCCCCGCCCGGCTTCGCGTCCTTGTGCCCGGTCTGCCCAGGGGTTCCGGCGGTCATGGCTGCCTCCGCGAGGTGTCAGGTGGGTGGGTGTTCCCGCTCGGCCCGGCCGGACCGCCGGAGGCCGGTGCCCCCAGCTCCGCCCGCAGCCGGTCGGCCGCGGCCAGCACGTCGGGGAAGGACGCCGGGGCCCACGCCTCGCGCTTCCCGCTGGTCGTACTGCGGCCGGGATGGGGTGGGACGACGATCACGTTGCGCCGCGCGCCGAGCTTGGCGGTGTGTTCCTCGTACGCCGCGCTCTCCGCGCCGCCGGGCGGCAGCGCGGGCGCCAGCGCGATCGCCGCCCGCGTGCACTGAAGCGCGAGGAGGGAGGGCGAGTCGCCCAGCCCGATGGCCAGTCTGGCCAGGTAGTTCAGCGTCGCGGGCAGCACCACGACCGCGTCGGGCCACTGCGCGAGGTCCACATGCCGGGCGCGCGGCTCCGGCTCGTCGGGCCATCGGTCCGCCAGCACCTCACAGCCGCCGATGGCGACCAGCGCCTCCCGGGTGACGAACCTGGTGGCCGCCCCGGTCAGTACGTACCGCACCTCCGTGCCGGGGTGCCCGACCTTCAGCCAGCTGGCCCAGAACGGCAGATGGGCTGCGGTCACCGAACCCGTCCCGATCACCAGCAGGCGCCGCGTCCCCACCGGTCCGGCCGCGCCCGCCGTACTGCCCGCCGTACCGCTCACCGGCCCGCCGTCCCGGCCACCGGAGCGGGCGGCACCGGGCCGCCGGACGGTGCGGCGCCACCGGACGGGGCGGCGCCGACAGGCACCGGAGTGCCGACCGCCCGCCTCGCCGGACCGCCGCGCAGGGACTGTCCGTGCACCAGCTCCTGGTAGAGCGCCGAGCGCGTCAGCAACTCCTCGTGCGTACCCCGGTCGACGATGTGTCCCTCGTCCACGACCACGATCAGATCGGCGTCCTGCACCGTGGAGATGCGGTGCGCGACCACGATCACCGCGCGCTCGGCCGCCAGCGCGCGCATCAGCGCCCGCAGCCGTTCCTCGTTCTCGCTGTCGAGCTGCGAGGTCGGTTCGTCGAAGATGACGATGCGGGTGTCCCGCAGCAGGACCCGGGCGGCCGCCAGCCGCTGCCGCTGGCCTCCCGACAGATCCTCGGCCCGTCCCAGCTCGGTGTCCAGACCGTCCGGCAGCGCTTCCACGGCGCCGCGCAGCGCCAGCGTCTCCAGCGCCCGCCACAGCTCCGCGTCCGGCAGGTCCTCGTCCCGCCCGAGCTGGAGGTTCTGCCGCACCGTGCCCTCGACGAGCGTGAAGCTCTGGTCGACGTAGTTGATCTCGCCGCGCAGCTGGTGCAGGGGCCACCGCTCGACCGGCGACCCGCATACGGAGATACGGCCCGAATCGGGCAGGAGGAAGCGCTCGGTGAGCCCGAGCAATGTCGTCTTTCCCGCCCCGGACGGCCCGACGATGGCGGTGAGCCCTCGTGCGGGGGCCGCGAAGGACGCCTCGTGGATGATGGTGCGCCCGCCGTCCGTGTAGGTGACCGCGTCGAACTCCACCGCGGGCGCGGTCGGTGACGGCTCGACCGGAGAGGCGGCCCCGACGCCTTCCGGGGCGATGGTGAGCACACTGTTGAGACGTTCGCGAGCGGCCAGCCCGCTCTGCATCCGGGCCACGCCCGAGACCAGCAGGGTCAGCGGCGCGACGAGTTGCAGCAGGTAGACGATGAAGGCGGCGAACTCGCCGATGCCCAGGTCCCCGGAAGCGAGCCGGGCACCGCTGGTGACCATCACCGCGATGATCGAGAGCTGCTGGCCGAGCTGCATCGTGGGTCCGACCAGGGCGGACATCCGCGCGACCGATACGGCGGCCCGGCGCGCGTCTTCGACGCTGTGGCCGACCGTGGACGCCACCTGGCGTTCGGCGAGGAACGCCTTGACCGTGGGCAGTGACAGCACCGCCGCCGTCATCTGCTGCGACATCGTCCCGATGGCGTGCTGCTGGCGTTCCACACCACCGCGGATCGACCGTACGCACAGGAAGATGCCGACACCGGCGATCGTGAAGGTGGCGAGCACGACGAGCAGCAGGACCCAGTCCAGCGTGCCCATGGCGACCAGGGTGCCGACGGCCAGGAAGAGCGAGGACGGGAGCTGCGCCACGCCGACGTCCACCACGGAACGCAGTTGCGTGCTGTCGGAGTTGGCGCGGGCGACCAGATTCCCGGCTCCTTCACGCCGCACCCGCCGCAGCGGCAGGGTCAGGATGTGCGCGACGATGCGGAACCGTGCCTCGGACACCAGGCCCTCACCGGCCCGGGCCAGCAGGTAGGAGGAGAGCGCCGCTGCCAGCCCGGCGCCCACGGCGAGGCCCGCCATCATGAGCATCGGGCCGACGGGACGTTCGTCCTCGGCGAGAGCCATCACCAGATCGCGGACCTGGAGGGGGAGGACGAGGGTGGCGGCGGCGGAGAGCAGGCTCAGCACCACCGCGGCGGCCACGGTGGCCTTCCGGCCCTCCAGAAGCTGCGTGAAGACGCGCAGTTCTCGGGTGTCGTCAGGGCGTGGCTCTCCGGCCATGGTGAGGGACCTCCTGCAGAGTGCGGTTGAATCCGGTCGGCCAGTCGCTGGAGTCGAGATTCCGGGCGGGGTCGGCGGGATCGACGTTCGCCGCGACGCACGCCGCCGCCAGCTCGGCGGCCGTCGGATGCTCACGGCGGTGTTCCGCCGCGCTCACGAAGGCCCGCGCGACCACATGTGCCCGGTGTTCGCCGAAACTCAGTCCGCGCATGCCCGTACGGTCGTCCTTCGGCTCCCACGCGGCCGTCACACCGGGCGCGATCACATGGGCGAACGCCGGGGCGGGCCCCTCCGGCAGGCCGGTGGCGAGGGCGGTTTCGGTCACCACGTCGACCATGTGCCAGGAGCGCGAGCCGAGGTAGAGGACCATGCCGTCGTTGCGCGGCAGGCTCGCCGGATTCGAGATGATTTTCGCGCGATAGGTCGCGGAGCGGCTCTCCAGAGCGCTCAGTACGGCATGCCACAGCTCAGGTGCCGCGTCGGGGTCGGCCACCCGCAGATAGAGCCGCAGCAGATCGCCACCGCCGGTGCGGCCCGCACCGCTGTCCACGAGGAAGAAGCCGGGAGAGACCAGCGGGCGGGCCGACGGGAGGGGCGTCATCACCACCGGGCGTCCGGGATCGCCCGCCAGCCGCCCGGTTTCCCGCAGCGTCACCGAGTCCGGGACGCCCACGCGCAGGCCGTCGAGCTCCACGACCCGCCGCCCGGCGGCCGACCGCCGCTCGGTGAGGATCGCCGCGGCGACCGTCTCCGGATGCGGTGTCGCCTTGGCCAGTCGTGCCTCGAAGTCCGGCGCGCGCAGCGTCTTGGGCGGCGTGCGGTCCTTGACCCCGCGCCCGGTGTGCAGCACTTCGTACAGGGTGCGGGCGAGCGCGAAGCGCATCGCGGACGCGGACTCGGCGGTCACCTCGTCGTCCCGTACCCAGGCCGTCCTGCCGTCCGGCGCGATCCGTACGTCCTCCAGCGCCCTGCGGAGCCCGGCCGAAAGCGCCGGTACGGGCCCCCCGTTCGCGGAGGGCCGCTCCGGCACGCGACCGGGCGTGGCGATCTCTTCGGCGTGCGTGCTCATGGAGCCTCCCCGAGTCCGACCGTGGAGACGAAGCTCCGCGGATCAAGTAGCGCGGTCCGGCCGATGCCCGCCGCCGCCCGGACGATGGCCGACAGCCTGCCGCTCTCCCTGGTCGAGGCGATCAGCCGATCGATCAGGTGCCATCCGGCGTAGGACGTGGCACGCACCACGAGTCCGTCGTCGTCGGGGCCCCCGCCCTCGCGGTAGCCACGGTGGAACGCGGAGATCAGCGGCAGTACGCGGGCCAGCTCCTCGCTGCCGCGCGCCACGACGTCCTCGTGGGTGAGCACGGGGGAGAACGCGTCGTCCGTCTCCTGCCCGGGAATCCGCAGCACCGCACGGTGCAGCCACTCGCCGACGTACGCCCCGACGTCGCGGGCCGGGTCACCGAGCCTGAACTCTTCCCAGTCGTTGACGTAGAACGCCATGTCGGTGAACGACGTGTCGGTGAGCGCCGTGTCGGTGAAAGCCGTGCCGCTGACCAGGAACTGATCCAGCCGCAGGTCACCGTGGACGGGCACTCGTGCGACTCCGGCCTCGGCCGCCCGCAGCCGCTCCAGCGCTTCGAGCAGCGCGGCATCACGCTGCAACAGCGCCCATGCCTGCACGAAGGCGCCGGTGGCGTTGACGTAGATCTCCAGCGGCAGCGACCGCAGGTCTTCGACCGGTGGGAACGGGTGGGGGTCCGGCCCGGGGAAGTCCTCGGCCCGGAAGGGGAGTCGATGCAGCGCGGCCAGCGCCCGGCCGGCCTCCGCCGACATGGACTCGGTGAACTCCTCGTCCGCGGCCAGCTCGCTGCCGGACCTGATGTCGTCCAGCATCCGGAACACCAGCAGCCGCTGCTCCTCGTCGCCCCCCAAGAACTCGGGGCGGGGAACAGCCTGGACGCCGCCCTTCACCAGACGCTCGAACGCCAAGACCCTTTGGTAGCGCTTCAGGGATTCCCCGGGACTCCCCCTGAGCTGTTTCACGAATACCGAATTACCGGTGTCCGTGATACCGGACCAGTTCTCGTTCCGGCCAGGATAGGAGTAGACCTCCGAGGCGCTCAGTGAACCTAACCCGAGCTGACTCAGAAGCTGTTCGACCGATGCACTCACGGGACTGTCGACAGCCGACGCGGAAGACCGGACCTGCGGGTACTTAATCTTTTCGCCTGCCACAGACGCTTTCTATCCCGGGACGATGCCGCCGGACAACGAATTGACCGGCATCGGCCACCGGCGGCAGGGCGCACGGGGCGCGGTACAGGACGACCGCCGAGCCGCCCGACGTTTCCGCCGACGGCGTGGCCCGTCACGGCACCCGGGCGCCCACGAGGGGCGCGGACAGCGTGACTCCGGTCAGATGATTCTTCGGCGCACGGCCCACACCACTGCTTCGATCGGGGTTTCCACGTCGACGTGGTCGCATATCGACCGGAGTTTACGCCGGAGGGTGCGGTCGCTCATCTCCATATGACGGGCGACCTGCACCATGGTGCAGCCCTGGGAGACGAGTTGAAGGATTCTCAAGTGATCGTTTCCTAGTTTGACGTGGGGATCTCTTAAGGAAGTACTTGAATTCACCTATCAACCTTACGTTCACCCGGCGGTGAGGCGCCGGATTCCGAGGCACTAAAAGCGCATGAGGAAGATGGGTCGCGATAACCGGTTCTCGGTGAATGGGTGAATCGGCCATGGCGAGCCATGACAGAAATATGCGAAGCGACCGGCGCGGCCTACGTCTGGAGGCGGCGCTCCGCAGTGAAGTCCTCGGGCGAGGCGTCCTGATCAACTCGTTCAAAATGCATGAAGCTCCCCCTGGATTCAGACCGCATCGCTGCGCCGGACGGACACGCGGCCGCACCCGAAGGGTCGGCGAAGAGGCGTCAGTCCATCCGCGGCACCGAACGTGGCGTCAGTATATGAACCATCCGATCCACTTGAACAAGACTTTACCCATGTGATGGACATCACACCGTGATCATTTTCGCCGGAAGTCGAGATTCCACATACGAAAGGAGCGAGGTTCAATTATTCGCCATCAGATATTTCGTTAGGAATAACCCATACCCCACGAGGACGCCGCCATATCCGTGCCGGGCACGGCGGACGCCCTCCCCACCGTGCGGGGCGCCGCCGAGCGCGGGCGGGCGCGGGCGGGGACGGCCCTCCCGGCCCGGCCCGCGGGGGTGAGCGAGTTGTCCACTTGTCCGCTTGCCCGCAGAGGGAGTTATCCACAGGGCTGCCGGAAATGAGGCAGAAGCGGAACACTTGGGGAGCAACGCGCGATTCACGCGTGGCGCTCGTGCAGGAGGGGGATCACATGCCGGGCTCACTGGCCGTGCTGCGGGACAGCCACCGGACGGAGGTCGAGCGGCTGCTGACGCGGGCCGTCGAGGAGGAGGTGCGGCGCTCCGGCGGCCGCACGAACGGCGGGGTGCTGCTGAGCCGCGCGCGGGGCTCGCTGGACGAGATGGCGGCGACCGCGGCCGAGGAGTACGGCGCGTATGTGCGCGCGCTGGACGAGGCGGACGCCGGCAGCAGACCGCTCTCGGCGATGCTGGGGCACGGGCGGCTGTCCACCCCGGCGCTGGCCGCGGGGGTGGCGGCGGTCGCCGCCTTCGGCGCGGATCTGACCTTCGGCACCTCGGCGGGCACGGCGCTGGGCGCGGGCGCGACCGCGGCGGTGGCGGGGTCGGCCGCGGCCGTCGTCAAGCTCACCGCGGCGCACTGGCCCGCCGCCCACCGCCAGGCGGCGCTGCGCAACCAGCCGGGCGGGCCGGAGCAGCTGCGGCTGCAGTGGCTGACGGCGGTCGAGGTGCGGGGCATCCGGCCGTTCATCGACCAGCACCGGATGACCTCAGCCGCCACCCGCCAGGGCGGCGGCCCGGCCAAGCGCTCCACCTCCGCCTCCGGCGCGCAGGCGCCGCGGCTGCGGGGCGCGGACCGCAGCCAGGCGGCCCGCAGGCGCACCGTGCTGGAGCAGTCCTTCGGCCATCTCCCCCAGGCGGACGGGCCGTTCGCCGGGCGCCGCGCGCAGACCGCCCAGATCGCCCAGTGGGTGCACCAGGCGCGGGCCAGCACCGAGACCAGGCCGACGGTGGTGCTGCTGGAGGGCCCGGCGGGCTCGGGCCGCACCATGCTGGCCGTGCGGGCGGCCCATGAGCTGCGCGACCAGTTCCGCGGCGCCTGCCTGGTGGACCTGCGCGGGGACAGCGCCGAGCAGGCCCCGCTGACGACGCGCGACGCGCTGCTGCATCTGCTGAACCGGCTCGGGGCGCCCCGCGATCAGCTGCTCTTCCGGGAGCGGGCGAGCCAGGACCAGCACCTCAAGCGGCTCATCGAGCTGTATCACCAGCATCTGACCGGGCTGCCCGTCACGATCGTGCTGGACGACGCGAGCGACGCCGAGCAGGTCCGCACGCTGGTCCCGGAGCGGTCCGACAGCCTGATCCTGGTCACCTCGCGCACCCCGCTCACCCTGCCGCCGGACCTGGCGGCGTGGGTGCACCGGCTGGAGGTCGGCCCGCTGGACCAGTCGGGCGCCGAGGAGCTGCTGCGGGTCTCCGCCGAGAATCCGGCCGGGCCCGGCCCGTACGACGGGCGGTCCGTGGAGCGGATCGCCGAGCTGTGCGGGCGGCTGCCGCTGGCGCTGCGGATCGCGGGCTCCGCCCTCGGCCCGCGCACCCCCGCCGCCCTCGCCGCCGACCTGGAGGCGTACGGGCCGGTCGGCCCGGTCGAGCGCACCCTGTGGCTGCGCTACACCGACCAGGAGGACGGCGCCCGGCGGCTGCTGCGGCGCCTCGCGCTGGCCGGGCGGGCGAGCATGGGCGCGGCGGCGGCCGCGGCGCTGCTGGGCGCCGATCAGCAGGAGGCGGCCCGCCATCTGGACGCGCTGGGCCGTGCCGGGCTGATCCAGCATGTGCGCGGCAGCCGCTACCGGCTGCACGACGTGGTGCGCTCGTTCGCCGCCGCCCGGCTGGCGGACGAGGAGGAGCCCGGGCAGCGCACCGCCGCCCAGGAGCGGCTGATCCGCAGCTATGCCGAGCTGGCGGACTCGGTGATCCGCCTGGTCGACGGCAAGACGTCCACCCGCGCCGACGTCTTCACCAAGGGCACGGCGGGCGGCCACGGCTTCACCTCGCTGGACGCGGCGCTGGGCTGGCTGGACGAAGAGTCGAGCTTCATCACGGCGGCGCTGCGCCACGCGGAGGGCGTGGACCAGTCCGCGGTGCTGCATCTGCTGGGCGCGCTGTGCGACTACTGCCTGCTGCGCGGCGACCTGTACCGGCTGGGCGAGATCAGCGAGCTGACCCAGGCCGTCGACCAGGGGCTGCTGCTGCGGTCCGTGCAGTGGCGCACCGGGATCGCCGCCCGCCAGCTCGGCGAGCTGGACCAGGCCCGTACGACGCTGTCGTCGGTGGTCGACCTGTACTTCGAGGCCCAGCACGAGGCGGGCGCGGCCCGCGCGCTGTGCAGCCTGGGCATCACCCTGCACCACCAGGGGAATCTGGTGGAGGCCTCGGCGAAGCTGCGCGAGGCGCTGGCCCTGCAGACGCCCGAGGCGCTGCGCGGGGACCGGGGGTGGACGATGCACGCGCTGGCCGCCGTGGAGCGGGATCGCGGGCAGCTCGCCGAGGCACTGGACCTGCTGCGGGAGGCGCTGGAGCTGCACCGGGAGTCCGAGAGCCTGCACGGTCAGGCGTGGGCGCACTTCCAGCTCGGCCAGGCGTGTCTGCGGATGGGCGACGTGCCGCGCGCGGAGGCCGAGCTGCGGGACGCGCTGGGCGCGTACCACCGCACCCACGACCAGCGCGGTGAGGCCTGGGCGCTGACCCAGCTGGCCCGTGCCCGGCTGGTGGCAGGGGAGCCGTCGGCGGCCGTGGACCAGCTGCGCCAGGCCCTCTCCCGGCACCGGGAGAACGAGGACGCGCGCGGTGAGGCCTGGACGCTGTACTACCTGGGCCAGTCGCTGGAGGAGCGCGGCGACCGGGACGCGGCGGTGCGCGAGCTGGAGCGGGCCCGCACGATGTTCAGCCGGATGCGCGATGTGTACGGGCTGGCGTGCGCCCGGCATCACTCGGCGCGGGTCACCCGTGATCTGCGGGCGGCGCAGACGGGCTCGCTGCGCAACAGCGGCTTCGCGCGGCAGCTGCTGCAGGACGCGCGGCAGGACTTCGCCCGGGTGGGGGTGGCCCACGGCGAGGCGTGGTCGTGCGTCGAGCTGGCGGTGATCGACGCGGGGAACGGCCGGGCGGTGCAGGCGCTGGAGCTGGTGGACGAGGCGGCCCGGCTGTTCGCGGGGTACGGGGACCGGCGCGGCGGGTCCTGGGCCCGGTTCCTGCGCTGCACACTGCTGCCGTTCGCCTCGGCGGGCGGCTCGGTCATCGGCACGGCGGTGGCGCAGGAGGAGCTGGCGGAGCTGCTGCGGGAGCTGCGGGAGCCCGGCGGGGCCTCGACGGGCGGGGACCCCCGGCTGGAGAGTGACGCGGAGGCGTTCGCGCTGGTGCTGGAGCGCGGTGTGGAGCCGGAAACGGGATGGCAGGCCTGGCAGCTCGGCATGGTGCCGAGCCGCCGCTCCCGCGAGGTCATGGCCGTGCTGTCCGACCGGCCCCGCGCCTGAGCCCGGTCCGGACAGGTCAGGCCAGGTCAGGTCGGTCCCGGCAGGTCAGTTCCGGGCCCGGGTCGAGGAGGTGCCTCTAGGCCGTGCTTTCCCCCTTGGTGCCCTCCGGGGAGGCGGTGGTGCCCGTCGGGGAGGCGGAGGCGGTGACCCGGGCTTTACCGGGCTGCGGCTCCTCCTCGAAGTCCACCTTGTTCATGTGCTTGTTCATGGACTTCATCAGGAGCCACACCGCGCCGCCGATCAGTGCGAAGACGACGAACCCGAGCAGGCCCGGGGTCACCTTGTTCTCGTCCAGATCTTTGGCGAGCGGGACGAGATGCGTCATGGCGAGGGTGCTGGTCGCGCTCATCATGGGGTCAATTGTTGCGGATGCCCGCGAAGAGGTCGTCCTCGGGGAGGGAAGTATCCACGAGCGACTTCGCGAGCTCGTATTCTTCCGTCGGCCAGATCTCCTTCTGGATGTCCATGGGCACTCGGAACCAGCCGCCGTCGGGGTCGATCTGCGTGCGGTGCGCGATCAGCGCCTTGTCGCGGATCTCGAAGTAGTCGGCGCACGGCACATAGGTGGTCAGGGTGCGCTCGCGCCGGGAGAACTCCTTCCAGCGCTCCAGCCACTCCGCGTACGGCGAGTCCAGGCCGCGCGCGAGCAGCCCCTCGTGCAGGGCGACGGTGCGCGGCCGGTTGAAGCCCTGGTTGTAGTAGAGCTTCTGCGGCTGCCACGCCGGGCCCGCCTCGGGGTACTTCTCGGGGTCCCCGGCCGCCTCGAAGGCCACCATCGTGATCTTGTGGGTCATGATGTGGTCGGGGTGCGGATAGCCGCCGTTCTCGTCATAGGTGGTGATGACCTGCGGCTTGAAAGAGCGGATCAGCTTGACGAGCGCGCCCGCCGCCTCATCCACGTCCTGCAGCGCGAAGCAGCCGTCCGGCAGTGGGGGCAGCGGGTCACCCTCGGGCAGCCCGGAGTCCACGAAGCCCAGCCACTCCTGCTTGACCCCGAGGATCTCGCGCGCCTCGTCCATCTCCTTGGCGCGTACCTCGTGAATGTGCTCCTCGATGTACGGATCTCCCTGGAGCTTGGGGTTGAGGATGGAGCCGCGCTCACCGCCTGTGCAGGTCGCGACCAGCACATCCACCCCCTCGGACACGTACTTGGCCATGGTGGCCGCGCCCTTGCTCGACTCGTCATCCGGGTGCGCGTGCACGGCCATCAAACGCAGCTGCTCAGTCAACTTCGATCCTCAGTGATTCGTCGCGGAAGACGGCTTCTATAGTGACCCACAGCGGGCCCGAATAATTCCGGGTCTCCCAAGCAGGAGGAAGCGATCATGTCGGCGGTGCGCGAGGGCCTTCCCGAGGGGCGCTACGGCCGCTCCGCGGATGAGCGGGCCGACCGCAAGCTGAAGATCATCGGTTCGGTGCTCGGCGCCGGTCTGGTCGCGCTGATCGCCTGGTTCGGGTACGCGTACGTCATCGAAGAGGACGTCAGCGGCCAGCTCACCGGTTTCGAGGTGACCGCGGACAACTCCATCGAGGTCCGGCTGGAGATCACCAAGGACAAGAGCTCCACCGCCGTGTGCACGGTGCGCGCGCAGGACGTCTACCACGAAGAGGTCGGCCGCAAGACCTTCACCTTCGGCCAGCGCCAGGACGACATGATCAAGGTCGTGACGATGCGCACCACCGGCCGTGCGACCAGTGCCGAGCTCGTCGGCTGCGAATCCGCCAAGGACAGCTGAGCCGGGCGCCGGGCGAGTCGCCCCGGCACCGCCCGGAGACCGCCCGGAGACCGCCCTGACACCGGCTTGAGGCACGGCCGGAAGCCCGGTCGGAGGGCTCCGTCAGCCGCATCCGGACTGGCCGGGTTTGACCCGTTTCATACCCATGAAGATGAGTTCCCTCCTCCCCGTTTCCTGTCGGAATTGTTAGGCTCGTGGTTTCGCCCGGCTTTGAAGGCGCACCCTTCTGAGTAGGGCGTTCATTTGTATTCCCAGCACCGACGAGGAGCACCTGTGACCCAGACCAGCGAGAACGTCACCTGGCTGACCCAGGAGGCGTACGACCAGCTCAAGGCCGAGCTGGAGTACCTGTCGGGTCCGGCACGTATCGAGATCGCGAAGAAGATCGAGGCTGCCCGGGAGGAAGGCGACCTCCGGGAGAACGGCGGTTACCACGCCGCCAAGGAGGAACAGGGCAAGCAGGAGCTCCGAGTGCGTCAGCTGACGCAGCTCCTGGAGCACGCGAAGGTCGGAGAGGCACCCGCGGACACCGGCGTGGTCGCCCCCGGCATGGTCGTCACCATCGCCTTCGACGGCGACCCGGACGACACCACGACCTTCCTCCTCGCCTCCCGCGAGTACGCGAGCTCGGACATCGAGACCTACTCGCCGCAGTCCCCGCTGGGCACGGGCGTGAACGGCAAGAAGGTCGGCCAGGACGCCGAGTACGAACTCCCCAACGGCCGTACGGCATCGGTGCGCATCCTGGAGGCCAAGCCCTATCAGGGCTGAGCCCCCGCCCAACGCCCGCACGACGTACGGCGAGCCCCCGGCCCGAGCGGCCGGGGGCTCGCTGTCACGGCACCACCACTCGCTCGGCGACGCCTCAGGCGGTCGCCGAGCGGTACTTCCGGACCGACAGCGTCCGGAACACCAGGATGATCACTACCGACCACAGCACCGACGCCAGCGCCGGATGCTGCATCGGCCAGGCGTCCGAGACCACGCCCTGCGGATTGCCGAACAGCTCCCGGCAGGCCTGCACCGTGGCGCTGAACGGGTTCCAGTCCGCGATGTGCCCCAGGAACTCGGGCATCTTGCTCGACGGCACGAACGCGTTCGAGATGAAGGTCAGCGGGAACAGCCAGATCAGCCCGCCGGACGTCGCGGCCTCGGGGGTCCGTACCGTCAGCCCGATCAGCGCGCCGATCCAGGAGAAGGCGTAACCGAGCAGAAGCAGCAGCCCGAAGGCGCCCAGCGCCTTCAGGATTCCGTCGTGCACCCGCCAGCCCACGATGAGGGCGACGATCGCCAGCACGACCAGCGTCAGCGCCGTCTGCACCAGATCCGCGAGCGTACGGCCGGTGAGCACCGCGCCGCGCGCCATCGGCAGCGAGCGGAACCGGTCGATCAGCCCCTTGTGCATGTCGTCGGCGATCCCCGCGCCCGCGCCCGCCGTCGCGAAGGTGACGGTCTGCGCGAAGATCCCGCCCATCAGGAACTCGCGATAGACGTTCGCGTCCGCACTGGCCT
This sequence comes from Streptomyces sp. NPDC005962, assembly GCF_040629205.1. NCBI lineage: Bacteria > Bacillati > Actinomycetota > Actinomycetes > Kitasatosporales > Streptomycetaceae > Streptomyces > Streptomyces sp. NPDC005962. The sequence continues at coordinate 27,037 of NZ_JBEXVE010000043.1, read as the reverse complement.
GCCCCGGCACCATGATCGCGCCACCGAATACATAACTGAACAGCACCACGAACATAATGGGCTGGATCAGGCCGAAAATGACAACTTCCGGAATTCGCATCATCCGGATCAGATTGCGCTGCGCGACCACCAGCGAATCCCGCACCGCCGCGAGCGGTCCGCCGCGCGGCCGGGGGGCGATGGCGACCGTGGCGCCCGACTCCTCGACAACAGCCATCACTTGCCTCCCTCGTGCGCGCCGCTCAACCCGCCGCCGTCCACAGCGCCGACGTTTTCAGCACCGCCGTGCTCAGCGCCGCCGTGCTCAGCGCCACCGTGCTCCCCGCCGCCGTCCTCGGCGCCATGGCCGGTGAGCGAGATGAAGACGTCGTCGAGCGTCGGGCGGCGCAGCCCGATGTCGTCGATCTCCACTCCCCGGGTGTCCAGTTCGCGGATGACCTCGGCGAGCAGCTTGGCCCCGCCGACCACCGGCACGGTGACCTTGCGGGTGTGCTCCCGCACCGTGGTCTCGCCCTTGCCCAGCACCCGCAGCACATGCTCGGCGACCGCGATGTGCTCCCGCTCGTGCACCACGACCTCCACCCGCTCCCCGCCGGTACGGGCCTTGAGCTGGTCGGAGGTGCCGCGGGCGATGACCTTGCCGCGGTCGATCACGCAGATGTCATGGGCCAGATGGTCGGCCTCCTCCAGATACTGCGTGGTCAGCAGCAGCGTCGTACCGCCCGCCACCAGTTCCTGGATGACCTCCCACAGCCCCTGCCGGTTGCGCGGGTCGAGCCCCGTGGTCGGCTCGTCCATGAACATCACCGGGGGGCTGACGACCAGGGCGGCGGCGAGGTCGAGGCGGCGGCGCATACCGCCGGAGTACGTCTTGGCGGTGCGGTCGGCCGCGTCCGCGAGGTGGAACCGCTCCAGCAGCTCGTCCGCGCGGGTCTTCGCCTCGCGCGCGCCGATCTGGTAGAGCCGACCGACCATCCGGAGGTTCTCGCGGCCCGTCAGATACTCGTCGACGGCGGCGAACTGCCCCGAGAGGCCGATGGACCGGCGGACCTCGTTGGGGTACTTCAGCACATCCACCCCCGCGACCACCGCCGTCCCGCGGTCCGGGCGCAGCAGCGTGGTCAGCACGCGCACCGCGGTGGTCTTGCCCGCGCCGTTGGGGCCGAGCAGTCCGAGCACGGTTCCTTCCGGCACGTCGAGATCGACGCCGTCCAGAGCTCTTACTTCGCCGAAGGTCTTCACCAGGCCCTCGGCATGGATCGCGCCTGGCATGTGGCACTCCCAGAGTTGGGTGTTCCCGGGTTGAGTCACCTCAATAAAGGCATATGTCCGCCCACAAGGGCAGCGTCGCGACAGCAAGTGGAGAGGAATCATAGCGCAGTCGCGATACATCGCGACATACCTCTGACGACCTGTGTATGCCGTCAGGCTGCCGTCACACCGGCGTCGGACCGGCGCCAGACCGGCGTCAAGACCGGCGTCAGATCATCACCGTGTATCCGGCCCCGTGCAGTGCCTCCCGGACCTCGGCGCAGTGCTGCGGCCCCTTCGTCTCCAGCTGAAGCTCCACTTCCGCTTCGCTGAGCCCCAGCCGCGGGTTGATCCGTACATGGCTGATATCGAGCACGTTGGCGTCCATCGCCGACAGCTCCGCCAGCAGCTTCGCCAGCGCCCCCGGCCGGTCGGTGAGCCGCAGCCGCAGCGACAGATAGCGCCCCGCCGCGGCCATGCCGTGCCGCAGGATGCGCTGCATCAGCAGCGGGTCCACATTGCCGCCCGAGAGCACCGACACCACCGGCCCCTCGAAGGACTCCGGAGCGGACAGCACCGCCGCCACCGGACTCGCCCCCGCCGGTTCCACCACGAGCTTCGCCCGCTCCAGACACAGCAGCAGCGCGCTGGACAGCTCGTCCTCGCTCACCGTGCGGACCTCGTCGACCAGCTCGCGGATGATCGCGAACGGAACGTCGCCCGGCAGTCCCACCTTGATGCCGTCCGCCATCGTCACCGGCGCCTCGACCGACACCGGGCGCCCCGCCTCCAGCGAGGGCGGATACGCCGCGGCGCCCGCCGCCTGCACACCCACCACCCGTACGTCCGGCCGCAGCGCCTTCACCGCCACCGCGATCCCGGCCACGAGCCCGCCGCCGCCGATGCCCACCACGACCGTGCGCACCTCGGGGCACTGCTCCAGGATCTCCAGGCCCACCGTGCCCTGCCCCGCGATGACGTCCGGGTGGTCGAACGGATGGATGAAGACCGCACCCGTCTCCTCCGCGTACCGCCGCGCCGCCCGCATCGACTCGTCCACGATCTGGCCCTCGAACCGGACCTCCGCGCCGTAGTCCCGGGTCGCCGCGATCTTCGGCAGCGGGGCGCCCTCGGGCATGAAGACCGTCGAGCGCACCCCCAGCAGCGAGGCCGCGAGCGCGACGCCCTGCGCATGGTTCCCGGCGCTCGCCGCGACCACCCCCGCGGCCCGCTCCCCGGGCGTCAGACGGGCGATCCGCACATAGGCGCCGCGCAGCTTGAACGAGCCCGTACGCTGCAGGTTCTCGCACTTCAGCTGCACCGGGGCACCGACCAGACCGGCCAGATAGCGGCTGCCCTCCAGGGCAGTCGTCCGGGAGACCCCCGACAGGATCTTCTGCGCCTCGCGCACATCGTCCAGCGTGACGGCGAGCGGGGCGGACGGTACGGAACGTGCGGGGCGCGGGGCCGCACCGGGCCCGTCCTCGCCGCCGGGTCGTGGAGCCGTACCGCCGGATCGTGGAGCCATGGCCCCAGTCTCGCAGCTCCCCCGCAACACGGCCGGGCCGGGGGAACCAGGGGTTGGCCGGTTGTCGGCAGGTTTCTGCAGCCCCCGTACGGGCAGGGCCCGGGCCGCGTACTCTGTGCCACATCCCACAGACCACCGCATGAAGTGAGCCCTAGGCCATGCCCACCCAATCGGACATGACGACTCAACTCGACACAGGCGTACTCGATTCACTCCAGCACCAGGTCGCGGTCTTCGCCCGCCGCGCGGAGCAGACCCGGCTCGGCGGCGTCGGACAGGCGCGCAACTCGATGGACCGCGCCGCCTACCTGCTGCTCAACCGGCTCGACCAGGAAGGCCCCATGGGGGTCAAGGCACTCGCCGGAGGCATGGGCATCGACTCGTCCACCGTGACCCGGCAGGTCGCCCCGCTGGTCGACTCCGGCCTGGTCAAGCGCACCTCGCACCCCGAGGACGGGCGCGCCGTCGTCCTCCAGCTCTCCCCGCGCGGCAAGGCCCGCCTGGAGGAGGTGCGCTCCTCGCGGCGCGAGCTGATGGCGCAGGTGACGGACGACTGGACGGCGGAGGAGCGCGATATGTTCTGCGATCTGCTGACCCGCTTCAACGGCGCCCTGTCCGCCGCGCACGGCGCGGTGCCGCAGGCGGCGGCCCCGGCGTCCTGAGCCGGACCAGACTTCACGCCTCTCGCCTCCTGCCTCCTGCCTCCTGCCTCTTGACCGAGCGCCCCTGCCTGCCGTGTCCTTGAGGAACGAAAGGCGGAGGGCGCGGTGCGAGAGCGGCGGGCAGCACGGGAGAGCCGCCGGGCCCGGGAATTCGAGGCATTCGTCGCGGGCGCGGGTGGCAGGTTGTTGCACGCGGCCACACTGCTCACGGGGGAACGCCCGGGGAACCGCACCGGGGACACCGACGCCGCGCAGGACCTGCTGACCGCCGCGCTCGCGCGCACCTACGCCCGCTGGGACCGGCTGCGCGGCGAAGATCCGTACGAGCGCACCCGCCAGGAACTGGCCGCCCTCTTCGCCCACCGGGCCCGCCGCTACCGCCGTCCGCGCGGCGGCGTACTGGACCGGCTCACCCCGCGCGAGCGGCTGGTGCTGGTGCTGCGGCTGTACGAGGGGGTCGCGGAGGAGCAGACGGCGGCCACGCTCGGCCTGCCGGTCGAACGCGTACGGGCCATCTGCACGCGCGCCGTCAGCCTGATGCGTACCGCCGCCCCGCCGCACCCCGGCCGTCCCCCTGCCCACGGCCATCCGGCGGGAGCGGCGCGGTGAGCGGGCTCCGGGGCGCGCGGAAGACCCCGCACGCGGGAAGCACCAACGGGACGCGTGGCCCGGGCCGATACGGCGGCGCCACGGGTGATGCGGGCCGCAACGCCTCGCGCGCCCACCGCCACCGCGAACGGGCGGCGCCGTGAGCTACCCGGACCGCAAGGAGGACCAAGTCCGGCGGATGCTGGAGGGGCCGCATCCGGTACTGCCGCCGGATCTGGCCGGGCGGGCGGCCGGGCGCGGGCAGCGGCTGCTGCGCCGCCGCCGGGCGGCCCGGACCGTCGGCTGGGCGGTGCTGCTCGCCCTGGTCGTCGCGTTCACCGTCTGGGCAGCCGTCGTCCACCCGTGGGCGGGACCGCCCGCCGACACCACCCCTCCGCTGGAGGGGTGGTGACTCGGAATGGGACTCAGGCGAGCGCCCGCGTGAGATCCGCCAGCAGGTCGTCGATGGACTCGATGCCCACCGACAGCCGTACGAGATCGCCCGGCACCTCCAGCGCCGAACCCGCCGTCGAGGCGTGCGTCATCCGCCCCGGGTGCTCGATCAGCGACTCGACGCCGCCCAGCGACTCGCCGAGCGTGAACAGCCGGGCCCGGTTGCAGACCTCGACCGCCGCCTCCTCGCCACCGGCGACCCGGAACGACACCATGCCGCCGAAAGACCGCATCTGCTTGGCCGCGACCTCGTGGCCCGCGTGCTCGGTCAGCCCCGGGTAGAAGACCTGGGCCACCTTGGGGTGGGCGGTGAGCAGCTCCGCGACGCGCTCGGCGTTCGCGCTGTGCCGGTCCATCCGTACCCCGAGCGTCTTGATGCCGCGCAGCACCAGCCAGGAGTCGAAGGGGGCGGCGACGGCGCCCATCGCGTTCTGGTGGAAGGCGAGTTCGTCGCCGAGGCCCGGGTCGGAGACGATCAGCGCACCGCCGACGACGTCCGAGTGGCCGCCCATGTACTTGGTGGTGGAGTGCACGACGACGTCCGCGCCGAGCGCCAGCGGCTGCTGCAGATACGGGCTGGCGAAGGTGTTGTCCACGACGAGCCGGGCCCCCGCGGTGCGGGCGACGTCGGCGACGGCGGCGATGTCGGTGATGCCCAGCAGCGGGTTGCTCGGCGTCTCGACCCAGATCACCTTCGTACGGGGGCGCAGCGCGGCCCGTACCGCCGCCGGGTCGGAGGTGTCGGCGACCGACCACTCCACGCCCCAGCGCTCGACGACCTTGGAGAAGAGGCGGAACGTACCGCCGTACGCGTCGTCCGGGATGACCACGTGGTCGCCCGGCACCAGCAGCGTGCGCAGCAGGCAGTCCTCGGCGGCGAGGCCGGAGGCGAAGGCGAGCCCGCGGCGGCCTCCCTCCAGGGCCGCCAGGTTCTCCTCCAGGGCGGTGCGGGTGGGGTTGGCGGATCGGCTGTACTCATAGCCGCCGCGCAGGCCGCCCACCCCGTCCTGCTTATAGGTGGAGACCTGGTAGATCGGCGGAACGACGGCGCCGGTGAGCGGGTCCGCCTCCTGGCCCGCATGGATGGCGAGCGTCTCGAAGCTCTGGGGGTCCTGATCGGTCATGAGCCCGAGCGTAACGCGCGGCGGGCAGGTCGAGGAGGCGCCCGCGGACCCGTCCGGGATTCGGCCGCGGGACCGTCCGGGATTCGACGGTGGGCCGTCCAGGGTTCGACGGTGGACCGTCCGGGGTTCGACGGCCGTCTTCAATGTCCGCGGGGACGCATAGGCTGGACCACAAGCCGTTACGGGACTTCACACGGGGACACCTCATGGAGCTTCTGATCATCCTCATCGCCCTCGTCATGATCGGCGGGCTGATCGTGCTGCCCGCCCTGCGGCGGCGGCGCGGTGGCCGCGAGACCCTCCAAGGGGCGGTGCGCGCCACGGACCCGGGTGAGTACGGCTTCGTACCGCGCGAACAGCTGGACGTCCGGCTGCCCGGCCCGGACGGGCGGCTCATCGACGCGCTGGAGGAGGTCCAGTCCGGCCAGGACTGGCAGCCCGCGTCCCGGCTGCTCGCGCTCACCGAGGCGACCTCCGAACTGCGCTGGCAGCGCGTCCAGACCCTCGCCGGAGCCGCCGCCTTCGAACTCGCCCAGGCCCCCGGCCGGGGCGGGATGTGGCTGCGCACCTGGCGCGTCGCGTCCCCCGAGGACCCGGGCGCGGCCGCCGTGCAGGCGGAGTTCCTGGTCCGCCAGGCGCTGCGCGACCCGTCCTCGCAGGACTTCCGCATGATCCTGGAGGAGGCGCGGGACGTCTGCCACGAGGCGGCGCGGCTGGCCCCCGACGACCCCGTCCCGTACATCATCGAGCTCGGCGTCGCCCGCGGTCTCCCCTACCGGCAGGCCGACTTCGAGGAGCTGTGGACCAAGGTCACCGACCGGGCCCCGCACCACATGGGCGCCCACCTCGCCGCCCTCCACTACTGGTGCGAGAAGTGGCATGGCTCCCAGGACCGCGCCGACCGCTTCACCCACACCGCCGCCGGGTCCGCGCCCGAGAAGAGCCTCCTGCCCGCGCTGCCGCTGTTCGGCGTCTTCGAGCACCTCCCCGAGGTCAACCTCGTCCGCAGCCTGTACCAGAGCGACGTGGTCACCAAGGCGGTCGAGGGCGCCCTCTACGCCGTCCGCCGGGCCCCCGCCGACCACCCGGTCCTGCCGCACGTCCGCCATCTGCTGATCTGGTTCCTGGTCCGGTCGGAGCGGTACGCGGACGCCATGGAGCAGCTGCGCCACGTGGACGGCCACGTGGGCGCGGTGCCGTGGTCGTACGGCGCGGACCCGGCCGCCGAGTACGCCGTCTACCGGGCGCTGGCGGTGGCGGGCTGGGAGGGCCACGGCGGCTCCCCGGCGACCCTGCCCAAGTGAGCGCCGCCGCGGCTCCCCGGCGACCCTGCCCAAGTGAGCGCCGCCGCGGCTCCCCGGCGCCCCTGCCCAGGTGAGCGGCGCCCCGGAATTCGAGCGAGCCCCCGCCCGTTGTAAGGGATGGCCGCCCTGCACTTCTGCCCCCGAGGAGCCCTCCCGATGCTGTTCAGCCGCCGCGAGAACCACCTCCCGACCCCCGAGGAGGCGCTGAAGGGCCGCCCCGCACCGGGCTTCACGGTCCCCGACCGCCACACGGTCCTCGGCAACCCCCTCAGCGGCCCGTACCCGCAGGGCCTGGTCGTCGCCGACTTCGGCCTCGGCTGCTTCTGGGGCGCGGAGCGCATCTTCTGGCAGGCCCCCGGCGTCTGGACCACCCTGGTCGGCTACCAGGGCGGCCACACCGAGAACCCCACCTACGAAGAGGTCTGCAGCGGCCTCACCGCCCACACCGAGGCCGTCCGCGTCGTCTTCGACCCCACGGTCACCTCGTACGGCGCCCTCCTGAAGCTCTTCTGGGAGTCCCACGACCCCACCCAGCACTTCCGCCAGGGCAACGACGTCGGCACCCAGTACCGCTCGGCCGTCTACACCCACTCCCCCGAGCAGCAGTCCGAGGCCGAGGCCTCCCGCGCCGCCTACCAGTCCGTCCTGACCGGTTCCGGCTACGGCGAGATAGCCACCGAGATCCTCCCCGCGGGCCCCTTCTACCCGGCCGAGCCGTACCACCAGCAGTACCTCGACAAAAACCCCGCAGGCTACTGCGGCATCGGCGGCACGGGCGTCTCCTGCCCGATCGGCGTGGCCCCGGCGGACGGCTGAGCCGACGAGTGGGCTTCGGAACCCATGTCCGCAGGGTGCGTGACGAACAGCTCCCCCTCGCCCGACGGCACGCGGCACTGAGGTGTGCCGTCGGGCACTACTGCCCGCTCGGCTTCAACGCGACCTGGGCGTACCTCGCCGCCACCGCGCGACCGTCTCCCGACCTGCGCAGGGACCCCGAGGCCCTGCTGCGCGCCCTGGACACGCTGGAGGCCAGCCGGGCAGTCCGGCTGGAAGAGGCGGCCGCCTTCGCCGCCCGCCGTCACAGGGAGAAGGCGCTCGGCCGACGCACTCCACGGGCCACCGACTCCGCGCATCTGCGCGTACCTCGCTGGCCCGGGACAGCGCCTCCCTCTCGCCTGGGACTTGTCGCGGCGGTGGCAAACCGCCGCTCCGCGTTCGAGAAGGTCACCTATCCCGACGAGACGCTCTACCCCGACAGCCAGGCCCCTCAATTCGCCGCTCTGCACACGAGTCTCGGCGCCTGCGCCACTTCCTACCTCAGGAACCTCGGCCACCTGGACGGCCCGGCGCACGCAGCCCTGACCGAGACCCTTGAAGGCATCAACCGCCTTGTACGTCCGGGCCACGCACCGCTGAACGTCCACCTGCTTCAGTGGCTGCGCTTCGCGAACCTCCTGACGTACGCCGCCGAGGTCGGGACGGTCGACACTCGACTGCGGCGAATGGCGAGGTCGGCGGAGTGGTGCGATCATCGAATCACGTCTGTCGGCCGGTAGCCGGCGCGCGGCGCGGAACGGGCCGGGGCAATGACATCAATGATGTGCGGTTGCTGTTCCTCCCGGGAGGGAGCTGCCATGGCCAAGAACCTGATCCTCTGCTGTGACGGCACGTGGGACCTCGCCGACCAGCCCAACAAGACGAACGTCACCAAGGTCGCCCTGGCTGCCCGGCCGCGGGCAGACGGCGTGGAGCAGCGTGTGTACTACGGTCGCGGTGTCGGCACACGCCGATGGGACCGCCTGCGCGGCGGCGCGTTCGGTATGGGGTTGTCCAGCAACGTCCTGGACGCCTACCGCTTCCTCGTCGACGCCTACGAGCCCGGTGACCATCTGTACCTGTTCGGATTCAGCCGGGGTGCTTTCACCGCCCGCAGCCTTGCCGGCCTGGTGCGCAACTCCGGCATCCTGCGCCGGGAGCACGCCCACCGGATCAAGCAGGCGTGGGCCCTGTACCGCGACCGGATCGAGAAGCCGACCGGCACGGCCGCCACCCTGTTCCGCCAGACGTATGGGTACGAGACGGGGATCCGCTTCATCGGAGTGTGGGACACGGTCGGTTCCCTCGGCATCCCCGTTCCGGGTCCCCGGTGGCTCAAGCCGGTCGTGGCCTCGGTCAACCGTCGGTGGGCTTTCCACGACACCGAACTGAGCAGCTGGGTGGAGGGGGCCTTCCACGCACTGGCCATCGACGAGCAGCGCACACCGTTCATCCCGACGCTATGGCACCAGCAACCCGGCGCCGATGACAACGGCCAGGAGCTGAAGCAGGTGTGGTTCGCCGGAGTACACAGTGACGTCGGCGGCGGCTACAGCGAGACGGCCCTGTCCGACATCACCCTGTTGTGGATGGTCCACCAGGCTCGCCGTCACGGGCTGGAGTTCGACCCCGAGGTCCTCAACTTCCATGTGCGGCCCGACATCATGGGCACGATGCACAACTCACGCACCGGCCTCTACCTCATGGACCGACCGTGGCACCGGCCCATTGGAATGTCCGCGGACAAGTCGGGTCGTGCCGACGGGTGCGAGTACCTCTCGGAAACCGCCCGCATACGCCACGACGAGGACGCGTCCTACCGACCGCCCGAACTCGACCGCTATCTCTCTGAGGGACGAGTACACCTCGAACCGGTGCCCCTGACCGCCCCCGACTCGCATCGAGCGCCTGCCGGACCGCGCCGATCGAGGCGACCTTAAGGTCTTCCTGGTCGAGGCGCTGTGCGTACACCGTGAGGGAAACCAGCTCGCGCTGACACATCGGGTCCTCCGGCTGAGAAAGCTCGTGGCCCTCGCCCCGCTGATTCTGACGCTGGACGAGTCGGAACAGCTCCACTCGGGTCTCTGCTTCGCACTGGTCCCGGAACCCGCGCGATTGGACACGTCTGAGTGCCTAGGGACGGTTCGCTATCCCGGCGGGCGAGAGCGGTACTGAGTCGGCTCGGGGGGCGCCGGGCGCCTATCCGCGGCAGCTCGCCGCCGAAGCACCGAGATGGCAGGAGATAAATCGATCGAAAGGCCTGAACGGCGTCGCTAGCGTATGGCGGATGGAAATCCGGGCGTTCGAGGAACGTGACTGGTCGCAGGTCTGGCCGATCGTCGAGCAGATTGTCCGTAAGGGAGATACCTTCTGCTACGACCCTCTCCAGACTGAGGCTCAGGCGCACGACATGTGGGTGGTACCGCACCCGGGACATGTCGTGGTGGCCGTGGAGGGCCAGCGCGTGCTTGGCACCTCGAACATGTACCCCAATCGCCCCGGTCCCGGTGCCCACATCGCCAGCGGCAACTTCATGGTGGCGTCTGAGGCGCGCGACCAGGGTGTCGGTCGAGCGCTGGGCGAGTACCTGCTCAACTGGGCCTCGACCAGCGGCTTCGCTGGCGTGCAGTTCAACGCGGTCGCCGCCTCCAACGCACCCGCCGTGAGACTGTACGAACGCCTCGGGTTCACTCTCATCGGCACCGTCCCGGGTGCGCTTCGGCACCCGGCGCTGGGCCCGGTCGGACTCCACGTCATGTATCACGACCTGGGCGGCTGAGCCGCTGCGGTCATCCGACCGGATGACCTCCGCCCGAAGCTGCGGTACTGGCGCCGCCGGACGTCAGGTCGATGACGTCCGGCGGCGGTTGGGACATGTGCGGGACCGCGATCGCAGTCGACGCTTCAGCGCCGGATGAAGACGGCGACCAGGACGGCGGCGGTCGCCACGCCGACGGTCAGGGGGTCGGCCAGCGCCGGGTGCTGGTAGGCGACGTAGGCCGAGCCCCCGGCGAAGAGCAGGATCAGCACCAGGGCGAGCAGCAGCATTTGCGTCCGCAGGTCGTGGTCCTGCTCGTCGCGGCGCGGGTCGTTCGGGTTGGTCATCAGGTCGTCCTTCCAACTCAGCATGCGGAAGTCGCATGCGGCGCAGTAAGCAGCAGCGGTGCTCCCCCATCCCTTCAGAGGCGAGAGAGGGCGGTAGACAGGGACCGCCGGGCTGCGGACAGCACAGTGGGGCAGGCGGGGGTTAGTCGTGCAACTCCGCTGGCACCCGATCACCGTTCCATCGGGAAGCAGCCCATTCACGGGCTCTGACCTGCGAATTCGCTGACCGGCCAGTCTTGAATGACGCGTCTACCACTGGTACGGGCAAGCCGCGCAAGCCCGTTCCTTTCTCTCCAACCTCGTTATGCTGCGGGGCCCGGCAACCGTTCGCCCCAGAGGGCATCCGCACCCCCGTCGCACGGAGTGTGGTGGTGCTGGCGTCGAACCGCGTGTGCCGCGCATAGGCGGAGTTGACGCACCGCATAGTCACGGCTGGGATGCCCTGGCCGTCACAGAACGAAGCGTTCGCCGTTCTCGAGATACGCGGGCCGCCGCTCGGCCAGGGCCCGGAGTGCCTGGGCGGCCCGTCGGCGGGTGCGGGGCGGGAGCATGGTCAGGGCGTCGTCCGGGGAGACGAACTCGCAGGCCGACAGTTCATGATCGCGCGGATACAAGCCGCCGACCTGGCCAGATGAGAGGGTGCCTCCGTCGAAGACGAATGCGAGCTGGTCGTCCCAGGGGCCATGTGGCGCGACCCAGTCGACGCACAGAAGTCCTCGCAGTTCGACGGCAAGGCCCAGTTCCTCGGACAGTTCGCGTCGCGCCGCGTCCGCAGGCGATTCGTTCGCCTCGGCCATCCCGCCAGGCAGGTCCCACGCTTCCTTGTACGTCGGCTTGACCACCAGCAGGCGCCCGGCGGTATCGCGCAGGAGAACGTCGGCCGATACCCGTTTGCGCTCCTGCTTGGCATTGCCCTCTGCCAAGTAGGCGTCCCAGTCTGCGGTGCCCGGCTTGGGAGGCGTGGTCATATGGCAGTTCCTCCATCAGGTCATCCGGTGCCGCGAGACTAGGCTCGCGGCATGGCTGAATTCCTTCAGGTGGCGACAGCGACAGAGAACCGCGCTAAGGCGAGAAGCTTGCGGGTTTGGTGGTGACGGCTCGACTCTCGGCCGGGGCGCAGTTCGTGGGGCCGGTGGTCTCTGTCTTCTGGCACCAGGGTGAGTTCGGGACTGGCGAAGAGTGGCAGCTCTTGTTCAAGACACGTGCCGACCGCTACGCCGATCTTGAAGCGCGCCTCTTGGAGCACCACCCGTGGAAGAACCCTGAGGTGTCGGCCGTACCGATCGTCGCAGGCTCCGATGCCTACCTGCGGTGGGTGGAGCGGACGACTGAGCCGAGCCCTGCGGGCTGACACCTCATGTCCTGGCCTTCTCCAGGACTTCGGCCACGGCCGGAAGCTCCCGGTGGGGCCTGAGCTGTTGGACGATCGGCGCGAGGCGCTGGCGTGGGCGGACGGACGCGACCCCGGCGGAGAGTTCCAGCGCGCGGCCGGTGGCGGACGCGGCTTCCTCGACCTCTCCGGCAGCCAGGTAGGAGTCCGCCAGCCACGACAGGTAGAGGCTCTTGTCGCGGGCGTGAGTGTCGTCGTACCGGGAGAGGAAGTCCTCCAGCACGGGAACGGCACGGAGGGGCCGACGTAGTTCGGTCCAGCATCGGCCCGCCATGATCTGCAGACCGTTTCCGTCCCACGCCGCCCAGTCGGGCTGGGGCGTTCCGTCGCCCTCGCCGAGTGCGGATTCAGCGGCGTCGAGGGCTCGTTCGGTCTCGTCCGCTTCCCCGGCGGCTGCGTACGCCCAGGCGAGACGCCCGTGGAGCAGCGCCCGTACGCCAGGTGGGGCGTCGGGGCCTGCGGTGCCGCATGACTGGACGGCGATGTCTATCCCGACTGTGCGATCCCGGCTGAGCCTCTGGTAGGCGAGGAAGGCAAGAGCGTTTCCGGCGAGGGCGGTGTCTCCCGCTTCGGTGGCGGCCTGGTGGCTGTCCTCGTAGAGGCTGGTGGCATCGGCGTGCTGACCCGCGTCGAACGCCGCCCAACCCGCTTGCTGGGCCTGCTCGGAGAGGACCGAAAGGAGTGCGCGACCGGTCTCCTCGGTGTAGCTTCCCTCTCGCAGCATCGTCTTGGTCGCTTGGTATTCGCCGAGGTAGACGCGGTACGTGTCGCCTCCGCCGAGGACGTCATCGAGTCGCCGTAGTCGTGCCGTGCGCTGTCGCAGCTGGTCCGGCACGTCTCGGCCGATCTGGCGGCCTGCCGTGACTTGAGCCAACTCGGGCAAACCGAGGACCAGACCTGCCCCGGCTGAGGCTCGGAAGAACTCCCTGCGCCGCACTGTTTCGCTCCCTTCTCGGGTCGTCGTAGAAGTCGTGCGTGCTGAAGCCGCTTCCCAGTCGCGGGGAGCGAGACCGAGTAGATGTCCGGGGATGCGCAGGGCGTCGGCAATCGTCGCGATCTTGTCGAACGATGTGATGCGGCCCTGGCCGCGTGCCAGTGTGCCGACCCGCTCGGGTTTGAGGTCACATTCGGAAGCGATCTTCGAGTAGCTGATCTTGGCTAAGTCTCGGGCAAGAGAGAAGACCGCGCCGAAGTCATGAGCCATGATCGCGGCACGCATCTCCGGGTGGTTCAGAACCTGACGCGGTAGTGCTGTCGGGGGTTGGTAAGCGGTCATCGTGTGCCCCGTTACGCCTGATGGTGACAATCTGTCACACGGTCCTGACCGTCAGCCTACCCATCATGGGGATAGCCAGGGGCGGGAAGGCAGCGCCGTTACTCCGCAGCACAGTTGGCGAATACAAGACCCACGCGACCGCGCGAACGGCCCGGGGGCGTGGTCAACGCGCAGAGGAGCGTCAACGTGCCAAACCATATCCACCACACCGTGTGGCGGCTGCTGCGGTCATTGCTACCCGGTCGGGGGCGCCGACACGTGGTCCGGGCAAGTCCTCCGGTGAACTGCGTGAATGCCCCGGCGCAGCGACCGGCATGGTCTGCGAAGGGCACTCCCCGGGTGGAGCTGCTGTGCGCTCCGCACGGGATGGTGGTGATCCGGTGAGCACACAGCCGCGTCTGCTGCCGTGGAATGGACCGGCTGGCAAGCCGTGCTTCCTGGTCCCCAGTGAGGACGGCAAGGGGTATCTGTCCCGGCTCGCCGACGAGATGGAAGCGGTGCAGCTCCGCATGGGCACCGAACTCCTCGGCCATGCCGACGCACTGCTCGGCAACCCGAAGGCGGAGTCCGGAGAGCTTCGCTTCCTCGCGAACCGCCTGGTCGAGGCGCTGCGGGACGCGCTGCGGGTGGCGGACAGCCGTGGCAGGCGCATCCCACTCCCCGACGAGGACGACGACGAGGACGCTCGGCCGGTTCAAGCGAGGGGAGCATGGGGATGAGCCCGGACTGTCGCCCTCAGTCCGAGTGGCGCCTCGAGACCGCCCCGGTGGGGCTGCGCGTACGCCGCGAGGGAGACCACCTCACACTGACGCTCCGGGTCGCCCGACTCGGGCAGCACGTGGACCTCGCACCACTGATTCTGACGCTGGACGAGTCGGAACAACTCCACGCGGGCCTGTGCTTCGCGCTCGATGGTGAGCCTCCGCCCGTGAACGCACCCGAGTGCCGCAAGACGATCCACTACCCCGGGGGCCGACAGCAGTACTGACACCGGCTCGGCCCGGATCACGCGCAACATCCGAAAAAGCAATACCGGACCACCCCGTGCCTGGACAGCTCCCGGGGTGGTCCGGCTGGGGGCCGATCGCGAACCCCGGTGCCGATGGATGGCGCTGGGGACGTCGGCGTGTTCTCGTTCAGCCCGGGTCCGGCGTGACCGTCCGTGCAGCTCATGTGCGGCACGAAGGCCTCCCAGCTCGGTCTCACGTCGCGGTGAGTGCGCTCATCTCGTGCCAGTCGCCTCGCCCTGGGTACGGTCCGGACGATGTTTGCTGAGCGGTGCGTGATTCGTCGCGATCAGAGGGAGTAGGTGCGGGGCATGCCGTCTGCCGGTGCTCAGGCGGCAGGGTTCACGTCGGCGGGGGCTGCCCGTGTGATGGCCGCTGCCTGCCGACGAGCACGCCTTGAGAGCGACGGCGCGCAGCTGATCCGCTTCGGCGAGAACGCGCTCTTCCGGCTGGCGTCGCGCCCTGTGATCGTGCGAGTGGCCCGGACAGCGGACTACCTGCCCTCGGTGCGGAACGAGGTCAAGGTGTCGCGCTGGTTGGCGCAGGAGGGGTTCCCGGCCGCGCGCGTTGTAGAGGATCTGGAACAGCCACTGAGCGTGGATGGCTTCCCGGTGACGTTCTGGCATGTGATTCGGGAAGCTGAACGCAAGGCAAGCTACGGTGAGTTGGGTGCGGTTCTCCGGGAACTCCACTCGTTGCGTCGGCCGGACAGTCTCGACCTTCCGGGGTACGACGCCTTCGGGCGGTCTGATCTGCGTATCGAGAAGGTGCACGGAATCCCGGATGACGATCGCACGTTCCTGCGCAAGAGAGGCAGGGAGTTGCGTGAACGGCTGGCAAGTCTCCGTTTCGAGCTGCCCAAGGGGCCTGTGCATGGGGACGCGCACGGGGACAATCTCATGGTCGACCAGAAGGGGAATGCCATCTTGATCGACTTTGAGAACTTCTGCTGCGACTACCCGGAATGGGACTTGATGGTCACAGCAACGGAATACGACAGCATGGGCTGGGCCAGTGACGCCGACTACGCGGCTTTTGTCGACGCGTACACCTGGGATCTGCGGCAGTGGTCGGGGTTTTCGACACTGCGGGCTATCCAAGAGTTCAAGATGACCACATGGCTCATGCAGAACGTCAACGAAAGCGCTGACGTGGCGGACGAGTACGCTCGGCGCATCGCATCACTGCGCGACGACGACGCACCCCGCGATTGGCAACCGGGCTGACGGCGTTCATTCGCCACCCGTGGGGGTCATCGCTTCCCGGACTCGCTCGTTGAACTGTCGAACGATCGGGATTGGAGAGATCTCGCGCTGAAAGTTCTCGACGTAGCGTTGGAAGCGTGCGGATTGAAGCGCCTCAGCGGCCTCCACGGCCTGCGTAGCCGTCGCGGCCGCTTCCTCGAGATCGCCGTTGAGCAATTGGCTCTGGGCCAGGACCATGCGCACGAAACCCAAGGTGCGTGCGTACTCGGGTCCGTGAGCGCTCTGGCACGCTCCGCAGACGGACGGTACGTGAAGGGGCGGTGTTCCCACGGGTGCCGGAAATCCGGTGTGGCACTGAGATGGAACCTGGGAAAATCACCTGACCAGGCGAGTTGCGAAACTGGAATTGCCGCGCATTTTGCAAGAATACTCAATCGCTCCGCAGACCTGACCCTCCGTTAAACTGCTCAAAATTCTCACTCAGATTCTCTTTAAGCCTCCTCAGGTGAGGGTTCATGGGTTCACGCTGAAGCCCCTCACGAACTACCTCACCGGCCTTTGCAGTGTCCTTCGAATACAGATAAAGCCAGGCGAGACGGCCTAGCTCCGTGGGCATCGCCTCAGACTTTCCTTCTTCCATGAGCCGAATGAGGTTCGCGATCATTAGAGATCTCACATCAGGACTCAGTTGAAGAATTTGATTTCGCTGCGTATAGGCAAACAAGCCAGCCGCACTTGCAATCTCCGAATAGTCTACATCTGAGATTTCCGCGAGCACAATTCTCGCATTCAGCTCCTGCGCAACATCCTTGAGTCGCTGATTTACATAGACAAGCTTTCGCCAAGCTTGTATGTTTGCACTATCCACCTCCAGGTATCTTTCGATACTGGCGCGAGCTTCCGCCCAGTCCTCCCGCGTTCCTTCCAAGTAGAAATCTGCTATGCGCAACCAGGCTTCAGGATAGCTCCCCGCCACATACTCCAACGCCCGCATTTGTGGCGTAATATCATTGCCCGCCTGTCGACGCGAAGCAATCACACCGATCATGCGCTCGACCCTGGGCGCCATTCCCTTGACGACATCGGTTGCCTGCATCGGTCCAAACTGTTGAATCAACTCGATATCAGCGAGCACAAGAGACCTGAAAGGACTCACCTTGAGTTTACTCTGGCCGAATACAGCAGCAGTCATCGGCGTGCGCAGAAATTCGCCGCCACCCCCATCGGTAAGGACTTCGATCATGGAGTACCGCTCTAGCTGACTCAAGGCTTCGCCCACATCCATGGACTCATTCTCAGGTCTAATTAGACCTGCCTCGAGCGCAAGGCGCGGAACTAGCGAACGCCAGCTACTAAGAGTCAGAAATACCCGCTGCGCCGCCGGCGAAAGTAGTCCATACGAGCGCTCAAAGAGCGCCCTCAGTGAATCTTCCTTATTAAGGAAGAGCCGACCTACTGGAATGGCCCGGCCTTCTCTCTTCGTATCCCCCAAAAGGATCTTTGCGAAATACGGGTGCCCATCCGTTTCTTCGATTAGAGATTCAATGTAGGCATGAGTTACCAGACTTTCGATACCGAGTTTCCGGGCGGTCGTCATTACTAGATCCTCGAACTCTCCCCTCCTCAGCCCACGAATCTCGATCGGAAAGTCGGCCTTAAAGTCACGCATTCGAGTAGTGATCAATACTTTATTAGGGCAGCGCACACAAGAATCAATGAACTGATACAGCTCCAGCGGGTGGGAGGCTGTTTCAAAGTTGTCAAAAACCAGCAAAAGGCGCCTACTGTCGTCTCGTTCAGCCAGAGAGTGCGCCAAGTAATCGATAGCTTTAAAGCCTTTCGCTTTGCCGCCCGCCGGATTCATGAGTTTTGTAAATTGCCTGGCGATGTCTTCTTTTGAGAGAACTGCTGGCCGCACGGGCTTTGGCCCGGCAGCCATTAGATCAATATCGCGAGAACTGAACCACAGGATGGCAAAGAAGTCGCCGTCCTGAGTCAGGCGGTGTAGCACCTCCAAGGCTAGTGATGTTTTGCCAATCCCACCCCTCCCCACGAGGGTAACCACTGGGTGCCTATCGTCTTTGAGGAGAGAAAGAACTTCCTCCTCCAAGTCCGGTCTTTGGATGTAGTCGGTAAGACGTGGCGGGATGTTGGCGAACGATGCCCCCTCGAGATCTAGATTCGGGAGCCCTTCAGTCTCGCTCGGCGGCAGTGCTTCCGGCGGTGTTTGGTAGGCCTCAGCAGTCTCACGCTTTCTCGTGTCAGCGACATACGAGAGAACTTCAAATGTTGAGTCGGAGCCGGGCTTGGACCGATAGCCGCCATTGGCTAAAAAGAAGTCCCGCATATCTACGTCACTATAAACTAGCGGCAGTCTCATGAGTCGGGTATCGAAAGCCATGTAGATACCGTCATCATAAGCGTGGTCCTTCTCTGACTTGAGGTACGAGAAGGTCGAGGAGTCTCCGGAGATCGTGGATATCCGATATTTTCCAGAAATATTTCGATGCAGGTACATCCACGGCATACCGAAAGCCGAAATCCCGGTTAGAACGGAAAGGATCGACTCTTCCAGAATCGGTGCAGCTGAGGAACACTTACGTGCTGTTATGGCACCATGCCCGCGAGTTCTATTCCGTAGCGCAGCAAAGGTTCGTACCCACCATTGAAGATTGGTTTTTCGGGGAGCCTTCTCGATTTCTGGGTCAATGGTTTACACCGAACTGTTCAGCTTGTCAACTGCCACTCTCTGCCAAGATGCATCGCCGAACACAAAGCTCTCTGTCAGTTCCCGGAGCAGGGGCCTCGCTTCCGCAATAATATGAGCATTTGCAGGGCCAGTTAGAGCTTCTTCAAGTGCACGCGACCATTCTCCAATTCCGTCGGCCCGAATGAGCTGATATTCAATCTTGTATCTTTGCCGATCTCGATCATTATCAACTCCAGCAAGGGTGCATGACGTGATGAGCTTAACGATCATTTCGCCGAGCAGCATCAAGTCGTGGAAGTACGCAACGTCCGAGTCTTGTTTACTTATCTCGACCCGTTTCCACATTTGATCGAGTATTGCAGAATTAAATGACCTCATCGCACATTCCCCCCAGACTGTCGTGCATGCCGCAGAGTTGATCAATCCGGTCATGTTATGTCGTATGACAGCGCATCAGCAAGCCATTCGCGAGGAAGCGTTGGTGTCCTCCGCCAGCAGCTTCCTGAGGGACGCCGAGAGCGCGCGCCGGTCGCCGCGACTCGGGGGTCAAGCCGCCGAACGGGCACCCGCCGTACCAGGCCAGGAGACACATCTGGGCGGTGGCCTGCCGCCATGGGGTCAAGCATGGCCAGTGGGCGTACGTTTGCCCGCAGCTCAGACGAGGTTGCCCTTGCTTTCCGCTGACGTCGCACAAGTCGATCTCGCCACTGGCGGTGACAAAATCGCTCACGCTAACCCGCCGGGTCAACCACGTCCTCCAGCTACCGTGCTGATCGCGTGAGACCGTCCATATCCGAAGCAATCGACTGCGTTGACAAGTCCTCGTTGACGTCTCCCAGTTCCTGGGCGTGCGATGCCCAACCCGGCGCCATCCAGGCCCTGGTCGGTTCGAATGTAGATGGCACCTCGTGCGGTCATACGCACGTGGCGGGCCGCTGCGGTTGCGGCTGCGCGACCGTCGACCTGGCCGTGGACCGTGCGGCGGTGCCTCCAGCCCCGGGGCAGGACAGTGGGCTGACCGTGGACGCCGGATATGTCGGGCCGGAGTACGCCGGGGTGGTGGTGCTCGTGGAGGACGGGTATCTCTCACTGCTGGAGATCTACTCCGCGACCGGCGAGCCGGTCATCACCTGGCCGGACCCGCGTTTCCTCGACCTCTGAGCAACCTACGGAGGATGGATTCGGCCGCGTCCGGGGCCCTGCCCGATCGGCGTGGCCCCGCCGGGGACTGAACCGCCGCGCCCTCACTCGTTCGGGCGATGTGATCGGGCCCGCACTCGATACGCTGCTCCCAGGGATCAGAATCTCGCCCATGGGAGCAGCAATGACCACCTCCGCCGCTGGGCAGCCACTCATCCCTCAGCCGCCTGCCACCGTCACGGCCCTCCGCCAGGCCGTCGCGCAGATCGCACCCGCCGCCCTGCCCGCCTTCACCCGGGAACTGGACCAAGCCGCCGACCAGTCCCGCCAGGCGTCCGACCTGGCCCCGCTCCAGCGGTTCATCGCTCAGTGGGCCGTCTACGTGCACATTCAGCGGCAGCCCGGTATCGCGAAAGAGTTCCGTCGCTGGGAGGACGCCGCCGAGGCCGGTGACACGGCTCAGGCACGACGCGCAGCGTCCGCCATCGGCAAGATCCTGGACGACGCGCACGCCGCGCTCGGCCTCCCACAGCGGTGAGCGCCGACTGGCGCTGGGAGTACGACCCCGACCACGCTCACGTGACAGGCGGCATTCCCGCTCTGGTCGTGGCCGAAGTGGAGCGTCTCGCGGGGCAGCTGGTCGAGCTGGCCCGGATGGGAGTCGATGTCCGTGACCTGGGCAACGGCCCTCGGCCAGGGGGAATGCGCCGCATGGATGCGGCAGGCGGCTGGTTCTTCTTCCTGGTGGCACCGCGGGATCAGCTGATCGTGATCGTCCGCATCATGCCACCGTTCTCGGACATCTAGGCGGGTCTCTCCGCCGTGGGCGTACGCGTCGCCAGCGCTTCGCGCAGGAGCGCGACGGCCTCGGGGATCTCGGGGTCGCTGATGTTGCCGTAGCCGAGGACCAGGGCGCGGTCCGCCGAATCCTGTACGCGGTAGTCGTCGAGGTCCGCCAGGCGTAGCCCGGCGGCGGCCGCGGTGCTGACCGTTGCGCGGGTGTCGGTGCCGTGCGGCAGGTGCAGCAGGATGTGCAGCCCGGCGGCCGTGCCGGTGACGCGGGCCTCCGGCAGCTGGGCGCCGAGCGTGCGGATCAGCAGGTCGCGGCGGGCGCGGAACCGCCGCCGGGCCGCGCGGAGATGGGCGTCGTACCAGCCGCGGTCGATGAAGGTGGCGAGCGCGAGCTGGTCCAGCACCGGTGGGGCGGCGGCGACGGGGCTCGCCGCCCGGAGCGCCGGGGTCATCGCGGCGGGCGCGACCAGCCAGCCCAGGCCGAGGGCCGGGGACAGGGTCTTGCTGACCGAGCCGAGGAGGAAGACCCGGCGCGGGTCCATGCCCTGCATGACGGCGACCGGGTGGTGGTCGTAGCGGAACTCGGCGTCGTAGTCGTCCTCGATGACGAAGCCGTCCACCTCGCGCGCCCAGCGCACCAGATGGGCCCGGCGGGCCGGGGACAGCACCGTGCCGGTAGGGAACTGGTGTGCCGCGCCGACGACGACGGCCCGGGCCGGGGTACGGACGAGGTCGTCGACACGGAGGCCGTCGTGGTCCACGGGCACCGGGTGCAGTCGCAGGCCGGTGCTCGTCGCGGCGTCGCGCAGCCGCCCCCAGCCCGGGTGTTCCACGGCCAGGTCGGCGATCCCCTCGGCGCGCAGCGCCCGGCACGTACGGACCAGGCCGTCGGTGACCCCCGCGCACACGGTTACGGCCGCGGCGTGCGCGTCCGCGCCGCGCGAGCGCCGGAGGTACTGCGCGACGGTGGTACGCAGGCCCGGGTGCCCGGCGGGGTCGGGCAGGCCGAGGTCGTAGTGGACGGCCGAGCCGGTGACCGCCCGGACGGCGTCCGCCCAGCGACGGCGCGGGAACGCCCGCAGGTCGGGCAGGCCGGGCGCGAGGTCGTACCGGACCGGTGGTGGCGCCGCCGGTGCGGGCTGCGCGCGGGGGCGCGGCGGCGCGGCGTCCGGATCCGGTGACCACGAGACGCGGGTGGCGGACCCGACCCGGGCGGTGAGGTAGCCCTCGGCGATGAGCTGCCCGTACGCCTCCGTCACGGCCCAGCGGGAGCAGCCGAGTTCCTCGGCGAGGGCCCGGCTCGGCGGCACGGCGGCGCCCTCAGTCAGCCGGCCGTCCCGGATCGCGGTGCGCAGCGCGCGGGCGAGGCGGTCGTGCAGGCGGCGGCGCCGGGCAGGGTGCGGGGCGCCGGGCGCCGTTGCGCCGGGCTCCGGTACGCCGGACTCCGCTGTGCCAGGCCCCCGTACGCCAGGCCCCGGAGCACCGGACTCCGGTACGCCAGGCCCCGGTACGCCGATCTCCAGCAGCGTCGCCCACGCGAAATTGGTCTGGGAAATCGCCACAAGATTGGAGCGTACCGCCGATCCGAACCCGCCTACCGTGACGGACATGAATCCTCAACTGGCGCTGGGCGCCATGCTGTTCGGCACGGCTCAGGACAAGCGTCGGTCGTTCGAGATCCTGGACCGCTTCGTGGACGCCGGAGGCGTCTGGATCGACACCGCCAACTGCTACGCGTTCTGGGCGGACCCGACCGGCTTCGGCGGGCAGAGCGAGACGGTGCTCGGGCGCTGGCTGGCGCGCCGGCCGGGCGTCCGCGACCGGGTCAGGATCAGCACCAAGGTGGGCTGCGAGCCGACCGAGGCCGGGCGCTTCCCGGAGACGGCCGAAGGCCTCTCGGCCGGGGTGATCAAGCGCGGGATCGAGGGCAGCCTCCGGCGCCTCGGTACGGACCACATCGAGCTGTACTGGGCGCACAAGCCCGATGCGGCCACTCCGCTGGAGGAGACGGTCGCCGCCTTCGACGAACTGGTCTCCGCGGGGACGGTCGGCCGCCTCGGCTGCTCCAACTATCCCGTCTGGCAGATCGAGCGGGCCCGGCAGATCGCGCGGGCCCGCGGCGGCGCGGGCTTCACGGCGGTGCAGCAGCACCACACGTACCTGCAGCCGCGCCCCGCGACGCGGCCCCTCGTGTCGCACCGGTTCGGCATGGTCACCGACGAGGTGATCCACTACCTGGAGCATCACCCGGACATCGCGTTGTGGGCGTACACACCGCTGCTGAGCGGCCGCTACACCCGCCCGGACCGGCCACTGCCCGAGGAGTACGACCACCGCGGCACCGCCCGCCGCCTCGCCACGCTCGACGAGATCGCCGCCGAGACCGGCACGAACCGCAATCGCGTGGTGCTGGCGTGGCTGACCGGCGGAAACCCGGCCGCCACGCCGATCGTCGGCGTCAGCACGGTCGAGCAGCTGGACGAGGCGTTCGCGGGGGTGTCGCTGGAGCTGAGCGCCGAGCAGCGCGAACGCCTGGATTCGGCGGTGTGACGGGAGCGATCAGGTGCGCTCTTCGAGGCGGGTGCCGTGGCGCAGGGTGATCGACATCAGGTCGCTCGGGGCGTCGAGTTCCAGCCGGTGCCAGCGCCCGCGGGGCACGACCACGGCGTTGCCCGCCGCCAGCCGCACCACGTCCTCGGTGCCGCCGGGCACGGTGGGCCGGAAGGCGAGCCGGACCCCGCCCGTCAGGCAGCACACCGCCTCGTCGGCCTCCGGGTGCATCTCCCAGTAGTCGGCGTGGACGTCGGCGTCGGTCTCGACACGGAAGGTGGCGACCTGCCAGGCGCCATCGGCGTCGCTGCCGGTCATCTGTCGCTCGGCGGCCCGGACGCCGCCGTCGCGGTGGAACCGCAGCGCTGAGGTGAACAGGTCGATGGGGGCGGTCGTCGGCATGGCGGCGTCCTTCCGGTCGGCATTCGACGCCTTTGCGTGCGAAATATGCCCCTCCCGGTATCCCCCGGGAGGGGCATGGCACGGCCGGACCACATCACGGTCCGCGATAATTGACGGTTACCGCGTTGCGGTGGCCAGTGCCGCGCGGATGGCGTCCTCGCCGACCGGCCGGCCCTTCTCGTTCGAGAACGGCCCGTACGGGGTCCCCCACACCGGCGTGCCCGTCGCCTGCCGCCAGCCGTCGGCCAGCGGTCCCGCGTCCACCACGCTGTAGCCGATGGAGTCGATGAATTCGGTCACCGCCGCCTTCGCCGACGCGGAGTCCCCGGCGATCGGCAGGTACGAGCGGTCGGCCGCCCCCGCCGGGCGGGCGAGTGACAGCAGGTGCTTGAAGAAGATGTTGTTGAACGCCTTTACGAGCAGGGCGTCCGGGACGTACCGCAGAAGCAGCTCGCTCGAGGTGACGGACTTGCTGTCGAGCTCGGGGATGTGCCCGTCACGCTCGGGGCCGTAGTTGCAGGTGTCGATGACCGTCTTCCCGGCCAGTGGTGCGGCGGGCACGTGGGGGAAGGCGCTGACCGGCACCGTGACCACGACAATGTCACCGGCCGCCGCGGCCTCTTCGCTCGTCGCCGCGGACGCCCGCGGCCCCAGCTCCTCGGCCGTGTCCACGAGCGTTTCGGGACCGCGCGAGTTGCTGAGCACCACCTGGTGCCCGGCCCCGACAGCGAGTCGCGCGAGGGTCCTGCCGATGCTTCCGCTTCCGATGAATCCCACAGTCGTCATAATCTCAACGTCCTTCAGAAGAGCCGAACTTGCCGGTTGCCGGGCTCGTTACGATCCGGGTTCCCGCAGTCATCCGGCGGGGAAATAATGGCCGTTGTCCAGATCGGCGAGCAGGCCGGGCCGGGCGGGTTCCCAGCCGAGGGTCCGGCGGGTGATGAGGTTGGACGCCGGGTAGCTCTGCGTGACGATATTCGTGAGGAACCCGAAGTACCCCGGCGTCATCAGGGCATCGTTGGGAACGCTCACGGCGGGCAGGCCCAGGCGGCTGGCGATGGCCTCGGCGATGTCGCGGAACGTGATGCCCCCGTCCTCGACCGCGTGCCAGTATTTGCCCGCCGGCCCCTTCTCCAGCGCCAGGCGGAACAAGCTGGCGGCATCGCGGATGTGCACGGCGTTCCACAGGTTCGCGCCGTCGCCGGGGTAGCCGACGAACCCCTTTTCCTTCGCGAGCGCGATCAGTGTGGGGAGGAAGCCGGCACGATCGGTCGTGCTGTGCGCGATGTTGGCGATCCGCACGACCGAAGACCGCACCCCCTGCTCGGCGAGGTCGACAACGGCCCTTTCCACGACGTTGCGGACCCGCAGGGTGCCCTTGTGCTCCTCGTCGGCGGGGAGGGCCGGGTCCTCCTCGGTGGCAGGCCGCTCCAGGTTCCCGGGCGAGCCCATGCTTCCCGCCGTGACCAGCGGCTTTCCGGTTCCCGCGAGTGCCTCGCCGTACGCGAGCATGATCGGGAGCTCCGCAGCGGCCACGGCGTCCATCCCGCCGGAGGGCAGCAGATCCTGCCTGTGGGCTACGTGGATGACGCCATGGGAGCCCGAGGCTGCCTCCTTGAGCCCGTCGAGATCCTGAAGGTCGCCGCGACGCACCTTCGCGCCGAGCGCGGACAGGGCCGCCGCGGAAGCGTCCGACCGGGCCAGGCCGGTGACCTCGTGCCCGGCGGCGATGAGCTCGGGGATGATGTACGAACCGGAATGGCCGGTTCCCCCAGCGACGAATACGCGCATCTAACTGTCCTTGTGAGGGTAGGTGCAGGGTCTTCCCGTGCCGTAAGTGAACTGGCGTAATGCGGCACGAGAGGTAGAGGTAAGTGGTAGGGGTGCGCTCAGCCGAGAAGGGTGATGCCGAAGGAGAAATTGGTGTGCTTGACGGAGTGGTTCATGAGGCCAAGCTCCAGCAGGCCGACGTTCTCCAGTGCCCGCGCCATGAACAGTTCCCCGGTGTCCCAGGGGCGCAGCCCCAGGCTCTCGACGAACACCGACACGCGTGCCTTCGCCTGCGCGTCGTCGCCGGCGATGAACACGTCCAGAGGGCGGTCCTCGGCCGGGCCGGCCGCCAGAACGTGGGAGAACACAGTGTTGAACGCCTTGACGACATGCGCGTCGTCGGGAGCCGCCTTGGCGATCTCCTGTGCGCCGGAACTGTCGTCAGGGACGACGAAGCCCTGCAGGCCGGGGGCTACGGGGTTGGCGATGTCAACGATGATCTTGCCGCGCAGCGCGTCCCCGTACTCCCTCACCACCGCCGCGGCGCCGGCGTACGGCGCGGCGAGGATCACGATGTCCCCGGTCGGGACGGCCAATTCCTTGGCCTTGGCCTGGTCGCGGCCGATGATCTCGACGGCGTTACCGCCGGCGAGCGCCCGGCCGGCCAAAGCACGGGCCATGTTTCCCAGTCCGATAATGCTGATGCGGCTCATCGGTGTTCCTGCTTTCCGGGATTTGGCCCTGCTGTCAAATTCCAGTATCGAATTCCAGTGCTGAATTCTTGTGCCGAATTCACTTCGACGCCCTTAAGCGCCTGTTTTCCATGCTGCCATCGCTTCCGATTGGCGTCCAAGACCTATTGAAGCCGTGGTGATACCCTGGAGGTATCACCGGGCTGGGGGTTTTATGGATCTGGATCTGCGCAAACTGCGTTACTTCGTCACCGTGGCCGACCGGCTGCATTTCGGCCGCGCCGCCGATGAGCTTCACATCGCACAGCCGGTGCTCAGCCGGCAGATCCGCGCGCTCGAGCAGGATCTCGGCGCCTCGCTGTTCACCAGAGATCGCCACGGCGTAGAGCTGACAGATGCGGGCCGGCAACTGCTGGCCGACGCCGGTCCGCTGCTCGCCTCAACCCACGCGGTCCGCCGCCGGGTGTCCGCGGCCGCCGGCGGCAAGCGGCGGCTGATGGTCGGTTTCCGGGCCGGCATTGCAGTCACCCCGGCGACCCGTGCGTTCGAGGACCGGCACCCGGACGTGGTCGTGGACGTGCAGCGGATCGAAGGGGACGACCAGGCTGCGATGCTGCTCGACGGCCGCATCGACGTCGGCTATGTGCGGCTGCCCATCGACGAGGCCGGCCTGCGCGTCACCCCGCTGTACACCGAGCCGCGGGTAGCGGTACTGCCCGCCGGACACCGGTTTGCCTGCAAGGAGGAGGTCACCGAGGCCGACCTGGCCGGCGAACCGCTGGTCTGGCACGGTGACCCGAGCACGCAGCCCACCAAGCGCCCGCTCCCCAATGCCGGGTATTCGGTGCGCGGGGTGGACGAGACGCTCGAGCATGTCGCGGCCGGACGGGGCGTCTCCTTCCTGGCCCGTTCGGCGTCCGTGTTCTACTCGCATCCGGACGTCGCCTATGTGCCCATCCCGGATCTGGCGCCCGACCAGGTGTGCCTCGCGGTGGCGGCATCGCACACCTCGCCGGTAGTAGATGACTTCGTCGCTGCGGCTCAGTCGACGGCCGAGATCACGGCAGAATGTGGGAACTATGAGATGTGGCAGCTTGGAGGCGATGTCGCCTCAAGGCACGCTTGAGCAGTTCGGCTGACCCCCGTTCATCATGCGCTGGAGAGCTGCCCCGCGAGGAGAGCGCCGCGGTGGAGTGGATGAGCGGGGTGGCAAGTCTCCGGCTCGTAGAGGTTCTGAAGGTGCGGGTGGCCCGCCGGCGTCGCCGGCGGGCC
>NZ_JBEXVE010000042.1:0-83522 GCF_040629205.1 Streptomyces sp. NPDC005962 | reverse complement strand
GGGCCGCCCTCGCGATGGCCGGGCACCGCGATGAACAGGGATCCCGGAGCGGCGCGGTGGGCGTCGAAGCCGGTGCCTCCGGTGATCTTCGTCTCTGGATCGCCCTCGATGACTTCATGATCGTGCCCGGCGAGCAGCTCGCTCAGCTTCACAAGGGTCCTCTCGAAAATGCACCGGCTGCCGGTTGTCCGGCGCGCAGGCGGCGTCAGAGCGCCAAAGGATGACAAAGCAGGAAAATGCGGCGAGGACCGTCGCCGTGGCTACAGAGGTGAGGAGGGGCGGCCGCGCAGAAAATGGTCCGCCTTGCAGGGGCGGAATGATCTGGGAAATGCTGAGAATTGCCCGGAATCGCTAGCCGTGGCCGTGCAACGCGCGACAGTAGATCGCCGGCGCGCTCACCGGGTCGACGGTCGTCGCGCACGCGGCGGACGGGCACAGGGCATGAGCGGCCTGGAACAGGCACTCCCTCACTGCGCATATGCGACCCATGTATGGAGTGTACGTCCAGCCGCGGGGGTGAGAGCCCACCGCTCGTTCGCACATCTGCGGTACTGCTGCCGCGCTGTTTCCGGCACCCGCGCCGCGAGGAACGCCGTGCGGCGGCGCAGCCAAAAGCCCAGCGACTCGTACAGCCGGATGGCGTTGGAGTTGCGCGCGGAGGTGTGCGGGAAGGGCCTCTCGTCGCGGGCTCTCGCGGAACTCTCGCAGATGGTCCTTTCCCAGAGCAAGATCAACAGGGCGCCGGAGAGACCGCACCGGCGCCGGATCCGTTCTCACAACCTGTTCTCACGTAAGGACGGGTGACGCCCCGTTCTGAGAACTGAGTTGTGAGAACATCCGGGGTCATGACGGACCCTCACGACCCCGCCCCGGCCGACGCCGACGACGTCGAGCGCCACCCCTGCCCGCGGTGCGCGGCCGAACCCGGATCGCCCTGCCGCTCGCGCGGCGGCGCCGTCGCCGGGACCTACCACACCGGCCGCTTCACCAAGGTCCCCCGGCTCGCGAAGCTCGTGCGGGTGCAGACCCCGGCCGACCGGGGCCCGGGGCAGCCGTGGCGGCCCGGCACTCCGCCGCCTGTCGACCCGGGCACCCCGGGTGCGGACATCCGGATCGGCTACGCCCGCTGCTCGACCCTCGGCCAGGAACTCGACTCCCAGCTTGACGCGCTGGCCAAGCACGGCATCCCGCGCGAGAAGGTGTTCAGCGAGAAGATCAGCACCCGCATCCGGGTCCGCCCGCAGTTCGAGGCCGCGCTCGCCGCGGCCCGCGAGATCAAGGCCCACGCCCCGCACTGCCGGGTCATCCTCAGCGTCTACGAGATGAAGCGGCTGGGCCGCGACGCCGCCGAACTCACCGCGCTCGCCGACCACCTCACCGCCCACGGCCTGGTCCTGGAGATGCTCGCCGGACCCCTGGCCGGGATGTACGACCCCAGCGGGCCCGGCCGGCTGCTGTTCGCGTTCTTCGCGGCGATGGCAGAGACCGAACGGGAGAACATTCGCGAATCCACCCTCGAAGGCCTCGACGCCGCGGCCCGCAAAGGCAAGCACGGCGGCCGGCCCCCGGTCATCACCGACGACATGCTCCATACCGTCCTGCGGCGCCGTGCGGCCGGGGAGTCCGTCGAGCAGATCCAGCCCGACCTGATCATCCCCACCGGCAAGCGAAAAGGACTCAGCCCCTCCGTCGCCAGCATCTACCGCGCCCTCGCCGAACACGAGAAGGCCCAGGCGTACCCCGAGGCCGTCGAGGCGGCCCACTTCGACTTCGCCGCCCTCCGCCAACGCTCAGCAACGGCCCCCACCAGGACCTAACGAGCTCGTGCATGGTTGGCGGTGAGACGTCGACGACTTGGCGTGGCTCGGTGTTCACATCTGCGGCGTCGGGATCAGGTCCGCGGTCTGCTGTTGGGACAGCAGGCCGGCGACGGCTTGGACGATGTCGCTCATGTGCTCGCGACGGCCGAGGTGGCGGGCCAGTGCCCGCCAGTTCTTCAGGTGGGCGATGCCGTGCTCGACGGGGATGCGTCGCGAGGAGTGCGCCTTGCGCTGCCGCTCGTACATCTCCTCGTACCAGTCCGGGGCGCTCTTCTTGAATTTGCGGTGCGGTGGTGTCACGACGCGCCCGCCGGTCTGGGCGCCCAGCCCCTGGTAGCCGGCATCAGCGAGGATCTCGACCGCTGGCCCGTTGGTCAGGAGCTTGACCAGCCCTGACTGGCGGGCGTGTGTGATGTCCGCACAGCTGCCTGGCCGGGTCGGGCTGCAGAAGAGCACGCGCCCCTTGGCGTCGGTGACCACCATGGCCTTGACGGCGTTCTGCTTGGTCTTGCCGGAGATGAACTTGTCCCGGTCTTTGCGTCCGGTGGCCGGCCGCCGGACCCGGATCTCGGTGCCATCGATGATTCCGGTCTTCCCGGTCTCGCCGAGATGGCCGACGACCTCGGCCAGGGTTCGCAGCCGTACGTCGGGGCTGATGGTGCACCCCCGCTCCGCGAGCAGGGGCCGCATCTCGCTGATGGCCCGTGTGATGGTGGAACGGTCTACGCCGAACCAGCAGGCCAGCACATCGTGAGTCGTTGCGTGCCGGAGATGGACAAGCGTGGCCAAGAGTCGGTCGACGAACACCAGTCGGTGTTTGGCTCCGGCGCCCACGGCTCGCTTTCGCGGCCGGGAGGCAAGCCGTTTCTGGTGCCGCTCGTGCCACAAAGGGCCTACCTCAGCGATGAGTTCAGCGATGACATCAGCCGTCAGGCCCGTAATCCGTCGGTTGCCGATGATCACGGCACGGGTCGCGTTCTCCACCACACGACCATGATCAACGATCAGGGGCTCGACGTCTCACCGCCAACCATGCACGAGCTCGTTAGCGTTTGTTACCGGCCTGCACTCTGCTCGTGGTCTTGTGCAAGGCGGCCGACGAGGGCGTCATTGGGGCGGCGGTGGGACCGGTACCCAACCCGGCTCGGGGTCGTCTGCGCGGGTGAGGACCGCTGTGAGGTGGTCGGCGGTGGTGTAGGGGACGCGGGGGTCGGCGAGGAAGGCGGCCGGCTCGATGGTGCGGGTGACCATCAGCGGCAGGACACGCCAGGGCTGCTTGCCGTAGACGCCGCAGGCGGCTGCCGCGGGGCCGGCGTGGGCGGCGACGGTGGCGGCTTTGGAGAACAGCTTGTCCCGGTAGCGGGCGGTGAACTTCTTCATGTGCTGTTGCAGGGCATGGGAGGCCACGGCTCCGGTGGGGTTCTTCGCCTCGATCACCCATAGGCGGCCCCTGTCCGGGTCGGCGACCAGCAGGTCGATCTCGCCGGCCAGGCCGGGGATACCGACTTCGGCGGCGGTCTTCTCCAGCAGGCGGAATCGATGCGGCAGTTTTGCCGCACGGGCGGCATCCCGTACGTCCTGTTCCAGGCGCTGGTCGAGCTGCTGACGGTGACGGGCGAGGGCCTGGCCGACGGGGGCGGGCAGTTCGGGGTGCGGCAGGCGGCCCTCATCGAGGTAGGCGGCGTAGGCCTCGCGGGAGGCGTGGGCGAGCCAGGGCAGGACGAGCAGCTCCTCACCGTCGGCGATGAGGGGGTGGGTCAGGGGCCGGGTGCGGCGCTCGACTTCGGTGTAGGAGTGGCCGCCGGTGCCCGCGGCGTTGCCGGGATGCAGGCGCAGGCGCTCGACGGCTGCGTGGAGGTGGTCGGTGGGAAGGCGGGACCAGGCAGCGCTCTCGGCGACCAGGTTCTCGGTTGTCACCGTGGCGATACCACTGCCGCAGGTGGGCCAGTCCGCAGCGGTGGCGAGCACGGCTCCGAGTGCGTCTAGGCTGCATCCCCAGCCCTGGATGAGGAGCCGGTCGGCTTGGGCGAGCTGGCTTCCCGCGGGGCGAGCGGCTGCGGTGAAATCGTTGGGGGTTCGGGTGGTCGGGTGGGTCAGGATGGCGGCCGAGTCGAGGAGTTCGGGCTCGGCACTGGTGGCGGCGTTGATCATCCGCTGCAGGCGGGCGCGGTGGTAGGTGTCGGCGTCGAAGCCGAGATGATCGCCGTCGGTTGCCTGGGCTGGTTCGGCGGGGGTGTCGGGGCCGGTGGTAAGGGTGAACAGGCCGCTGGGGTCGATGGTCACCTCGACGTCGTGGAGGCGGCGGGCGGCCGCGACCGCGGTGATGCCAGCGTCGAGGACGAGTTCGGCGAGCGCGACGAGCTCAGCGACGGCCAGGACGTCGACGGCCTGATCGCCGGTGGGCGCGGTCACAAGGGATTGCTGCAGGAGCAGCTGCAGCGCGGAAGTCGCCGTGGCGGTGTCCTTGTATCGGCGGCCGGCTTCTGCGGTCCAGTTGTTGGCCCACGGTGCTGAGAGATTGGCCGCGGTCTCGGTGAGGGCTCGG
Source organism: Streptomyces sp. NPDC005962 (assembly GCF_040629205.1). Classification (NCBI taxonomy): domain Bacteria; kingdom Bacillati; phylum Actinomycetota; class Actinomycetes; order Kitasatosporales; family Streptomycetaceae; genus Streptomyces; species Streptomyces sp. NPDC005962. Next base: position 79,157 of record NZ_JBEXVE010000042.1, on the reverse strand, counting down.
GTGCGGTGGGACCAGGCGGCGTTGAGGTGCCGCGCGATTTCACGGAACAGCGCCGGCTGGTGGCCGCTGATCTGATCGGCGAGGGCCTTTTCCAAGGCGTGCAGGAGCTGTTCGACGGGGCCGCCGGGGCGGCAGGCGTCGGCTCCGCGCCAGCTGCCGGCCGGCACGCGGGCTCGGCGCAGGGCCGCCGCCGCGGTGCGCAGGGCGCGGGTGTGCAGGTGCGGGGTGCGCGGCAGGGTGTAGGCGGGGGTGGTGGGGGGCCAGGAGTGGGTGATGCCGGTCAGCCGCAGGAGGGGGTGGGCAGTGTTCCAGGCGGTGGTGAAGGTGTCGGCGTCAGTGCCGGGCCCGGCGGCGCGGCCGGTGCGGACCTGGGTGATGAGTTCGTGGACAAGCAGGCCCAGGATGCAGTGTCCCTTGTGGCCGTCGCCCGCGAAGGCGGCCAGCAGCAGGGGGTCGACGACGATATCGATGCGCCCGGCCGCGGGGTCCGCGCCGGCGCGCAGCAGTAGCCCCTCCCCCACGTCGGCGGTGTCCACGCCGTCCGGTGCGCCGGCGGGGAGTTGGTGAGGATCGTCGGAGACGGCCACCTCGACGATGAGGGGCGCGCCGTCGGGCAGCGTCGCGTGCGCGGTGACTGGCTCGAGGGTGGTCAGGGTGGTGCGCAGGGAGTCTGCGAGGCTGGCCATGGCGCTCGCGTCGACGGGGACGCCGGGCCGCTGCGAGGGGATGGCGACGACGACCAGTGGGGGGACGGTGGCCGTGCGGACTAGGAGGGTTCCGTCGCAGGTGTGGTGCTCGAGGTCGGTGTAGATACCAGTGCCGCCGAGGTCGGGCGGGAAGTGCCGGGCGCGCGTGAAGTCCCGCACGTTCGAGAGGCCGACGGCCTGGAAGAGGCGGTCGGTGCCGGCGTGTGCGGCGGCGCGTTCCCAGACCTCGTCGTGGTCGGTGGCGGAGGCGACGGCGACGCCGTTGCTGTCGGGGCCGGGGAGCAGCAGGGTGGATGTGCGGTGCCAGGTGGACCAGGCGTCGAGGGCGTCTTCGTAGAACACTCCGCGTACGCCCGGGTGCTCGGTGAGCTCCAGGACGAACAGCGCCAGCAGTGTCGGATCGCCTTCCGTGTGGTGGAGGATCTCGGCGACCTCCTCGACGTGGAGGAAGGCGGTGTCGCTGATCAGTTCTGGCCCAAGGATGCGGGGCCCTCCGTAGACGACGAGGCGGCCGCGGCCCGGCGGTGTGTCGGCCAGGGAAGCCCGGCCTTCTTCCACGCGTGAGCTGAGGGTGCCTGCGGTGATCGCGCTGACGGCCGCGATGTCGTAGCGGTGGGTCGGCGAGGACAGTCGGCACACCGGTTCAAGTCGGGTGGGGATGTGGTCCAGGCCGAGGAGCTGAGCGAGCCGGGCGACGGTCGCCTCCTGCAATCGTGCCTCGGCGGCGGGCAGTTCGTGTGGCGGGAGCTTGTCGAGGAGGCGGGCGGTGGCCGGGGCGATGGCGTCGGTGGCCGCGCCGGCGGGGACGGGCAGGCGCCGGCCGTGCGCGGTGAGGGCCAGGACGGGGCCGAGCAACGGAGTGTCGGGGTGGTAGCGCAGCGGCATGGCTTTGATCGGGCGGGTCAGCCAGTCCAGGGCGCGTGCGGCGCGTTCCGGGTGCCGGCAGGCGGGGAGGAGGTCTGCGGGGTCGGCGATGGCGGTGGCGGCGTCGACTTCGGGCGGGGTGAGGTGGCAGGCGACCTGCTCGTCGGTGTCCCTGGTGAGGGGACCGGGCCAGGCAGGGGTGAGGGCGGTCAGGGCCCGGTCGGTGACGCGCAGGGCCAACTCAAGGACGTCGGCGATCCCGAATCCGCAGGCACGCCGGAGGGGTTCGTCAGTAGCCAGGGCGGTGAGCTGCAGGCTGCGCAGGACGAGGAGGGGGTGGGCGAGCTGCCCAGGGTGGACCAGAAGCGCCTCGTCCGCGAGGTGATGGCGCACGCCGGCGCGCAGGTCGCTGGGCTGGCGGCCGGTGACGACTCCGCGTCCCGGCGCGGCATCCGCGACGGCGTTGACCAGGCCGGGCAGGTCCTCGGCGCCGGCAGGCGTGCCGGGGCGGCGCGGGGTGCGCAGGACGCGGGTGAGCATCAGCAGCAGGTGGTCGTGGAGACGCTGGCAGTCGGGCGACGTGAGCGCGGCCTGGAGCAGCACGATCAAGGAGTCGGTGGAGTACAGGGCCAGAGCGCGGTCGAGGGCCTTCCACTCAACGCGGCGGTGTGCGGCGGAGGTGGGCGTGTTCGAGGGCATGGTGCGGTTCCTGCTCTGCTGCCTGGCTGATCCGACGGGACAGCCTTGCAGGCGGGCCGCCGCGCGTGGGCCGGGTTTGACCGATCGCTGTGGATATGCTGCGTGCGAGGTCAGGCATATGCGACCTAGAACGACGGGGCTGGGTGGTGGGGCATGGGAGTGGCTCCGGGTTCCAAAAAGGCCGGCCGGTGCGGTCAGTCAGGTCCCAACCGCGCCATCGCTCGTCGAGCAGTTCAGCGGTGACCGAAGCCGACAGGTTCGCGGATTCCTGAGACCCTGTCGCGCCGAACCCAGAGCTGTCGGAAGTCTTCGGGGCGAAGAGACCGTCGGGTTACCTCTTTCCAAGATCGGGATATACCAGCTGACCTACCCGTTGCCGGACGGGCTTCGCGCATCAAAAAAAGTGCGATGCATCAGGCGACCGGGCGACCTAGCATCGCGGGCATGGCAACACCCCTTCCGCTGATGGTCTATCTCGACCTGAACCACTGGTATGCCCTCGGGGACGCACTCGCGGGCGCTCCCCAGAACCCCGACCACGTCACGGCCCTGAAGCAGTTCCAGGGCCACGTCGAGCGGGGAGAGGTCATGTTTCCGCTCTCGACCGTGCATTACATGGAGTTGACCGAGAATCCCCGTGACGCTCACCGGCAGCGGGCAGCAGACGCGATGGCCCTGTTGTCCAGGTTCGTGACCATGGCGCCCGAGTCCAAGATCCTGGATGAGGAACTGGCGCAGGAGCTCAACCGTCGGCTCGGCCGCCCCGCCTTCCCCATGAAGGTGACGAAGTTCGGCATCGGCGTGGGGTTCGCGTTCGGCGAGGCGAAGCGGATGGTACTGAAGGGGATCACGGAGGAGAACCGCCAGGAGTTGGAGACCCGGCTGGGGATGTCGGTGTCGCAGTTCGAGGCTTCAGCGAACGCGACCGCCGAGTACTGGGTCCTGAGGGGGCCGACGGGGACGCTTAGGTCCGCAGTCCCGAACTATGACCCCTATGCGGCTCGGCGTGTCGCGGACGCTCAGCTCGCCGACTTCAGCGTCATGATCAACACGCTGCGCACCGACCCGGAAATCGCCAAGCGACCGATGGACGCCATCTGTGCCCGCCATCTCGGCTTCGACATCATCGACAACTACACCCGTGCGCTCATGAGCGCTGGCTTCGTGAAGCAGGGCCCATTTCACAGCCGGGCTGAACTTACCGACTTCCTGACGGCACTTCCGTCTCGGAAGGTCGTCACGAAGATGCACTTCCACTACCTCAAGGACGTGCACCGGAACTGGACGATCAACGATCTGCGCGACATAGCCGCGCTGTCGATCGCGATTCCGTACTGCGACGTGGTCGTCACGGACAAGAAGGCGTGGGACACCGCGGTCAACCGTGCCCACCTCGACAAGGACTTCAACACTCCGATCTTCAGCAGCCTTACCGACCTCGCGAAGCACCTGGCGGGCTGATTGTCTTGTGGTCTCCGGCGGCTTGCCGCCGGAGACCTGCACTGGTCAGGCCTGTGCCGGGTCCTGTTTGAAGCGGTGTGGATGTGCAGCCTGGAGATACTTCATTGCGGTTGCATCAGAGATCCCCAACACACGCATGCGGTGGATTCGGTCTTCGGCCTGATGGGCCTCATCAAGGAAACGCGCCGGGCGGCGAGGTTCTTGTGATCGACCGCTCCCCGCACCGCGGCGACCGGGTCAGGCATTGGCGCAGCAAGAGTGCAAGGATGCGCTTTGCGCGTCACCGCATGCCCGACACTCGCCTCTCGGCCGGGAGCGGTGCCTAGCGACCGCTGGAATCGTGCACGCGGATCTCAGGTTTCGGCGCCACCTCTTTCGCCGAAGCGCCCGCCGCCGCCAGGGACGGGCTTCGCGCTAGAGATCTTCAATGGCTGGGGTTACGGCGGTTGGAAGTCGAGGCCGGTCTTGGCGATGAGGCCGTCGATGAGGCCGGGTCGGTACTGCATCCGTTTGAGCCGGGTCTTCACGAGCGCGGCGAGTTGGTCGAGGCTGTGTTTGGTGAGGTTGGCCAGGGAGCGTTTCAGATGCGACCAGACGCCCTCGGCGGGATTGAACTCAGGTGCGTACGGAGGTAGTTGGTAGACGGTGAGCCATAATCGGGTGTCGATCAGCTGCCGCATGGTGCGGCTGACGTGTGTGTTCAAGTTGTCCCAGACCAGGACGATCGGGTCGCCGAGTTGCTGGTGTGCGGCGTCGAGCAGGCGGGCGTAGTCGGTCTCGGTGAAGCCCTTGCGCTGGCCTTTGGCGGGGTTGCGGTCGAGGTGGGTGCGGTAGATCAGTCGGGGCCGGTGGCAGTGCTTGGTGCAGATCAGTGCCGCCATGGAGACGCGTTTGGTGCCTGCGGCGGTGACCCGCACGACGGGTGTGTGGCCTCGTCGACCCCAGGTGCGGCCTTTGGGCGGCCTCAGCCCCTGGCCGGCTTCGTCCTCGAAGCAGAGTCAGGCGCCCAGGTCCGCCGCCGTCTTTTTTATGACGGGCCACTGCTCGTCCTTCCAGGCGGCGATCTTCTCCTCGTCGCGCTCGGTGGCCTTGCGGGAGGGGACCTGCACGCTCCAGCCGATGCGGTGCAGCAGCAGGTCCATCCCGGCCAGGGTGTACTCGACGCCGAACCGGCGGCGTACGACCTCGGCGATCCTCGCCAGCGTCCAGCACTGGTCAGGCCAGCCGGCGGCGGACGGGCCGGCGTCCAACACCGCCTCCAGTAGACGCAGCTGACCGGCACCGAGTTTGCAGCGGGCACCGCCGGGGCCCTTGGAGACCAGGGCCTGCCGACCGCCCGAAGCCACCGCCCGCCGCCAGCGGTTCGCCGACATCCGGGTCACTCTGAAGCGCCGGGCCACCTCCCGGTCACTTGCCCCCGCCTCGATCAGATCGCCGGCCGCCAACCGGATCCGTTCACGCCGAGCCCGCTCCTCAGCCGTTAACCCTCCGCCATCGGGATACTTCATTCCTCCGGCATAGAGCGGCCCACGACAGCTGTCACGACCCCACGTAACCCACACCCTTAAAGATCTCTAGACGATACGAAGAGCGCTATACGCGAGCCCATACGTCACAGTGCAGATCGATCGGTGAGCACGGCACGTCGCCAAGAGACATCACGCGCTCCGGCGCCGTGCCGGGCCCGCGACGAACGCGCCCAGTCGGCCAGGCACGGAGCTTTCGGGTAGGGCCTGAAGTTTCGGCTCAGCAGTCGTCGGCCCGCGGAGGAGCTCGACGAGCGTGAGCAGTTGGAGATCTATGGCGTCCCCGGTTTCCCACAGCGAGCCCTGGCCGACGGGGACCGCGCCGCGGCACCGAGGGGCCTTGAAGTCAGCCGCACGACGCTCCCCTTCGTAATCGCTGCCGACATTCTTCTTCATGACGCATGCCGGGTGGTGTGCCTGCTGCGCACACCGGGCTTGAGGAGTTCCGAAGGCAGCCACCCGTGGGGGTGAATCCCCCCGAGCTGAGGCCCCGTGGCAGCCCGGCCCAGCCACGGTGGTCGGCATGACGATGATGATGCGCCGCTGGGCCACTGCCGTGGCCACCGGGCTGGCCACGAGCAGTCTCCTCCTCGCCTTCGGCTCACCCAGCTGGGCCGCCCCCAGCGCTCCTCCCTCGGCCACCGCTTCCGCCGAGCTCCCTGAACCCCCGGCCGTCGGCGAAGCACGGGTGGAACTGGCCGAGTTGACCGTCGCGCCCGAGGCGGACGTCCCGGGCTACAGCCGGGCGAAGTTCCCCCACTGGATCATCCAGCAGGGCACCTGCGACACCCGCGAGACGGTCGGTCCTCGCCCGGGACGGCGAAGACGTCGCCCAGGACGGTCAGTGCCGCGCGACCTCCGGGCGCTGGGTCTCGCCGTACGACGGCGTGACTGCCGACGCGGCCGCCCAGTTCGATGTCGACCACGTCGTCCCCCTCAAGGAGGCCTGGCGGTCCGGCGCGGCGGAATGGAGCACGCAGGACCGCCGCGCATTCGCCAACGACCTCGTGCACTCGCAGCTCGTCGCGGTCTCCGCCCGCTCCAATGGCTGGCCGATCTCACCCGAGCGAGGTTCGCGCGCCACGCCGCCGCCGTGCCCACGCGGGCCGACAGGCCCCGCCGGAGCTGTTTTACGTCATCTGCCACGGCATGGGTGATCAGCTGTCGACGCGGCATCCTGGCATCGACGGAAGCGGCGCCTCACCTGTGATCTTGCTGATCCGGCGCCGGATCGCCGCGAACATCTCGGCGCGGTCTCTGACGGGGTTGTCGCACCGGTCGTAGCGCAGTTGAAGCGTGGCGGTACGGTCACGGGATTTGAGCAGGACCAGGCCGAGGCTCCTCCCGGGCTCCAGGTCACGGTGCCCGCGCAGTTCCAGCGGCAGGCCGTTCTCGGGGTCGGTCAGCGCCTGCACCAGCTCGGCTCGCCGCAGACCGGTGTCGGAGAAGTGGTCCAGCTCCAGGATCCACCACTCACCTAGCCTGGCCTCGTGACCGGTGACGACTTGCGGGACGGCGACGGTGTGCAGGAGACCGAGACGGCGCAGCAGCCCGCTGGGGAGCCAGGCGGCGTCGCGCCAGGTGGCCTCGTAGATGAGTGGCTGGCGATCGGCTTCCCACTGCTTCTCGTGGTCGGTCCAGGTGCCTTCGGTGTGCCAGCAGGCTTCTCCGCCTTCGTCCTCGACCCGCTGGGCGATGGCGGCCTCGGCGTTCTCAAAGGCCCGTCGGGAGGGGCCGGACAGTGTGAGGCTGGTCGGCTGTCCAAGGCGTCGGAGTTCGATCCCTCGCTCGGTGCGCCGGCAGATCCGGACTCCATTGAGACCGTAGATCTCATCTGGTCCGGGCTTGATCGGCATGCGGCACGGCAGCAGTCCGCACAGCAGGCTCTCGAGGCTCGCGTTGCTCTCCAGGCTCAGCCGCAGGCCGCCCGCGGTGGGCTCGACGTACTTGATGCCGAAGGGGTACTCGAAGAAGTTCTGACGGGAGCTGAGGACCTGGTAGAAGACCTCCGACTCGAAGAGGAGCTGTTCCTGCTCGGCCGGTGCCGGGATGAGCGGGGAATCGGGGGGCAAGGCGGCGACGATATCGCAGGCGAGTTGGCGGGGAGCCCCGGTGTACAGCGCGTACGTACGGGCGCGGTTGCTGATCTGCGTGGCCGACATCGGCGGAGGCACCTTTCACCCACCTCCGTCGGCCCGCGGAGCGTGAGGAACAGGTACTGCATCGGAAGTGGAGGTTCGGGGGTGCTACTGGTCGAAGCCCTGCTTCTTCGCCTCCGCCTTGAACCGGTGGGCCGAGGTTCGCGGTAAGAGCAGCAGACCAATGCCGCTGGGCGTCACTGTATCTCCGGCGGACGAAGCGGGCCGTGTGCCACGCCGTCCAGCTGTGCGAGTCGGCAAGCCGCAGGCAGGCCGAGCAGACGGTCGCGCTGACGGACCTACACGGCGGTGTTGGACGGGTCGCTGGCGACCAGCGGCAGCGCGGACGCAGCAGCGTTTGTCTGCGGGTTCGGGCGGCAATCGGACGCCGGTAAACGTCGTTTTCCAGTGACATATGCCGACCCAAAAGTCACTATTCGGCGCGTTCATGCCACGTAAGGATGATGCCCGCACGGCGATAATCACCGCTCACCACCGCTGGGAGACTTCATGCATACTGCACGGAATGTCCTCATGGCCCTCGCCGCGGCCGGTGCCGCTGTCACCCTAACCGCGGCCCCCGCGTCCGCCGCCCCAGGCGACACCCGGAGCATCTGCCACAGCCAGCTCACGCCGAGCGGCTGGGCCGACGTCTCGTGGTCGAGTAGTTCCCAGTGCGGCGGCTTCGAGCCCAACCGCAAGCAGATCAAGCAGCTGGACGGCTACCCGATCGGCACCGAGGTCGCGATCTGCGCCTCGACGCTCCAGCCGGCGGGCTGGATACAGATCCGCGAGTACTACAGCCAGAGCTGCCGATACTCCTCGGTGCCCAGCCTGAACAACAACGCCTGGACCGTCAGACGGGTCTCTTGACCCCGGGCCGGTGCCGGGGCGGCAACAGGCCCGCGCTCAACGCCGCTTCGGCATCGGCACCGTCGTCACGCCCTCCGCCACGGTCGGTTGCCCGACGCCCACGCGCCCATACGCGCGTATCGACCGCAACCGTGGATTTCGCGTCGACATGTCGCCGCGGGCAACCAGAAACGCACTGAACAACGGCCGCTACCGGACCGTCGCGGACCAGGACGGCTACGTTCTCCTGCAGCGGCGGCCCTGACAGACCACAGGCCGGCGACGCCGTGGAACTCGTGGCGCCTCCTACGCCTCTTCTACGCCTGCGCCCGCCCCTGTTCCCGTACCTGGGCGAGCCGTCGGACGCCGAGGTCGAGGGCCTGTCCGGTGGCGTCTGCCGGGAAGGTGCACGGCCAAGTCGATTGCCCGCGGCAGTTCGATGTCGCTGCTGAGAGAGGGCGCCGGCGGTGAGGACGATCGCGGAGCACCTCGGTAGCTCGCTGGGCTCATAACCCAGAGGTCGCAGGTTCAAATCCTGTCCCCGCTACAAAAAGCAGGGGCCCGGCACCAGCCGGGCCCCTGACGCGTTCTCCGGCCACAGATTCAGCACCGGGCGAAGCGGGGGAGTTTGCCGTCTCGCCTGCGGACCGTAGCGCCCGTCGACGTCGGCCTCGCGGCGATCACCGGTGACGAGGTCGCCTGTCCCTGGGCGGCTCGGACCTACCGTCGTCGGCGGGCTCGGAGGCTGGACGACGGCCTGCGGCGGCCAAGCCGATCATCGCCGTCAGCAGCCCGAGCACCTGGCTGATCAGCCCGATCCAGGAGGTGAGCAGCGCCGCCGAATTGGCCATCACCTCTTGTGTGCCCTGGGCCAGTGGGCCCGACGCGGGGGCGGAAGTGGCGGGCGCGGACGGTGGGGAGGTGGGCGGAGACGTGACGGGGGAGGTCGGTGGTGTGGTGGGTGGCGAGGTCGGCGGGCTGGACGTGGTGTCCGTGTCGGTGGGATCCGGGGTGACGGTCCGTGTGGGGTGCACCGTCAGCACGGTCAGACCACCCGCCGACAGGAGTGTGCCGAAGCCCATCAGCACGAGGGTGACCAGCAGCAGGGTGGCTGGGAGCTTGAGGACGGCGAGGGTACCGGCTTGCGGAAGGCGCCACATGGGGCCACTGTACGAACGCGATGTACGGATACGATCACGCCGCGTTGCGCCTGTCGGGGCAACGCCGCGACCGTTCCCGGGGTTCGCGTCAAAACCTGTGCGCCCGCCGACGGCGGTGTCCGCAGCTCAGTCGTGCCCTTCTACGAGGTGGGCATGGTGATGTCGTCGTAGGACTCCAGCAGGGTCCAGCGCTGTGCTGCCCGCACTCCCGTGGGGAACCGGTCGGCGGCCGGCAGTGGACCCAGGTCCAGGCCGGTGAGGTTGGCGATGTCGGCCACAGGCACCTGGAAGGTACGGAAAGCGCCGAGCGGGGGAGGATCTCCCGCTCGCGCAGCTTCCGCCATGGCTTGGGCAGCGGCGCCCTTGGTGAGGTCGGGGCTCTGGTCGAGCACGTACGCGGTAGCCGCGAGATCCCCGTCCTGCATGAAAGCTGCGACCTTCCAGAAACGCAGCGGCACACGGATGCCCCGGTACGGGGGATCGGAGTCCTCGAGCACCGGCCCGGTGAAGACCGTCAGCTTGCGGTCGAAGTCTTCGGCGTGGTCCAACAGGAAGTTCTCCAGCCCCTGCCAGAGCTGTCTGCCCTGGTTGAAGACGTTCATCTGGGGCGCGGCGTTGGTGTAGTGGAACGTGTCGTCGTTCGCCGCGAGCGCGTCGGGACCCCATACGGGGTCCATGCGCCGGACCAGGTGCCCCTTGTCCAGCGGGTTGTCCTGGTAGATGGGGTGGCCGGCCTGCTGGGCCTCGGGAAGGCGGGGGTCGAACCGCCACTCATCCTCGCGCGGCACATCGATGAGCTGCGCGCCGTCGATCGTGACGGCGGTGGCCGCGGCCAGACGTCGGTCCGGGCGGAAGACGACGGTGAAGTGGGTGTAGGGGAGGGTGACCGTTTCAGTGTCGGAGTCGGCTGGCAGGGGCAGCGGCAGGGCCGGGCCCAGGAAGCGCTCGTCGTAGCCCTTGCGGTCCGTCAGGGACTGGCGGCTGGCGGCTTCCGTGTTCGGCTGGGGTTCGGGGTGAGTGGCCATGCTGGTGTCGTACCGCGCCGCCTTGGCTCACACGCTGGCGCGGCGTGCGGACTCACCCGGATGGCCGAGGGCAGGCTCGACCGCAACCGATCCAGGAGGTGAGCAGCACCGCCGAATTGGCCATCACCTTCTGTGCGCCCTGGGCCAGCGGGCCCGCTGCGGAGCCGGACGCGGCGGGCGCGGACTGCGGTGAGGGGGCGGAGACGTGACGGGCGAGGTTGGCGGCGGGGTGGGTCCTGCACCCACCCCGGGCCCACCTCCGAGGACACCAAAGCCTCTGCGGCGAGTTCCAGTTCGTCCGAGAGCAAGGATGACAGCGGCCGACCGGGCGGCCCTGCCCGCGTACGTCCGGAAGGGGGCGTCACTCCGCCGACGTCCTGATCCGCTCGCGCTGCGCCATGGCCCAGGCGTAGCCGGGGTTCAGCTCCACGGCACGGTCCAGATCCATCAGTGCCTCGGTTCGTCGGCCGAGTGCCTCATGGGCCAGCGCCCGGCTGCCCAGGGCCCAGGCGTACTCCGGGTCGAGGGCGAGGGCGCGGTCGTACTGGGCGATGGCCTCCTCGTAGCGGTCCGTGCGCCGGTAGACATCGCCGCGCTCGCCCGGCGTACCCGGAAGGTCCGGTTCCAGGGCCTCGGCGCGGGCGAGGTCGTCCAGCGCGCCCGCCGCGTCGCCGAGCAGGGAGCGGACATGGGCCCGCCGTACCAGGGCCCATGTGTAGTCGTCGTCGAGGGCGATGGCCCGGTCCAGGTCCTCCAGCGCCTCGTGCGTCCGGCCGAGCGCGGCCCTGGTCTGGGCGCGGCTGCCCAGGGCTGTCGCGTCCCCCGGATCGGTCGCGACCACCCGGTCCAGCTCTTCGAGCGCCTCCTCGTACCGGCGCGCCCGCCGGTAGGTCTCTCCGCGCTCCCGGGGGATCCAGTGCGCGCCGGGTTCCAGTTCTTCGGCCCGGTCCAGCTCGGCCATCGCCCGGTCGGTGTCGCCGGTGGCCCGGTGGACCACGGCGCGGCCGAAGTGTGCCGCCACGTTCCCGGGGTCGAGGGCGAGCGCCCGGCCGAAGTCGTCCAGTGCCTCGTCGAACTCCTCGGCCGAGCGGTGCTGCCGGCCGCGCGCGACCAGCGCCCTGGACCGGTCGGCCGCGTCCAGCCCGGCCCGGGCGAGCAGCAGCCCCAGTGCCTCAATTCCCCGCCGCCGCTCGTCCGCCAGGGCGGTCAGCAGCCGACGCCCCCAGTCGCGCGGCCCGTCTGCGCCCGCGTCCTCGCCCGCCTCGGCCAGCGTCGCCGCCCAGCGCCGGGCCACCGCCAGGCCCGCCTCACAGGCGCCGATCCCGTCCCGCAATGCCCCGGGCAGCTCCGCCGACGGACGGGCGCACAGCAGGTGGTACGTCTCCTCCAGGCGTGGTGTGCACCAGGCGTCCCGCTTCCAGAGTTCGTCCGGGCTGTTGTCCTCCTCTGCGGCCTCCCGTCGGCGGGTGAAGGTCTCCGCCAGCCGGAGGTGCCCGTCGGTCCACCGCCGCGGTGAGGTGTTCTGCTGGAGCCGCAGTATGGGCGCGCGGACGACCTCGTGGTAGCGGACCGATCCGGTGTGCTCGCTCACGAACGGCAGCGCCCGCAGCCAGCCGAACAGCTCCGCCGCGTCCTCGTCCACGGCCGCCCGGAACACATCGTCGTCGAGTCGGCGCGGCAGCGCGCCCGCGAGCGCGGCGGACCGGCGCACCGGGTCGTCCTCCCACTTCAAAAACCGCTCGACGGCCGTGGCGCTGGGGTCGTCCACCGTGCCCGGGTTCGCGGCCAGGGTGGACACCAGGACCGGCAGCCGGCCGGAGAGCCGCAGCACATCGCGGACCACCCCCTCGTCGGTGACCCCCTTCGCGGTGAGGAGCTGCCTGGCCTCCGCGTCGGTGAACGGCTCCAGCGGCATGGTCCCGATGACGTCGGCGAGGTCCGCCCAGCGGCCGGGGTCGAGCCGGCCGCGCCCGGCGAGCACGATCACGGTGTGCGCCGGGAGGGCGCCGTAGCGCTCGCTGGTGAGCAGGGCGCGCAGCCAGGGATCGAGCAGTGGGGCGGTGCGCTCGTACGTGTCGAAGAACAGGACCGTCCATGGTGCCGAGGCCGCCGCCCGGGATACCTCCTTGACCAGCAGCGGGGTCAGCACCTGGACCGGGTCCAGCACGAGCTGCACGTCCTTGTGGTCGCGGAAGCGGGAGCCGAGGGCGGTCCGCAGCCGGTCGGTGCCCTGGGCGAGCGGTGCCGGGTCGACCGCCCCGGCCAGCGCGCCGGCCCCGGGCACCAGGCCCAGCACGGCGAGCCCGGTCTGCGCGACGACCATGCTGCCCGCGGTGGGGGCCTGGGACGGGCCTTCGGCCTCTGCCGCCGTTATCGACTCCGCCTCGTGGCGGCGCTGCTCGTAGGTGGCAAGCCTGCGGTCCAGAACGGTGAACTCATGGCCCTGCCGCGCGAACTGGGCACTGATCGAGGCCATCGCCTCGGGCACGCTGTTCACTGACTCGTCGACACGGGCGGTGAACGCGCCGTGGTCTTGGCGGGCGGCCTGTTCGAGCCGGCGCAGCAGCCAGGTCTTGCCGACGCCTCCGTTGCCGTGCACATGAAAGAGGAAGCGATGCCGTTCATCCTCCGGCTCCATGGCGAAGTTCGCGCGGAACGCGGCCAGTTCGCCGCTTCGCCCCACGAACCCGGCCCGTCCGCGCCGCTGGATCAGCTCCTGCATCGACGCCCGTGCCCGCCCCATCAGCCCCTCCCCGAGGTGAGGGGCTCCAGTCTGCCAGGTGGAGCGGGTGTCGTCCGGTTGATGGCACCCGGGCCTTATTGCGTGCGATCTGCAGGTGCACGACCACCTCACCGCGTGGACGAAGGGCGGTAGGCCAGCAGTGCTCGCCTCGCGCCGTACGGCACCTGGAAGCGCATGCGCGGTCCGGCGGCCGTTCCACTGGATGGGCGGCGGCCCACCTGACATCGTGTTGATCGTTTCGGCGATCTCGATGGTGATGGAGTGTTGGGCTGATGTCGCGTATGAACGGGTCGAATCGGGCGATGGTCTGGGGCACCAGCGGCGTTGCCGCTGCCGTGCTTGCCCTGACCGCTTGTTCGGCGTCCAGTGGAGACGACGACACCAAGGCGTCTGGCAAAGGCGAGAAAAGCGGAGCCGCCACTGCGCTCCCGCACCAGACCAAGCCGGGCTCCAGCGCCCCGGACGAGTGGACCCAGCCGGAGCAGTGGGCGGCTCTGCCACGGGGCAAGCGCACCGACAACAACGGTAACGAGGTTCTGTTCCCGCACACCGCCGAAGGGGCCGTCAGCATGCTGTCCGCCGCGAACTCGACAACCGCACAGGGCAGCCGGGACATGGTGGACGAGCAGATGGGCGCCTACGACTCCTACCTGGCCGCAGCCGACCAGACGCCAACGAACAAGCAGAAGGTCAAGCAGCGGGCGATCCAGACGGACGCCGCCTTGCGTGAAAAGTTCGGGATCCCGGCCAAGGGCGACATGCCGCCGGGCGCCTATTCACGAGCTCGCACCGTCGGCTTCAAGATCATCAAGAAGTCGAAGGACGAGGTCAGCGTCTACATCCTCGCCCGCGTCACCATGAAAGCCGGAGCGATCGAGAAGACGCACAGTTCCTACACCCGCACCCTCATGGCCGCCGAGTGGGAGGGGGATGACTGGAAGATGAGCTCCGCTGCGACCCTCCGTGCCGCGCAGCACGTCGAAGGGCAGCCCCAGCCCGCCATGGCCGCTCCAGGGGACAAGAAGTTCAACCGCTCCGGTTGGACCGCCGTCAGGGGAACATCATGAGGCGTCGGTTCTCCGCTCGCCGCTGACCATGGGACCGGAAACACGCGCGCCGCAGCACCCCTTGGCCCGCCCAGGGCAGTGCTCATACCTGGACAGCGTCTTCCCGGGGCTCGACCGGGGCGGGCCGTGCCAGGTCCACGGAGTCGGCGCGGAAGTCGTACCGGACGCCGCCGAAGAGGGTGTCTGGCCGCTGCCCGGATGAGCCACTGAGGTAGGCGATCGCGGCACTGCCCAACCACTCCCTGCGCATGTGGTGTGTCTGGACCTCGTCGTGCACGAGTCCGCGCGCCCAAGGGAACAGCCGCCCGTCTGGGGCGACAAGGTCGCCGACGAGGGTGTCTAGGGCCGCATAGTGCTGGTCAAGCACCTCGCGGTGACGTCGGACTAGGCGCTCGACGGCTGGTGCCCCGCCCTCTCCGGCAGCCTCGCGAAGGTCGGATTCCTGTAGGCATCCTTCATTCAGCTCGTGCGCCCGGTCGACATAGGCGGCGACCTGTCGGCGATAGTCCGTCGGCACGCTTTTGTAGGGGGAGTCAAGCCAGCCAGCATGAAAGAGGTCAGCGTGCCACGAGGCGTCGTCCGGTCTCGATCTCAGCCGCGTCTCGGCGCTCCCCAGCGTGACCGTATGGAGATCGCTGCCCACCTCGCAGTAGCCGACGGGGGAGAAGTGCTCCAGGAGGCAGTCCCTCAGCTCATCCAGGTCGCCGCCCCAGCTCCGCTGAAGCACTGACCACGGGGCGTTGGCGCACGACCACATGCAGGTGGGAGATGTCGACAACAGATGCGGGCATGCTGACCCCCTCGGGGAACGGTGGGATGCCAGATGGGCCCTGGCATGCGCAGTGTCCCGGCCCTACGCGCGGAACGTGCCGCCGCAGGCCCCGACACGCGGTCTGCCTGCTCCGGGCGAGTGGCTGAGCGGCCGAGCCCATCGCCTCCTCTCGATGCCCGAGCACCACGTCCCCAGGCCGCAGGGGCAGCCGCGCGAGCGCTGCGACCCGCGTCCGTCGCCGCTTCCGGGACCACGCCCCCAGTCGCTGGGGCACCGCAATCCACAGCTCCAGGCCGGCGGCGCGAATCGAGCAGCCGGAACCGCTGCCGGTGAACCTGTTCCTCGCGCCCGCTGGCGAAGCGTCGCAGAGTTTCGGTTTCTCCCGCCTGCCGAGGTCCTCCATGTTCAAGATCAATCCTCAACGCCGGCGGTGTGGTGGTGAGGCCGTAGCGGGATGAGTCCGGCATCGGGACAGTCGACCAGCGGATAGTGGTAGCGCTGATTCCCGACATGGAGCTGTTGGCGTCAGATGTGGTCCGGCAGCCACGGCTCAACGTCCGTCGTGGCGCGGATCAGCTGGGCCAGGGCGCCTTCGGATCTGGCGGCGACGCCTGCGAGGTCCGCGGCGGCTGCCGTTCGGTAGCCGCCCGCGTACCAGACGGCCAGCTGTCCACGCGTGAGCCGGACGTCGCCCTGGTGGGGAGTCGCGGTGATCCTCCCGGTGCCGTTCTTGACTTCCAGCAGGTAGGACTGCCAGGTGCCGTCGGCGTCGCTTTCGATCTCCACCGGCACGGAGATTTCCAGGTCGGCTGGCCAGCCGCGCAGCCGGACGGCTTCGGGGAGGTTGAGGATGCGGAGCATCCAGGGGTGCCACGCTTCTGCCGTTGGCCGGTAGCGGTTCAGGTGGTGCAGGAGGGCGGGGTACGGGGGGAGGGCGGAGCGCCGGAAGTGGATGGCGGGGGCCCGGGTGTGGTGGCTGCCGAGGAAGGCCATCATCGCGCTGACGGTCTCGGCGTCGGCGGCCCAGAAGTCGTGGACGGTCAGTTCCATCCCGTGCCGAGGGTGCCGTTTCGTGGCGATGGACAGCAGCCCGGTGGGTGCCGGTGGCGGTCCGAACCGGTAGGTGGTCAGCTCGCGTTTGTCGTCCAGCCAGGTCGGCCACCAGTCCGGGCGCAGGACGGGCCCGTTCCACTGCCGGGCCAGGCGCCGTTGCAGCTCCTCGCCTTCCTGGGTCCGGCCGTGCTCGATGGCGATTTCGGATCTGGTGAAGGCCCGCTTGAGGTCTTCTGCGGCGATCGACCACGCGTATACCGGGACGGGAGCCTGCCAGCCCAGGCGGCGCAGGTGTCCGTTCGAGGTCGACCAGACGGTGGAGATCACCGCGCCCCTCTCGCGCAGCGGGCGGAGTCGTTCGGTCAGGAGGCTGCTGGCGAGGTGGCCGCCCCGTTCCTCGGGGGCGACGGCCCCGGCGCTGATGATGGCCGACGGCACGGGGGCCCCGCCGAAGAACTGGTGGAGAAGGAGGCCCAGCCCTCCGGCGATGACGCGGCCGCCGCGGACCGCGACGTGGAGGTCGGCATGGTTGTGCAGGCGGGTGATGTCGCCCACGGGGTGGCCGTATGCGCGGGTAGCGAGTTCGTTGTACTCCTGCCACAGCGTCTGGTCGGCCTTCATGATCGGGACGGGATCGGGCACGCGGTATCCCCTCTTTCTAGTAACCGGTGTGGTCGCGGAGGGCTTCGGCGTCCATGGGGGCGAAGAAGCTGCGGGTGAAGGTGATGACGGTGTTGCCGTGCTGGTTGTGGCCGGTGGTGCGGCAGGTGACGATCCCGTTGTCCGGCTGGCTCCTGGACCGGCGGCGGCCGGTGATCTCCGTCTCCGCGTAGAGGGTGTCGCCCACGAACACCGGGTCGCGGAAGCGGACGTCCTCGAAGCCGAGGTTGCCGGTGGTCAGAGCGCTGGTGCTGCGGACGGTCATCCCTCCGACGAGGTGGAGGGTGATGCTGCTGCACACCAGGGGCCGCCCCCACGCGGTGTGGCTGCTGTAGTGGGCATCGGTGTGGATCGGGGCGGCGTTGCCGCTGAGCGCGGTCAGCCACGTGTTGTCGGCATCGGTGACGGTGCGCCCGGGGCGGTGCTCGATGATCAGGCCCATCTTCAGCTCGTGGTAGCTGTGCCCGACGACTTCCCGGTAGCGGCCCCGGGAGATCTGCCGGTACCCCTGGGGCATGGGGATGGGGGCCGCCGTCATGCGCGCGCCTTGCCGGGGGCCGCTTCGCGGGCAAGCAGGTCCTGGGCGGCGGTGACCATCGGCGGGCCGACCATGCGTCCGTCGACGCGGACGATGCTCCCCCCGGCCCTCTCGGCGGCGGCAACGATGGCGCGGGCCGCGGCGATCTCCTCCTGGGCGGGCCGGAACACCTCGTCGATGACGGACAGATGCGCCGGGTGGACGCAGCTTTTGCCGGTGAAGCCAAGAGCCTTTGCCCGCTGGGCTTCCTGCCGCAGGCCAGCGAGGTCGTCCAGGTCGAAGAACGGCGAGTCGATGGCGGGGATGCCCGCGGCTGCCGCGCTGGTCACCAGCGCCGCCCTGGCGTGCACAAGTGCCTCCCAGGTTCGGCTGCACCCTGCGGCGGTCGCGTAGTCGGCCGTGCCGAACACGACGCCGGCGATGCGACGGGCCCGCACGATGCAGGGCAGCTCCTCCAGCGCGCGGGGCGTCTCGATCAGCGCATACAGGTGCGGGGCATAGCCGGGGGTGTCGAGGGCTCCGGCGACGATGTCGATGTCGCGGGCGGATTCGACCTTGGGGACCAGGACGATCTGAGGCTTGGCGGGGTAGCCGTGGAGGGCGGCGAGGTCGAGGATGCCGTCGCGGGTGGTGGGCGAGCTGATCCGCACGCCGAGCGCACAACGGCTGGGCGGGTGGGTGAAGAAGACGCGCGCGCTGCGGCGGGCTTCCGGCTTGGCCGCGACCGGGACGGAGTCCTCCAGGTCGACCAGGGCGACGTCCGCGCCGCTGCTGTGCGCGGCGGGGAACCGGTCGCGCATGTGGCCGGGGGTGATGATCCAGGTTCTACCGGGGCCCGGCGTTGGGGTCATCGCAGCGCCCCCTGTGCTGCCAGTTCGCGGGCGGTGTCCGGGATCATGTCTTCCTGCCCGGCGGTGACCCGGAGCCTGCCCAGTTCGACGAACAGGTCCCAGGGGTGCACGCCCGCCTGCTCGGCGGCCGCGAGGACGGGCTTCTTGAAGCCGGAGAACACCCCGGACAGTCCGGAGACCAGGCTGGTGGAGTCGATCGTCGGCGGGGCGGGCATGAGGGTCCGCTCCGCGAGGTCGGCGGCGTCGGCCAACTGTCGCAGGTCGATGCCGGTGTGGTGGCCCAGGCGCTCCAGCACGGCCACCAGGACCTCCAGCTGCGTGTTGCCCGCGCCCGCGCCGAATCCCCGGGCGCACGCGTCGATCACCTGGGCTCCGGCCTCGATGGCGGCGATCGAGTTCGCCACGGCCAGGCCGAGGTTGTTGTGTCCGTGGAAGGCGACCGGCACGTTGACCGCCGCGGTGATGGCCGAGATGCGGGTGGTCACGTCCTGGGGCAGGTAGTGGCCTGCGCTGTCGAAGATGCAGACTCCTTGCGCGCCGTAGCCGACCATCAGCGCGCACTGCTCGGCCAGTTCCTGGGGGCTGGCCATGTGACTCATCAGCAGCACGCCCTGGGCCTCGGCGCCGAGTTCGCGGATCACGCCGAGGTGGTGTTCGGTGACGGTGGCCTCGGTGCAGTGCGCGGCGACGCGGACCACGTCCACGCCGTGGCCGACGGCGTGGCGCAGGTCGCGGCTGGTGGCCCAGCCGGGCAGCATCAGCGCGGCCATTTTGCTGTGGGGGAGGGCATCGCGGGCGGTGGCAAGCATCTCGGCGTCGCTGAGTCGGCTGTGACCGACCTGGTGAGAGGAGGCGCCCAGCCCGTTGCCGTGCCCGATCTCGACCACGGGGACACCGGCGGCGTCGGCTGCGGCGGCGTAGGCGTGGATCTGGGGGGCGTCGAGCTGGTGGCGGACGGCGTGCTGGCCGTCGCGCAGGGTGGGGTCGTGCACGATCACGGCGGGCTCGGTCATCGGGCCAGCTCCTTCGCTCCATGGGTCGCGGCGGCGTGTTGTTCGGCCGCGTGGATGGCGGCTGCGCTGATGACTTCGAGGTTTCCGGCGTGCACCGGGAGCTGGCCGCGGGTCGCGGTCACCTCCGCGATCACGCGCACGCTCTTGTCGGTGACGGTGCATGAGGTGACCCGGTAGCCGGGGACGACGGCCCTCATGTCCGCCTCGGCGGACTCCACCATGGTCCGGACCGGTTCCTGCTCGACGCCGTCGGCCACCACCGTCATGGCGATGCGGAAGGGTGGCGCGGGCTGGGCGGCGGAGATGTTCAAGATGGCCTTGGCCCGCTCGGCGCCGGTGAACTGGCCGATCGCGTCCTGGGTCGTGAAGAGGTATTCGTCGAGGTTGAGTCGGCTTGCCCGGCCCACGCTGGCGGTCGCGGCGGTGGCCACCATCTCCACGTAGGTGGGCTGGTAGCGCTGGGCGAGGGCGTGCAGGACGGGGATCGATGCCTGACCGCCGCAGGAGACGAGTCCGATGTGCCGGTGCGCGGCGGCCTGGTGGCCGTTGACGGTCGGCACGATCAGGGCGCCGGTGCTGGTGGGGGTGAGGTCCACCAGCACCGCCCCGGTGTCAGCGAGCCTCTTCGCGTGCTCCGGGTGATCGAAGGCGCTGGTCGCGTCGAAGACGATGTCGAAGCGTCCCGCGTCCAGCAGGGCGTCGATGCCGCCCGCCGTGGTGGTGGTGCAGCCCAGCTCGGCGGCCTGGGCCAGTCCGCGGCTACCAGGGGCGCGGCCGACGACCAGAGCGCACTGGAGGGACGGGGAGTTCTGTATCCGGTCGATCAGGTCGAGACCGAGGAACCCGGTCCCGAGGACGGCAGTGGTCAGCATAAGTCCTCCGATTCAACGTCAGCGGGTAAGACGTGCAGGTTGATGGCGGGAAGGCGGGTGGATGTGGCGCGGAAGTGCGTGCCCGGGAGCAGCGGGAGGCTGGCGTGCACCGATCCGGCCAGGACGATGTCTCCGGCGCGCAGCCCCGTACCGAGCCTGGACAGGCGGCGTGTCAGCCAGAGAAGGGCCCGAAGCGGATCACCGAGGATGTCGCGGCCCTGCCCGGCCCCGGCGAGGGTGCCGTTGGCCGTCACCGTGATCTGCTCGGCGGACAAATCCCAAGCCGGAGCGAACGGGATGGGACCGCCGATGACCACGCCCGCGCAGGCGGCGTTGTCGGCGACGCTGTCGACGAGGGTGATGTCCCAGTCGGGAAAGCGAGTGTCGAGGATCTCGAAGGCGAGGAAGACTTCTGCCACCGCCGGGGCCACGTCCTCCAGGTCGGCCGTCCCGGTCAGGTCGCGCCCGAGTCGGAAGGCGATCTCGGTCTCGATCCTCGGGTTCATGAAGTCGCTCGCGTACAGGCTGCTCCCGCTGGGCGCGACCATGTGGTCCAGCACGACGCCAGAATCGGGCTCGTGAATGCCCATCTGCTCCTGCATCGCGGCCGAGGTCAGCCCCACCTTGTGACCGGCGACCCGGGCACCGGCCCGCAGGCTCCACCCCGTGCTGATCTGCTGGACGCGGTAGGCGTCTGCCAGAGTCAGTTCCGGGTGGCGCCGGGACAGCAGCGGGGCGGGGATGCGGGCCCGTGCTGCCTTGGCCAGTTCCTCGGCCAGCCGGACGAGAAGCGCCTCGCTTGCGCCCGGGGCGGGCGGCCGTTCGGCGCCACCTTGGCTCCTGGACACCGGCTACCGCCCGCTGCCGGGCCGACCAGCCGCGTCAGCCCCGGAGTGCAGGGCGGCGAGCACCGGCAGGAAGTCGGCCGTGGGACCGCCGAGCCCGGCGATGTCGGCGTCCGAGCGGATGAAGTCGATCCTGTCCAGCTCGGGGATGCGGCCCCGCTCGACCTCGCTGGAGGCGAGCGCCGCGTAGGCGTCCTTGAGCGTGCCGGCCGACCGGGCAGGCGCCCGGAAATGGATACCGATGTTGCCCCAGTTCCCGCGCGTCACCGCCCACAGCTCCAGGCCGCAGTGCGAACCGTCGAGTCCGATCTCCTCGGCGAGCTCCCGGGCGGCATGCCGGGCCAGCGCGTCCGCGTCCAGCCCGCCGTCGCCGTCCGTGGGCGGCTCGATCGTCCCTCCGGGCAGCTGCCAGCGCCCGGAGCTGACGGTCGAGGCCGCCATACGCCCCACCAGCAGCCGACCGTCGGTCGTCGGCTGGGCGACGGAGACGAACAGCGAGGGCGCCGGTACAGCGTGGTCAGGGTCCAGGCGCAGGACGAGGAGTCGGTACGTGGCGCGGCACCACGACAGGACCATCGTCTGCGGGTCCGTCCACTCCACTGCGGTGCACACCACCACCGGCCCGTCGAAGAGCGCGGGGTTGACCGTGGTCATCTCCTCCCATCTGCGGTTCATCGCAGCCCTCTGGGCGTCCGTGAGTTCCGGCGGTGCCGTCTCCACCAAGCGCAGATCGGGGACGCCGAGGAGTTCGACGGCGGGCACGGCGGGCTCGGACAGGTTGGTGGTCAACGTGGTCTCCACTTCGGGCCCGCGGGTGCGGGCCGTTCGATCGCTTGGGCAGAGGGCCGCTGCCGATGAGGCGCGGAGCCCGGAAGCTACCGCTTCAGCAACGCGGGATGGGCGAGGCGCGAAGGCAGGGGTCGGATACCGAGGACCGCCGTCAAACCGGGTCTCCGCCCCAAGCGCTCTGGCGTCAGGGAGCAGTCTGGGCCCGAGCCGGTGCGCGTCAGCAGGGGGCGCACCCGTGGCACTTGGCCGGGGCGTGGCGCAGCGCGCCATGGGGAGCGACAGGGGGCGGGAAAACAGGGGTGCGAGGGAGCGCACTGCGGAAGCGCTCCCAGGCGCCCAACCGGTGCACTACTGTCGGTCATTGCTCATCCACAGTGAGAATTCTCCTGGGTGGAGGCCCGTCCATGCCCTCTGAGCCCGTGCACGACCAACTCCCGAAGTCCGGGGAGTCCGCGTTCTGCTACTGGTTCCGCATCTGCGAGTTCTCCAAGAAGGGGCTGGCGACCGCCGTCACAGAACGAGCCCTGCTCGTCGGCCTACCGAATGTCCGCCCTGACGGCTCCCGGGTACGGGGCTGGCTGGGCGGCGAGCAGCCGCGCGAGCCGGTGCCCCAGCTGCTGGCCGACGTCTTCTCCGCCCGCTGCGGCCGCCACCTCACCCCAGCCGATCTCGGGTTCGCCGGATCATCCGGTCTGGACGACCTCACCCGCTACCGGGGCCCGGCCGAACTCCTGGGCGACCTGGCCCGTACCGCCTCAGCCGGGCTCGTACACGAGCCCTCGCCAGCGGAGCCGCCAGTACCGGACAGCGAGCAGTACCGAGTCGAAATCCCCTACGACCCGGAGCGGCTGCTGACCGGCCTGCACTCCTGGGCGTACGTACAGCCCCATGGCCTCCCCGGCACCGCAACCGGCGCGCCCGGACGGCGGCTGGGCGCCGCTGACGCGGCCCTCATCGCTGACTACACCCGCATGTTCCGGACCATGGACAACCGGCACGGAGGCGGCTCCACCCTGCACTCCGCTACCGGCCAACTCGCCTGGGCCACCCGCACGATCCGCGACGGCAGCTACACCGAAGCCGCAGGCCGGGCGCTCTTCCGTGAACTCGCCGATCTCGCCGGATGCGTCGGCTGGATGTCCCACGACGTCGCCCAGTGGCCCGCCGCCATCCGAAACCTGACTCTGGCCGTGCACGCCGCCCGCGAGAGCGGCGACGCCAACCTCACCGCGCACCTGCTGCAATGCCTGGCCCGCATCTGGGGCTACCTCGGACGCCCCGACACCGGCGCCGACTGCATCGCCCTCGCCCTGTACGGCACACGCAACAGCGCCCACCCAGTCGTGCGGGCAGGTCTGTACTCCCTCGCCGCCCGCTTCGCCGCCATGCGCAACCAGAGCACAGAAGCGCTGCGCAACGTTCGCCACGCACAGGAGATCTTCCACGAGGATGCCTCGGATGAACTCCCGGCCTACGCCGCTTACCTCAATCACGCGGAACTCTCCTCCACCCTCGGCGAGGTGCTGCTGTTTCTCGCCCGCGCCAGCAACCACGCCCAGCACGCGACAACAGCGCTCGAACTGCTCGGCATAGCCTCCGCAGAGAGAGACCCGGACCGGGCGCGGTCCCGAGCGTTCGACGCCGTCGGAGTGGCGCGAGCCTTGCTCGTCGTCGGCGACATCGACGCCGCCTGTGACGCTGGCCGCCGAGCCCTCGCCATCGGCAGCGGCGTGGATTCCGCCCGGGTCCGCCGTCGCTTCCTGGATCTGGCCCGCGAATCAGCGCCCCACGAAGGCGCCCCAGCCGTGCGCGACCTGCGCGAACAGCTCCTCGCCACCAGCGCGGAGGGTCCACGACTGGCTCCCTGACGCCGAGACCTTCGCCGCCGGCCCCGCATCAGATCGAGCTTGGGGTGTTGTGGAAAAACCTGGGTGGGCTGGCACCAGCAGTTCGGGAAGGGCGAAGGCCCGGAACCGAAGGGTTGATCAGGCGGCTCGGGTGAACGGGGACGGTGCGGTCGATCATGAGGCATGAGCCCCCACACCATCTACTACCTCGACGGCGCATCCTTCGACGCCAACGACACCCCGGCTTCGTCCTGCTCTGACGTCACCCGGCCACACCGTTGCTGGGCTGTCCCACTCCGGTCGAGCGGGACAGCCCACCAGGCCCAGCAAGCCGCTGGATCAGGTCATCGCAGCGGTGGCTCCTATACCGAATCGGGCTGAGAGGGTGTCCCGGATGGTCTCCATCGCGTCGATGATCGACGTGCACAAGGAGATGGCCTGCAGGGCCGCTGCTGGGGGCAGGGCGGCGTCCTGGCCCTGTCCCAGCCTCCGCCGGATGCGGCGCGCGCTGCCCCACACCGCGAGGGTGAAGTGCGCGGCCGCGGTCCCGGTCAGGCCCTGGCCGGTGTACGGGCCGCAGGGGACAAGACGGTTGTGAAAGAAGCCGAGGCGAACTTCGAGCTGGTCCACCAGCAGGCCGGTGTCTCCGGAGACCTGCGGGACGGACAGGAGCTGTGCCAGGACAGTGGTGTCCCGGTGGGCGGCGGCGAGGAGTTCGGTGAAGGTAGGCGGCTGGGCGGATGCTTCGGGGAACGCGGTGCCGTCAGGCCACATGGCGGAGGTGGCGATGGTGCCGTCGATGTGGATGTCGCGGTAGGCCGCGTAGATGTCTGCGTGGCTGGGAAGCGGGACGTCGTCGTTGGGAACCGCGTGCCAGTGGGCCAGGGCAGCGCCGCGGCCGGTGTTGAGGTTGGCGCTCACGGTGTCCAGTACGGCGGCGTCTGCTGCGGTGAGGAGAGCGTCGAGTGCCGTGTCCGGATTGGTCATTTCGCACTTCCAGCGGATTTCAGGCCCAAGAGCTCCTTCAGCAGGGCACGGGCGCGGGAGACGTTCTGCCGGACCGCGTTCGGCTTCATCTCCAGCTCGTCCGCGATCTCGTTCGTCGAGTAGCCGTCGAGGAGCCAGGCCATCACCTGGCGCTGTTTCATCGGCAGCTGGGCCAGGGCTTCGTAGACGCGTTTTTCCTCGTCGGCCAGCACGACTCTGTCCAGCGGGCAGGAGAAGGCTGGCCGGTCGGGCATCTCGTCGGTGAGTTCCTCCTGCGGGCGCGGGGCGGAAGGCGACCTTCCGTAGCCAGGCCCCGGGGGACTCGGTTACGTGCCACTGCCGGAAGCCCTCTATGAACGCGGTCTGAGCGGCGTCGGCCGCCTCGTGCGGGCTGGCCCCGTAGCGCATGACGAACCTGATCAGGGACGGCATGTGCTCTTCGTAGTAGCGGGAGAAGTCCTCGCGGAGCTTCTCGTCTTGGTGGGCAGGCACGGGGACACCACGTTGGCCGGGGAGGGACACGGGGAGGGCGCGGATGGTATGGCTCGTGCGGCTATTCACGCGTGCCTCCTGCCGGCGGACTGACCCGGACTCGGATGCTGTCGCCGTGGTGGGCTTCGCTCAGTGTGCTGCCCGGTGGCAGCGCACGCACGCGCTCGCTGATGCCCTGCTGACGCAGCCGGGCCAGCCGAACCCGGGCACGGCTGCCTATCCAGGCGTACAGCAGGCGCGCTCCCGCGGCGCAGACCGTTCCCACGGCCGCCGCGACCGCGATCTCCACGCGGCTCCTCACACTACTTCGATCGACGGTGCCCCATTGCGCCGCCAGTGGACCTTTAGAGGTGCATCTCGGCTCGCAATGTGTGACATCCAAATCACAAAAAGTTCGAGTTTGCCGCCTCGGTGCAGACGGTCGTCCCGCCGCACCGCTGCTGGCCCCCGGCCCGGAGGACGCCCGCCGCGGTGCCAGGGCTCTGGCTGACGCCGCCCGGCTGCTGGCCCCCGAGGCTGCGGCCGCCGCCGAGGAGTACGCGGCGCAGGAACAGGACGCCGACGCTGAGCTGCTGGCCGCGCTGGAAGCGGCCCGGCCGAGCTGGTCAGCGCCGCCCACTACCTCGACCGCGGCCTGGTCGGCGACCCCGAACCGGTCGTCATCGACGCCCCCGGGGATATCGAACGTCTCCTGGTGGGGCCCGGCCCCCGGCGACATCCACCTGGAGAAGGCGCTGCGCGCCGAGCTGTGGGAGCCGCACACCGACGACGCCCGGGTCGGCTACGACCCGTTCGGCCGGATGGTGCTGCACAACCCGGCCACCGGCGCCGGCTGGTCGTTGGCGACCTGCGCGCCCACACCGGTTAGCTGCTCCGGGATGACCCGGTCTACGGCTCGGTGGTGTGTAGCGCACCACGGCGGCTGCCCCTCTGATCCGCTCACGCTGCGGCAGCCGCCGTCTACCCCGCGGAAATGGGTGATGCCGGGGAACGTACGGGGGGGCGTCTCAAAGGTGGTGTACCTGGGCGGAACTGTCCACCCAGTGCCAGTTCACCGGGGCGTACTGCTTCTTCAGCGCGTTACGCCCGGTCCCGTAGCCCTTCAGGGCGGTCTCCACCGCGTCCGCCAGGCCATCGAGTTCCTCCGGCACCGGCACGCGCAGCAGGAGGTGCTGTTTGTGGTGGGCGAGGAGGAGTTCGCCTGCGGGTGTGCACTCAAGCAGGGCGAAGTGTGTCAGGGCCTTGAACGGCTTGTCCTGGGTGGATATCCGGGATCGCAGGCGGCCGTCGGCGTTCCAGGCGTACAGGCCGTAGCGGTTGAGGTGGAAGGCTCGCCCGCGGTGTGGGTCGGCCACCACAGTGAAGCAGAAGCCGGTGAACGGGCTGTCCTTGTACGGGTCCAGCCCCTCCAGACGGCCCCGCACCACTCCCTGATCGTCGAGGAGGGCGAAGGCGAAGACCTGGCCCCGGTTGCCCGAGCGGTAGATCTTTCCGAAGACGGGGACGACAAAGAGGTCGTCGCCCAGCGGGGCCGGTCGGCCCATCCTGGAGTTGACGTAGTCGTAGGGGCTGTGGGCGTCCTTGGACAGGATCTCGGTCAGCGAGGGCGCCGGGCGGTTGCCGCGCCCCACCGGCGCGCCCCGGAAGCGGACGTGAGGGTACTGGTCGGCGTCGGTCTGCCGGGCGGTGCGTGAGTCGTGGGTCGCGATGGCCCGCAAGGTGGCCTTGGAGCCGGGGGCCAGAGTGCTGCCGGGCTCGGAGAGGGCGACGATGTTCGGGTGCGCTCCGGCCCAGTTGCTCAGGTGGTACTCGGGCGTCGTGCACAGCAGTCGGCCCGAGGGGGTGAGGGCTATCGACGCGGCGTAGGGGTCGCCTGTCCTCGCCTTTTCCTCCTCCCAGCCCCAGGGCATCGTCCAGGAGGCCAGGACCCGGCTCAGGTCCGGGGAGATCAGGTGGGTGCTTCCCGGCTTCGAGGTGAGCGCCACCGTCCCGTCCGGGAGGACCGCCAGGGTCGGGCTCTCTCCCCGCTCGATCGCCGAGGGGGTACCGTCCGGCCGCGGCTGCCCGAACAAGGCGGTGGCGGTGGGCGTTCCGTCGGGGGAGTGCCGGGTGATCATCTGGCAGTTGAAGTTCTGCTCGGCGGGGTCCGTCGAGCGGGCGGCTTCCCCGCGGTAGCGCCCCGCTCCGGACAGCGCGTATGTGTCTCCGGTCGGCGTCGCCACGACGTGGTGTGTCATGAACCCCCATCCGTCGGCTGTTGGGTCGACGTGATGGGTGTCGATCAGTGAGGCGGGCAGGGTCAAGGGCAAGGTCATAGTCACGATCGGAATCCTCCACCCGACCTCTGACAGCCGTCATACGAGTTGATCCGTCACCGAAGGTGTGGACGACGACGTTCGGCAAGGCGTCTACCGCATGGTTGACGGCTGGGATGACCGCCCCGCGTAAGAGCCCGACGGCGATCCCCTGATCTGGCACTACCGCAGCTCCGCCCCGCTGTGATATCCCCTGGCACACCCCTCGACCCACACCCCCCGCCAGGCGCACCGTGGCCCGACCACCCCCACACCGCCAGCCCAGGGGGACCCGCATGTCCGAACCGCGGTACTGACGGCGAAGCCCGCATCACCGTCGCCTACAAACCCGGCAGCGCTGTCGAGCACATGACCGACGCCCAGTTCCTCGCCGAGTTCCACCCCGACAAGATGCGCCGCACCGTCACCGCCGTCGACGACGACAACGGGCTCAACGACACAATCACCAAGCTCGCCGAGGAACGCCTCCGCCGACACCCGCCTGGCGCCCCCTACACCGCCGACGAGATCGTCCCGCTCCTCGACGACCCGGACAACCACGATCAGGCTGCACGGATCGCGGCACTCCTCAACAAGCTCCCAGGAACGGGCCGCCAATGTGGGAAGCGCGCCACACCACCGTACGCCGCCCCCCTCTCCACGGACTGCGGCAGGGGCCGTCGCTCCCTCTCCGCCAACGCGCGGGCCCGGGCCGGAACCGGCGCACCGGCGTTGTCGGCATAGTCGATTGATGCGTTGTCGTCCCAGCTTCACCGCGAACGTGGACCTTCGCAGTGCGTGGGTTCTACGCTCGGGGTGTTGCCTTCTCTGATGGCGGCTGGCTCAACGATGGCGCGGTCCCGCGCGTAGTCCTCGTGCCGGAGGGCGCGGGGCCGCGCCATCAGCATGAGAAGGCGATGGCCTCGACTGCCGCGGCGTTCGGGGCGTCGGCGAGGGAGCCGGGGAGGGGGCGGCCGTGACCGGCGTGCTCGGGGGCTCCATACAGCTTGGCGAGAGCCTGGGACGGGAGGAGGCCGCGCGCCTTCGCGGCGCGTAGCTCATTGATCCACACCATGCCCTCGTTCGTGGCACGAGGCCCGCCGGCCTCCCGCGGTTCGTAGGCGGAGGCGTCGTCCTCGTCGCCAGCCCAGAGGTACCCGAGGATCGAGCCGCTCTCCTTGTCGACGATGGTGAGGTACTGCACGGGCTTCTCGGTCCAGTCCTGGTAACGCGCCGGCCCGCCCGGCTTCTCCCGGAAGAACATGGGTTCTTCGAGGCGCGACTTGGGACTGACGTCCTGCAAGCTCGGCGCCTGCTCGGGCGTGCCGGAGGCGATGTGGCTGGGCCCGGCGGGGTCCGACTCGCGGATCAACTCGGACAGCGCTGTCGTCGGTGGGGCGCTGCGGGCCTTGGCGTCGCGGAGCTTGGACACGTACAGGGCACCCATGTTGAATGCCTCGTCGCCGCCCCCCGGGTTGGTCTGCCAGCCAGCCGCGTCGTCCTCGTCGTTGGCCCAGACGTACCCCAGGACGGTGCCCTGCGGGCCCGCCACGGTCACGTACTGGACCGGCTTGTCCGTTGTCCTCGCGTACCGCTGCGGACTGTCGACTTCCTCGAAGGTAAGTGGCTCGGTCGTCCGCGGATTCTCGACCGTGGCGGCGTTCGGGGCGTCGGTGAGGCAGTCCGGCGCGGCCCGGCCATTGTTTCCCTCCGGGCTGGCAAGCAGCTCTTCGAGGGCCTGGGACGGCAGGAGACCCCGCTGCTTGGCGTCCTCCAGTCTGGCGTGCCAGATGCCGCCCTCGGAGAACGCCCGGGGGCCGGCGGCCTCACGCGGTTCCCACGCGGCGGCATCGTCTTCATCGTTGGCCCACACGTAACCGAGGACCGCGCCCCTCTGTTTGTCGACCACCGTGAAGTAACGGACGGGCTTGCCGGTGTAGGTCTGGTAGCGCGGCGGCCCCGGCGACACGAGGTTGAAGTGCACGTCCTCGTCGAAGCGCGAGGGCTTCGGTTGCTCACTGCTCACGGTCCGCGTTCCTTGGGTCGGGCTGATCTGCGACGAGGCTACGGCCTAGCCAGCGGCGGCCGACACGCTGCGCCGCTCGACCATCCCGCCTACGACTCCATCGGAGGCGGTGTCAGCCAGCGGCATCGTGTTGTCGGCTGTCCAGCGGTCGCGCCCGTTGTCCCGGACCAAGCGGATGTACCGCGGGCCCGCTGTCGGCTCCCCCAACAGGTTGAGCAGGCTAGCCTCCAGGGCCTCGCCGCGGTTGGCCCGGCAGGTGGCAGCCTCCTGCTAGGGCTGGTCCTCGCCCTTGATACGCACCATCAGCCGGGCGTCATGGTGGATCCACCGGCTGCCGGTGCCGTGCGTGGTGGTGCGGTCCAGGCGGACGCCGACGATGCGGTCCGCACGCTCCCAGTGCGAGGTCAGCCGGACCCAGGTGGTGTCGAGTGCCATGGTTCAGTCCTCTCTCCTCGGCGGCAGCACAATGCCGGGCGGCCCATGGGGTCCGCCCGGCAGAGGTCTCTGCGCAGTTCCCCGTCACCGTGACTCAGGCTGCGGAGCCGACGAGTCGATCTCGGTGTGCGGTGGAGCCGGTGCCCGGAGGCACCGGCTCCGCAGGTTGTGACTGCTGGTCAGATGCGGACTGTCCGGCTGCCCTGGATCCAGTCCTGGGTCTGCACGCTGTGGTTGCGGTGGTTGGAGTTGGCGATCGTGAACTGCCGCAGTGGCCCGAAGTGGGCTTCGATCGGGTTGGTCCAGGAAGCGTAGATCGGGGTGAAGCACAGCTCGACGCGGTTCTTCTTCGCCCAGCGACGGACCTTGTCGCCCTTGCGAGCGGACAGATTGTCCAGGATGACGTAGATCGGGGCGCCGTCCGGGCGTGCGACCCGGATCGATCTCAGTGCGGCCAGGGTGTTCACCGCACCCTTCATTACGGCGGTTGACGCCCCACAGCCGGTCGTCGCCGACGGAGTAGCAGCCGTGGAAGTACCGCACCCCGTGGGTGCGGTGGTAGGTCGCGGGATGGAGCTCGGGAGGGGCACCTCGCCCACCGCCACGTCCGAACGACAATTCCGCTGGCCCCTGGCCTCTTTCATCTCCGTCGAAGGAGAACGCGGGGCCGCGGCGCTGCGCGCACCGGGGAGTCGCTGCTGCTGGTGGCGGCAAATCTGCCGCCGATGGCGTCCCCACGCCCCACGACATCACGTACGGCCTGCGAAGCAGGAGAGGCATCGAGGATGCTGTGAGGTTCCGGTTACTTGCCCGCCTCGATATTCGCCCACGGCAGACGAGACGAATGCTCAAAAGACTGGACCTCCCTCCGGGGCTATGTCAACGTACAACACCCCGGAAGCACGGAGTCGGTGAGTGGCCCGCCGGTGACTCGATGAGGCGTCTCTTCTGCTGATGCAAGCGCTCTGCTCTGTCCAACTGACTGCTCCCTCCTCTTTGTTCTGGGCCGCTTAACGCGTGGACCGCGCACACCTGATCCAACTACGGTGCGCTCTCCTCGGCGGTCTGCCTGTGCGTCTGCGCGGAAGGTCTCTTTGGAGGGAGCCTGAGGCAGCGAGGCTATCGCCTTGATCGCCGAATTCCCGCCTGCGTGGGCAGGAACCCCCGAACGGGAAGTCGTGTCATCGCATCGCAGGTTGGCAGGACGGAACGTGCTGTCGCTGCGAGCCTGCAGCGCCTCTGCTAGGCGGGGCTTCGTGGCCGGGTATAAGAAGAGCATCAGGGACTTGATCGCGTACCGGCTGGTGTTGTGGCCGATCACCCAGGGCGGAGCCCGGTCAGATGCAGGCGAAACATAGCCGACGATCGCCGGTTGGCCAAACCGGCATCTCTCCGCATCATTAGTGTCGATCCGCTTCCGGTGCTCGGAGGGGGGATTGGCGTGCCTCCGGTACGCCTAATGGCCGTTACTGGTAATTCTGGGGAACGAGATGAGTAGCGAATTTATCGGAGTCGCCGCTGCTGCGGCGTACCTTGATGTGAGTGAGCGCTGGATGTATCGGCAGTCACTGCGGTATGGGATTCCGAGATACCGTTTCGGTGGGAAGGTGAAATTCAAGGTGGTAGATCTCGATAGATGGGCGCGTCAGCAGCGCATCTCCTAGCACCCAGTCAACATCGCATTGCGCTGCTAGTAGAATCCAGAAAGGGTGCATGTCGACCTCCAGGCTTGCTCACGGTATGGGCAGCTTCTTCAAGAAGTGTACGTGTGCTCGACAGGGTCGGTGCTCTCATCCTTATGCCGTACGTTATCGCGATGCCTCCGGGAGGCAGTGCGAAGAAAGTGGATATAAAACACGCCAGGATGCCATTGATCGCCTGACCTCGATGTATGAGGAGAAGCGTACAACTCCTCAGCAGAAATCTGAGATCAAGCGCGAAATTGGGCGCCAGCGATTCGGGCGGTACGCGACTGACTGGGTATCCCGTCAGCGTCACTATGCTCCAGGCAGTGTCCGAACTGTCAACGCGAGTCTGAATAGCCATATCCTTCCAGTGCTGGCCTCTCGTCGGATGGACACCTTCAATCACCACGTGGTCGAAGACTTCATCCGGGCGATGGAGGAAGCCGAAGTTGGCCCTGGCGCACAGCAGAACGCGTTCAGCACCCTCAAAAAAGTGCTGCGCGACGCAAAGCGCAGGGCGGGATTCGCTGACGATCCATTCGAGGGCGTCATCCCTCCGAAATATGCTCCCCAACAGGTTGTCATACCCACGCTCGATGAAATTCGGGCATTGAAGGAGGTTGGCGACGCAGAGGTCACACTGGTCATCGATTTGATGTCCGGCTGTGGCATGAGGAACGGGGAAGCTTTTGCAGTCAATATCCATCGGATGGTCGCCGATGATGTGTACCGCATAACCGAGCAGATTGACGGTATCAGGCGGGTCGTCGCCCCCCTCAAGCACCGCGAGGTAGGAGACTTTCGCGAGGTCCCCATGCCGCAAAAAGTCCGTGAATCGATCATGCTCTACGAGGGGAAAAAGGGAAGCAGCCTCGACGGTTACCTGTTGCGTTCTCAGAGGAGCGATCACTGGGGGCACTCAACCATGCAGTATCGCTGGGAGCAAGCCAGGAAGCGTGCCGGCATCAGCAGAAAGCTTTCCCCTTATGCCATGCGTCACTACTTCGCTTCGAACTGCTTGGCGCGAGGTATTCCGATAACGGATGTGGCGGAGTGGATGGGTCACGGGAATATCCATTTGACTTTCAAGATTTACCGGCATCTCATGCCAGCGTCAATGGGGCGAGCTGCAAAGATTCTCAACGAGGGGCTTTGATCTCCCTGTCACTCGCGGCTGGTGGCAGGGGCGATCTCTATATTCTCCGGACCGAGCTGCCTCGAAAGGGCCTCCAACGCCGACTTGTCCGAGACGGCGCATCGGTACCACTGGGTCTACCCGCGGAGCTTCGAGCGATGGCCTCTATCTGACGGCTGAGGGGAGTGGTCGGGCCCCGTTGGGTGATACTGAGGCGAAGTCATCAGCAGACTGCTGTTGGAGGCCCGTCACGGTCGGTCAGCGCTTAATACGCATACGGTCTGGAGATGCCCGATCATGACCTTCGGGTACCGCAACGCAGCCCGATTAGGGAAAACCGCGCCGGGATCCGAAAGTATCCGCTGTTCCCGACTCGGAGGTCGCCGACTGGATGAGGATGGGGCCCGCATAGCGCATTTCTCGGAGGGTTCGCTGAGTGGGAGGCAGGCGGGTCCTGGGCGAACGCCCCGATCATCGACGCGGGCGGCCCGGCCCAGGATGCGTTGGAGAAGGCTGCAGCTATGACCGCCGAGGCCCGCCAGGCCCTTCAGGACCTGGACGAGGAGGCGTCGGCCGACGAGGTCGCGCGGCGGCTGGAGGGCAGGGTCTCCCCGGCAGTCCTCGCCCTGGTGAAGGCCCAGATGGTGCAGGCTGGCGGGCTCGGCGCGGTCACCCAGGCGGTGGAGGGCTTCGGCGGGTTCGCCAAGCAGTACGAGCAGATCGAGAAGGTCTCCGCCCACCACGGCAACTTCTGGGAAGTGCTGCTGTACGGGCAGATCGGCCGGGACAGGGCGGTGATGTTCGACCTGGCCGACAAGCTGGAGTTCACCGCGACCAGCGAGGACTGCGAGCAATGCGGCCAAGAGGCCAGACGCTACCGGCGCGGGGTCTGCGGACGATGCGTCCTGACCGAGCGGCTCCGCGAGCTCCTCGACGACGGCACCGGCTCCATCAGCGCCGAACTGTTCCCGCTGTTCGATGCCTTGCGGCTGGTCCGCCGCCCGTGGGGCGCCCTGACCTGGACCAGTAAGCCCCACACCCAGCGCAATCTGCGGGCTCTGGCCCTGAAAGAAGTTCCGCTCACACACGACGGCCTGAGCCAGCTCAGCCCCTGGCGGTCGGTCGCTTACCTGCGCGACCTCCTCATGCAGAGCGGCGTCCTGCCCCCGGCTGACCGGCAGCTGCTGCTGTTCCAGCGGTGGCTCGCCGAGAAACTGCCCGCCATCGGCGACGCCGGGAACCGGCGGCTCCTGGAGCTCTTCGCGACCTGGCACGTTCAGCGCCGTCTGAACACCCTGGCTGGCCGCGGCCCGCTCACCGGCACGCAGATCCAACAGGCCCGCGACGAGATACGTCTCGCGGCCGCCTTTCTCGATCATCTGGCCGGGCATGGGCGGACCCTCGCCGAGTGCACGCAGGCCGATGTCGATAATTGGTACGCGGGCGGCTACACCGCCCGACGCCTGACCCACGCCTTTCTGCGATGGGCGATGCGGTCCAAACACATGCTCAAGGTCGCCATCCCACATCGCTCCACGAGCAACCCTGCCCCGCTCGCCCAGCACCAGCGGCTCACCCTGCTGCGGCAGACCGTGGACCAAGGCGACATTCCGCTCCAGGACCGGGTGGCCGCCGCGCTCGTCATGCTCTACGCACAACCGCTCACCCGGATCGCCCGGCTCACCACCGACGATGTCCTCCAGAAAGACGGCGAGGTTCTGGTTCGGCTCGGCGATCCGCCCTCGCCCGTCCCTGAGCCGATTGCCGGAATGCTGCTGACCTATCTCGACCAGCGACCGAACACTATGACCGCCACCAACCCCAACGCCCGGTGGCTCTTTCCCGGCCGCAGGGCTGGACAGCCCATGACCCCGAACACGCTCAAACTCCGGCTCCTCCACCTGGGCTTCCCTGCCCAGCGAGGACGCACGGCGGCAATTCGCCACCTCGTACTCCAGGCCCCCGCACCCGTGATTGCCCGCATGCTCGGCTACCACGACGACACCACCGCCCAGCTCGCCGCCGAGGCAGGAGGAACCTGGCGCCACTATGCCCCCGGCGACCACACACGGTGACACCGGTGCCTCAATGACCAAGGAATAGGTGTCAGTCGATTACGCGAGGTCGCCAGTTTCACACCCCTATTGGACACTCCCCACCGTCACCACCGACTACGGAACAGAGCCGAACGTTTTACAGACCCTGATCCCGCTACATCATCTAATGGGCGGTCATGTTGTGTGGGGTGTTGCGCCGTAGAGTGCTTGGGCGACGAGGCGTTCGGCGAGGGTGTCGTCGAAGGGGACTTTGAGTACGAGGAGTCGGTGGTAGCAGGCGCCCCAGAGTTGGTCGACGATGATGTCGAGGTCGGCGTCCTGGCGTAGCTGGCCTTGTTCCTGGGCGGTGCGCAGGCGTGCGCGGGCGAGTTCGCGGCGGGGCAGGGCATAGCTGTTTGACCAGGCGTGTGCGAGGTCGGGGTCCGTCTGGGAGGCGCCGACGAGTTCGGAGACGGGTTTTGCTGCGCCTTCGTCGGTGAGCCAGCGGATGAAGGCACTGAGCTGGGTGATCAGGTCGGTGCGGAGGTCGCCGGTGTCGGGAAACTGCAGGGTGCGGCCGCTCTGGGTGAAGTATGCCTCGACGGCGAGGGCGCCCGGTGAGGGCCACCATTTGTAGAGGGTCATCTTGCTTGATCCGGCTTCGGTGGCGACGCGGTCGAAGGTGACGGCCCGCAGGCCCTCGGCGAGCAGGATGTGTCCCGTTGCCGCGAGTACGTTGGCGCGGACTTCCGCGGCCGGCCGGCGTCCTCGTCCCCGGCGGGCGGCAGTGTTCTGGGACATGGACAATCCCCCTTGTGGACTGCTTGTACATTTCTGTGTATCGTGGCTAGTGGACAGTTCGTCCATATCCATCATACGGAGGTTTGGGCCATGGTGACCAACACTGGCCGCGTTGCGGTCGTCACCGGCGGATCCGGCAGCATCGGCAGGGCGTGCGTGGAGCGCGCAGATGGACCTGGACACCTTCGACCGCATCCAGCGCACCAACGTGCGTGGCACCTTCGTCGTCGACCAGCTCGCCGCACTGCGGATGGTCTCCCACTATGTGGTGTAGCAGCGATCTCTGCATAGCCCCTGGTCATGGGGCAGCCATCGCGCAACTCTCCGAGTAGCGAGGCTCGTTGAGAGAGGTGACGCGATGGCCTTGGCCCAGCATGACTTACTCCGCCTCATACAGTCACTGCGTACGGCCGACGGAATCGAGTTGATCAGGATCCTGGCCCAGCGGATCCTGCAGGAACTGATCGAGGCCGATGCCACCGCCCACATCGGTGCCGAGCCCGGCGAGCACACCGAGACCCGCACGACGATGCGCAACGGGTACCGGGAGAAGGTACTGACCACGCAGGCCGGGGACCTGGACCTGGCGATCCCCAAGGTCCGTACCGGGTCGTTCTTCCCGTCGCTGCTGGAACGCTGGCGCTGCATCGACCAGGCACTCTACGCCGTCATCATGGAGGCGTACGTGCAGGGCGTGTCCACCCGCAGCGTCGATGACCTGGCCAAAGCCACCAAGGCCGGTATCCGAGTGCAATCGGCACGCTCTTCTCCGGGCGTGCCCGCCGCCAGTGACGTTGCTTCAGTTCGGCGATCAGCCATACCTCTCGGACAAGCAGAAATTCCAGATCTCCTTTGGAGGACTTATGGCCACGTTGGAGAATCCACTGTCTGCCCTCGATCTGCTGGACACCATCGAGGCACGGCGGTTGCTCGGTCCGGAGGACCGGATGCCAGCAGCTCACCGGGGCCCTCACCGGCTGAGCCGTCGCGGCTGGCTGAATTTCACGGAACGCCTGGAACGCCGCGAGGAGATCTCCGCTGTTCTGGCCGCCTTGACCGGCAGCCGGGCGGTGCTGGACGTCGGCGGTGGCACCGGCGAGCTGACCCGTGCCATCGCAGCGAAGGTGGAGCGGTGTGCCACCGTCGAGCCTCATCGGGACCGAGTGGAAACGCTGCGGACCGGGTCGGCGACCATCCAGGCGCTCCCCGGCCGTGCCGAGGAGCTTCCGTTCCCTGGCCGCAGTTTCGACGCGATCATGGCCGCCTGGGTGCTGCCCTACGTCGACGATTTAGTACGAGCCGTACAGGAGATGATCCGGGTCTGCGACGAGACGGATCCAGCCGCCAGGATCGTACTCATCGGCGGCGGCCAGGATAACGAGCTGGTCAGCCTGCTCAACCAGGCGTGCGTGCCGCTGGCCGGTGAACCGCACGACCACCAGGGATTCCTGCTCGCGACTGCGGCGCGGATCCTCGCGCAGTCCGGCTTTCCCCGGCTGACGGTGTGGCGGACGGAATCCGCCCTGCATTTCTCGGAATCCTCGCTTGACCAGCGGGTGGCGGCCGCCGCAGCGGTCCTTGTCGACTTCTGGTACGAGGGCCATCCGCGCGCCGATGACATGAACGCCGCCCTGCGACCGGCGTTATGCCGCCACTTCGCCCAGCGGCCACATGCCATCGGCGATCAGGGCGTCGTGCTCATCGCCCGGCCGGAAGTGCGTTCATGACACAGCGTGACAGCACCATCACCTGGTGGGACACGCGGCATGCGCTGGCGGAGGCATACCAGGACAGTATCTCCAACGGCCTGGTCCGCTGCGTAGTGTACGGCGAGGTCGGGATCGGCCGTACCACTCTGATCAGCGAGTTCGCTCACTCCGTGGAGCTCCAGGGCGGTCCGGCCATCCGGCTGGGCTGGCGTCGCGCGAACCACGACGACACCGCGAAAGTGGCCGACGACCTGGCGAAGGCGCTGGTCGCCCTGCTCCCGGATGAGAGCACGCAGCGCACCGCTCTGCTGCGGGCTCGCGCCGGCATCGAACCCGAGCGGGACAGCACGTTGGCCGAGGCCATCAGCTCAGCGATCGACGCGCTCACCGAAGAAGTGCCCTTGTTGCTGACGGTGGACGACGCGCATCACGGCTCGGCCCCCGCGCTCGAATGCCTCCAACGTGTCACCCAGCTGTGCGCCCAACGACCGGTCGTGCTGGTCCTGTCGGTCCGGCTGGGCGAACCGGCCCAGGCCCCGGCCGAACTGGCCCGGCTTCTGCTCGGCGGACGCGAGGTCGTCCTCGGTGGTCTGACCGAACAGCAGGCCACCGCGATGCTGAACGCCAGGTTGGCCAGTGGCCTGGACAGCGCACTAGCCGCGGCCTGCCACCGCGCCACCGCGGGCAATCCGTTCCTGCTCGACGCACTGGGCACGTGGCTGGCAGCGACGGGCTCGCTCCAGGATCCGGCGACGGTGCAGGATGTGGTACTGCCCGGTATTGTCGAGTACATGCTCGAGTCAGCGCTCCGAGCCGACCTGCACGCTGCGAGGCTGGCCAAGACGCTCGCGGTGGCGGCACGTTTCGGCAGCGTGGACACCGCCGTGGCCGCGCATCTGTCCGATCTAGGGCTGGTCGACGCCCTCAAGGCGCTGGATCTGTTGGCGCGGATGCGCCTGGTGGCCAACAGCGACGCCTTGGAACTGCGCCATCCACTGCTACGAGCCGCCTTGACCGGCGGCATGACGCTGATGGCCCGCAACGCGGCTCACCTGACCGCCGCGGCCTACCTGCATGAACGCGGCGCCCCGGCTGATCTGGTCGCCGCCCACCTGACTGCTTCGACCGTGCCGCAGACGGGAGCCTGGCCCGCCCTCGTGATGTTGCGGGCGGCGGCCATCGCAAGGCGTGAAGGCCGCCACGACACCGCGCGGCATTACCTCGAATCCGTGGTGAACACCGCGTCTGGGCACGAACAGTGCGAGGCCATGCTCGAGCTTGTCGACCTGCGTACCGAACTCGACGCCGTCTCCGGGCCGGAGGCAGTGGTGGAGATGCTCCCGAAGGCGCGCGACGCATTCGTGTTACGCCGACTGGTCGGCCACATTGGGCGTGCCCTGGCCGACTCGGTCGAGGAGAACCAGCCGATCCTGGACGCCACGGCGGCGGCCCTTACCGGAACCGCGCTGCACGGCTGGGGCCGGGCCTACCAAGCGCTGTGCCGGGCGGCCGAGGAGTCGGCGCCGACGGCCGAGAAGATCGCCGCCGCGTTGCGAGAGAACCCGGAGGTCGGTGACAGCGCGTCGCTGGTGGCCGTGACCGGTCTGAGCGCCTTGTACCGGCATTTGGTCGACGATGACCCGCAGGCGTCTTTGCTGTTGGCCCGAGCCGCGCTGGAACGTGAGATCGACGAACTGGACACCCAACCGCTGGCGCTGCTCGCGGCCCTCACTGTGCTGCTGGAGAGCGGCCACCCGGCCGAGGCCGCGACACACCTGCGCACACTCGAGGAGGCTGGCTACGGATCCCGCTACACGCGGCGACCGGACGTTCTGTTCGTGCGGGCCCAGATCGCGTTCGCGGAGGGAAATCTCGCTGCGGCCGCGGACGAGCTAAACCGGGGCCTGGGCGCGCTGCCGTCGACCCCGCGCCGGCCCGGAGCACTGTGCACAGGGATGGTTGGGCTGCTGGCCCTCGTCCTGCTCGACCAGGGCCGCACCGGCGACGTCGAGGCGCTGCTGGGGCGGTATGGCGGACCGGAACGCTGGCCGGACTCGTGGTGGGCCGGGAACCTGGTGTTCGCGTCAGCTTCCCTGCGTGCCGAGGCCGGCGATCTCCATCGGGCCGCGGAGGACCTGCGGGTGTGGTGGGAGCGCCGGGCGGCCTCGGGGCTGGGCGTGCTGGGCTCCGCTCCCTGGCGGATTCATGGCGTCGGGCTGCTGCTCCAGGTCGGCCATATCGAGTGGGCGCGGCAACTCGCCGACGCCCAGGTCCGGTTCGCCGAAGGCACTGGGTCTTCGCTCGAACGGGGCCGTGGTCTGCGCGCGTTGGCCCAGGTGTCCGCCGAAGACACGAAAGAGCGGTTGCTCCGGGAAGCTGTAGCCGTGTTGGAGCCCACCCAGGGGCTGCTCGACCTGGCCCACACGACCAGCGATCTGGCCTGCGTGCTGGCCCACCGACAGCGCCGGGACGAGGCGGTCACCGAGCTGACCAGGGCGGCGCTGCTGGCCGACCGATGCGGGGCGACCGCGTTGAGCCTCCAGATCCGCGAGCAGGTTCTGGCGTTGCACAAGGACCCCTCCCTGCGCGGGGTCCTGTCGCTCACCATGCGGGAGCGGGAGATCCTTATCGACGC
Source organism: Streptomyces sp. NPDC005962 (assembly GCF_040629205.1). Lineage (NCBI taxonomy): Bacteria > Bacillati > Actinomycetota > Actinomycetes > Kitasatosporales > Streptomycetaceae > Streptomyces > Streptomyces sp. NPDC005962. The sequence goes on along the minus strand of NZ_JBEXVE010000042.1, from coordinate 39,440 downwards.
GGCTCGCGGTATGACGAACCGGCGGATCTCGGCGTTCCGGGAGATCACCGTCCGCACCGTCGAACTGCACCTGACCAGCGCCTATCGCAAGCTGGGTATTTCCGGCCGTGACGACTTTCCCGAGGTCTTCCGCGACCGTGCGCTGTGGAAACTTATCGTCGACAGTCGGCCTGTCGTCGGGCGGTCGAAGCCGGTGGGTTCCCGCGCCGAATCGGGGGCTTCGGAGGTCCGCCGGAAATCTCTCGGTCCCAGCCGTGATGCGTGGGCGGAACCGGCGCCGTGATACTCGGCTCCCGGCTGGCGGCCCCACTGGCGCTGAGCTGGTCGTGATATCGCGCTGGTGACGTCCACTGCGGCACGTGCGGCACCTGCTACGAGCGCCGGGAGGCATTCCAGCAGGCCGCAGTGGCCGACCCGACGGAATATCTCGACTCCGTGACCACGTTCGCCGCCCCGTGACGCCCCCCGGCATGGGTATATCGCGTTCATGTCAATCCCGCAAAGTGGTCACGTAAATCCAAGTCTGGGAATTGCCGAGGAATTAGTTAAGACCGTGTCCTATGTGGGGTTGGTTCGTTAAACCGTATATGGGGAGGGGAACGTGGAGTTGGATTGTTCCGGACGGGCTGTGGGAGATCGCGCCGTGGCGATGCAGGATCGCGGACACGGTGCGTCGCTCGATGCCGAACTGATCACCCAGCTCGTAGACGGTGGAGCCGGACTTGTAGTCGGCGATCAGTTGCTGCACCTGGGCGTCGGGGAGTCGTCGGGTGCGGCCGGGCTTGGCCCGCTTCGGTGTCGGTTGGGGCGGCTCATCCAGGTCCCGCAGCTTCATTCGCAGTGTTTCCAGCGCTTTGACCTGGTCCTTTGTGTTCGAGTAAGCTCCCTCAACCTCCACCGCGGATTTTGGACAGACATCAGCGATTCGTGTCTGTTTCGTTATTCAGGCTTCCGATCGGGGAGCCGACTCCGCTGCCCTGCCGGAGAGGTCGGGCAGGGCGTGATCCCGGTGTTCGGCGGTGCCATGCCGTTTCTTGGTTGGGCCATGAGGACTCACTACCGTGCCGCAACGGCGGGCTTGCCCGGGACCACGTTCACTACTCCCTGGCGTTACACCGGTCGGGGAGGGTCGCCTCACCCATTGTCTAGGGTGAGGAGGCGGGTCAGGTAGTCGAGGTCCTGCTGGAGCATCGCAACAGCCCCGAGCGGAGTCGGTGCGTCCGGGGTTCGCCCGGCGTCCCTGGCCACCATTGCCACCGCGTTGTCCGCGATCTGTTCGGCCACTGGTTCGGCTGGATGCGCCGGAGACGGGTGGAACCACCAGGCCACCCAGTTGCACATGCCGATGATCGACAGTGCCGTGATGTGCACGTCGACGGGGCGGAAGAGGCCTGCGGTGACTCCCTCCTCGAGGACGGCGGTGATCTCGCGGAGGACGGCACGACGGACCTGAAGGTGCTTCTTCGCGACCTCCGGCGGGAGCGCCTGGTCGCTGCGATCGAGCGTACGAAACTGCTCCGGCTGTTCGGCGCGGCGCAGGACCAGGGTGCGCACGAGCATGCGCAGCTTCTCGGCGCTGTCGAGATCCGTGCGCTGCCGAACGTCCCGCAACGAGTTCGCCGCGCTCTGGGCCGTCGCCTCGACCATCGCGACGAGCAACTCTTCCTTGCTCTTGACGTAGTTGTAGAGGTTGGGCCGGCTCAACCCGACCGCGTCCGCGACGTCCTGCAGGGTGGTCCCGTCGTAGCCGCGTTCCGCGAAGAGTCGCATCGCCTGGTCGACGATCTCGCTCATCACCAGCTTGCGCCGGGGCGTTGCGCCTCGGCGGGACTCCGGGCGCCCACCGGAGCGCCCCTGTGCCCCAGAGCCTTCCGTGGTCACCACATCCACCCCTCGGGTTGTGAGCCCGCCGCCCGACCATCCTGTGCTGTTGGCGGTCATCCTAGTCGCGGGCCGCGGACACCCGCGCCGCGCATTCGCACGCGAAGGCCAGTTGCCGCAGGTGCAGCGTACGCGAGAGACGGTGGTGGTCGAGGTTGTGACCAGCGCCCGCCTGGAGCCTGGCGTCCACCCACGGGGCGGAGGTGAAGTACCCGGCAAACGTCGCCACCCGACTCTCGTTGACGATCCACAGCCCGTCGTACTCGGCCAGCGTGTACTGCACGGGAACGACGACCGCGGCGGCGAGCTTCGCCACGTTCCGCGGCCAGTCCCCGACGATTTCGAGCATCTCCCCGAGAGGAACAGTCTCCGCGGAGGCTTTCGCCAATTCCATGACGTCGACACCAACGGTCCCCTCCGGGCCGTACAACAGAGCGCGTCGCTGCTCTGGTGGGAGTTCTACCGGCTCGTCCGTGGGCATGGCACGCCAGGCGCCGACGATGTGCTCGGGGGACCGGTCCCCAACGCCGTGTATCGAGATGCCCAGAAGCGGCCAGCGCGGGCGACGTGCGGCGATGTGCACGGCGATGGCCGAGCCGATGGAGTGGGCGACCAGGACCACGCCCGGGCGCCCCTCGCCGTAGTCGGTCCACAGCTCGCCGATCGCGGCGTCGAGGGCCTCGGCGCCGTGGCCGAAGGTCGCTTGACCGCCAGGAAGCGGGTCGCTCCCGCCGTAGCCGGGGCGGTCGAGCGAGACCACGGGAAACCCGGTCGCCGCGCCGAGGTCGAGCAGCGAGTGACCGGGCACGTCGAAGTACCCGGAGTTGTAGCCACCACCGTGCAGGGCCACGACCAGCGGTGCCCCGGTCGCACCGGCGCCGGACGTTGCCCCGGCGATCCTCCGCCCGTCGACCGGGAGATCGACGCGTGTCGTCGTCATGTCTCGCCACTCCTTCGCAGCGTTGCGTCAACTGGCCATTCCACCCGACAACGATACTCGGTCGTCAGTATATTGACGAGTCTGACACGGCGTTTTACGCTCGATGCCACACAGTTCATCGCGAGAGGAGTACGCAGATGTCATCCCTGGAGCGGGACCCGCTGGCGCACACGGTGCGGGGCGTCGACCACGCGGCGTTTCCGACGTTCGATCCGCGAGCGACCATCGCCTTCTACCGGGACGTCCTTGGCTTCCCGGTCGTCCACGCGACCTGCGCGCTCGGCTGGGGACCCGGGAACCACCCGGATTTCATCCACTTCTTCTTCGACATCGGCAACGGCGACCGGCTGGCGTTCTTCTACTACTTCGGCGTCGTGCCCTACCGCGACGCGGAGATTCCCGATCTGCTCCACCGCGCCCGGCACCTCGCGATCCACGTCGACAGCGAGGAGGATCTGCTGGAGTACCGGCGCCGGCTGGACGCGAGCGACTGGCCGTGCGAGTTGCAGGTGCGGCACGAGACGGTGGAGTCGATCTACGTCACCGATCCCAACGGCTACCTGATGGAGATCACCCGTCCACTGCGGGCGATCACCACCGAGGACGATATCGACGCCAACCTGAGCGTCGACGCGCTCATGGAGGTGACCGGTGAGCCCGAGCCTTCGCTGGAGAAGTTCTTCGCGCGTAAGGCGAAGCTGATCGCGGAGCGGTACGAGGGTGAGCCGGAGCTGGTGACGTTCGCATGACCACGCTGTTCGTCCTCGATGTCGAGTACTTCCGTCCCCTGGCCGAGGTGGCGAGCAAGGACCCCGACGTGACCGTCCGGCGGCGTGGGCCCTACCTCGAGGTCGCCGCGCCCGGGTCGATCCGGATCGACCGCAACGCCACCGTTTGCCGCAACGCCGTCTGGTACAGCTCGGTCGCCGCTGTCGAGGGCGGCCAGGTGACTCGCTGGGACTCCTCGGAGCTCGTGGTCGAACCCACCGGAGCCGGGGAATGAGCACCTTGGCCGTGGACCGCCTCGGAGCGGGCCGGGACATCCACACGGCACAGGCGCCGCCTGGCGTCACCGTGAGCACTCATCAGCTCACCACCTTCGACGGCGCCAAGGTCGAGGGAGAGCTGTACGCCCTCGACGGTGCGACGACGGTGGTCACCGTCATGCACCCGCGTCAGTCGATGACGCACCACCCGATGATCCCGCTGCTCCTGCAAGGCGGCGTCTCGGTCTGGACCCAGGGCTCCCGCTCGCCCAACAACGACATCGCCCTGGTCCACGAGCAGACGGTGCTGGACGCCGCGGCGGGGCAGGTGTTCCTCCGGGACACCGGGTTCGAGGCGGTACTGACCTTCGGCCACTCCGGCGGCGGAACCCTGTCGGCCTTTTACATCGAGCAAGCGTCCTTGGAACCGCAGCTGCGGCTGGACGTGACACCGGCAGGAAGGCCGATCGCACTGGCGGGCGCGCAGATGCCCGTGCCGGACGGCGCGATCTTCCTCGCGCCGCACCCGGGACAGGGAAAGGTGTTGCTGCACTGCATCGACCCGTCCGTCACCGACGAGTCGGACCCGATGTCGGTGGATCCCGCGCTGGACATGTACTCGCCGGGGAACGGGTTCGCCGAGCCGCCTGAGCAAAGCCGCTACAGCGTCGACTTCCTCAATGCCTACCGCGCGGCCCAGAAGGATCGGATCGGCCGGATCGATGCCCGCGCTGTCGAGTTGGCCGCCGAGGCCTCCAACGCCCGTGCCCGGTTCGCGCGCACCAGGGATCCTGCCGACCGGCGGATCGGCCTCGCCCCGAGGATCATCACCACCTACCGCACCGACGCGGACCCCTGCTACGTCGACCTGTCGATCGATCCGAACGACCGGCACTACGGCTCGTTGTTCGGCCGCCGCCCGGATCTGATCAACTACGGTCTGGTGGGCTTTGGCAGGCTGACAACCCCCGATGCGTGGTTGTCCACCTGGTCGGCGAACCACACCAACGCGGACTTCGTGCGGTGCGCGGCCGGAGTGCGCCTGCCGACGCTCTACCTGGAGTTCAGCGGCGACCAAGCAGCACTCCCCAACGTCAGCGCCCGCATGTTCGACGCGCTGGCCGACGAAGACAAGATCTGCCATGTCGTGCGGGGCCAGCACTTCGGCCAGCCCATCGTGGATGGCGAGCCCACCGGGTACGCCGCCGCCGCCGTCCACGTCGACCGCTGGCTGGCCGATCGTTTCGCCATCGCACCACCACTGAGAACGAGGTGAACGAAGTGGGCTCCATTGGAGTCGTCTACGACAGCGGCTATGGCCATACCGCCGCCCAAGCCAGGGCAGTGGGAGAAGGCGCCGCCTCGGTCCCGGGCATCGACGTCGCCCTGTACTTCGCCGAGGAGGTCGCCGCCGATCCCCGTCAGCTCGACCACTGCGACGCGCTGATCTTCGGTACCCCGACCTACATGGGCAGCGGCTCGGCTGTGTTCAAAACGTTCATGGAGGCCAGCGCGAAGATCTGGCTGGACCAGGGCTGGAAGGGCAAGCTCGCCGCCGGTTTCACCAACTCCAGCGGTCATTCCGGGGACAAGCTCAACACCCTCACCCAGCTCTGGCTCTTCGCCATGCAGCACGGGATGGTGTGGATCGGGCTCGGCCTGCTGGATGGCAACGGACGCAGCACAGGTTCCGATGCCGCGCTGAACCGGCTCGGCGCCTATGCCGGAGCCATGGCGCAGTCCAATTCGGACCAGGGGCTGGAAGGCATGCGGGACAGTGACTTGCGAACGGCTTCGGCGCTCGGTGGGCGCATCGCGCGTCACGTCGCGTCGTGGCAGGGAGGTGGACAGTGAAGATCCTGGTGACCGGCGGCGGGCCCGCGGGCCTATTTTTCTCGATCATCGCCAAACGAGCCGTTCCGACCGCCGAAATCCACGTCAGGGAGCAGAACCCGCACGGTGTGACTTACGGTTGGGGCGTGGCGTTCAGCGAGAGCGCGGCGGACGCGCTCCGGCCGGCGGCACCGGATGTGATCGACGCGCTCACCACCAATACACGCCATGATCGGATGGTCCTCAGTCTGGACGGCGTGGACGTGCCGGTTCAGGTCGGCCGCAGCCACCTCAACGCCCGCTGGTCGCTTCTGGCCACCCTGGAGAAGGCTGCTCTCGAAGCCGGGGTGCGCATCGAGCACGACTGCGACGCGGTCGTGACCGAAAGCGACCTGGCCGACTGGGATTTGGTGATCGGGGCCGACGGCGTCAACAGCCGGACCCGTGAGCGCTTCGCCGAGCACTTCCTGCCCACTGTCGAACTAGGCAGCAACTGGCTGGCCTGGTACGGAACCCCCAAGCCTTACTCGCCGTCGATCATCCTCCAGAACAGCGAGTACGGGGTGCTGATGGTGCACGCCTCCCGGTTCTCCGCTGAGATGAGCAACTTCACCGTCGAGGTCGGCCAGAAGACGTTCGACCGGCTCGGGTTCGCCGGCATGACCGAGGACGAGTCCCGCGAACTGTGCGAACGGCTCTTCGCTGACTCGCTGGACGGTGCGCCCCTGCAGAGTAACCACTCTCCGTGGTTTCAGACGAAGTTCGTCAGCTGCGCGCGGTGGGCCCATCGCAACCTTGTGCTGATCGGGGATGCCCTGCACACCGTTCACCCGTCGATCGGATCCGGCACCCGGTTCGCGATGCGTGACGCCGTCTACCTAACGCAAGCACTGACGGGCGCCGGTTGGGACATCGAGATGGGGCTCAAGGAGTTCGAGCGGGTGCGCAAACCCGTCGCGGACGCCTTCCAAGCCGCCGCAAAGCGCAGCATCGCCTGGTACGAAGGGCTCCCGTCCCGCACGATCACCCATCCAACGAAGTTCGCGCTCGAGTACCTGATGCGCACCGGACGGGTCTCCTACCGGGAATTCCGGCGGGAGAACCGCGATGTCGTCCTCGGCTACGAACGCGACCTACGTTGACCACGGCGTCGCACGAGGAGAGGCACGCGATGACGCTTGCTCCCAATATCCCCGAGAAACTCATCCGCTATCCGGCCGAAGAGGAGGCTCGCTACGTCCGCGAGGGGCTGTGGGAACCAGCCACCATCGCCGAACACCTGCACACCGTCGCACAGGAGCACGGCGACCGGGACGCACTGATCTGCGGTGATATCCGATTGACCTTCGCGGAGCTGGACCGCATCAGCGATCAACGCGCCGCAGGCCTCCATCGGCTCGGGCTGAAGCCGGGCGGGGCCGTCCTGCTACAGGTGCACAACACCGCCAACACGGTGATCGCCTGGTACGCCCTGCTCAAAGCCGGCCTCGTGCCCGTGTGCACGCTTCCGTTGCACCGCGGCCACGAGATCGGCGAGATCGCGCGACAGACCCGTCCGGTCGCCCACCTCGTCGCGGCCCGCGATCCCCGCTTCGACCTCGTCGCCTTCGCTATCGAACAGGCGGCGGCAGCCGGCGTGGAGCGCGCGGTCCTGGTCTCCGGCGGCCCGGCCGACGACCCTCGAGCCGTCGAACTGGACCGCCTGGGGGACGACATCGACGTTGCCGAGGCCCGCGGGATCGTCGAGGGCATCCAGGGCGCACTTGGTATGCAGTCGCTCGCGGTGTTCCAGCTCTCCGGTGGCACCACCGGGGTGCCCAAGGTGATCCCGTGCCTGCAGGCCCCTTACTGGCACTACGGTGCGAGCCTCGCCCGCGCAATGGCGTGGGGCCCCGGGGACCGCATCGCGTTCCTGATGCCGATCGTGCACAACGCGGGCATCATCATCGGTCTGCAGGGCCCGCACAGCGTCGGGGCCACCCTCGTGCTCGGAGTTCCTGACGCCTCGGCCGCGCTCGACCTCGTCGTCCGGAACGGGGCAACCGACGCCCTGCTCGGTCCGTTCGTCTTCGATCTTGCCCTGGACCCGGGCCTGGCCGCCGCGACCACGCTGCGGCGGGTGCTGTTCAGCGGCAAGAAGGTACCCCGTCGGTGCATGGCGGCGCTGGACGCGCTGGGGATCTGGGGCGGGCAGATCTTCGGGATGAGCGAGGGACTCTGCCTCACCACCCCGCTCGACTTCCCACTCGAGGCCCGCGCGGCGAGCGTGGGGGTGCCGATTTCGCCCGCGGACGAAATCCGGCTGTACGAACCAGGAACCGAGCAGGAGGTGGCACCGGGCGAGATGGGCGAGCTGTGTGCCCGCGGTCCCTACACCCTGCACGGCTACTTCGACGCGGCCGAGCACAACCGGCGAGCCTTCACCGCCGACGGGTTCTACCGCACCGGTGACCTCATGGCGGAACGGACGATCGCCGGCGTCCGGTGCTACACCGTCGAGGGCCGCATCAAGAACATGATCAGCCGAGGCGGCGAGAAGATCAACACCGAGGAGGTCGAACTCCTCCTCAGCTCCCACGACGCGATCGCCGAGGCCGCCCTCGTGGCGATGCCGGACCCGCGCCTGGGGGAGCGGGCTTGTGCCTTCGTCGTGACCCGGAACGGCCTGGAGATCGACCTCGCCGAGGTACGCACCCACTTCGAACGCCTCGAGGTTGCGAAATACAAGTGGCCGGAGCGGATTGTCGTGCTCCCGGAGATGCCGCGGGTGAGCGAGGTCGGGAAGATCGACCGCCGCCGCCTGCGGGAGATCGCGGAAACGCTTGGCGTCGAGCCCGGGTAGGCAATCGGAGGATAGAGATGACGACCCCGGTACCACTGCACCGGCACACGAGGCTGCGGACGACCGACGTCGACGAGGCCGAGTCCACGTGCGGGCAGGTGATGTCTTCGCACCGGCTTCGCGTGGCACGGCCCGCGGAGTTCGGCGCCCGGCTGCACACCGTGGACATCGGCTCGTCGACGCTGCTGTACGCCGTCTACCACGGCGACACGGAAGTGACCGCGCTCGTGCCGATGGAGTACTACACGCTCCAACTCATCCTGGGTGGAGCGATGGACATCGTCACGGACGTCGGCAGTCGCCAGGCCAAAGCCGGACAGGCGTGCATCGTCTCGCCCAGCGAACGGTTGCGTCTGCGTTTCGCGCCCGGAACCGTGCAGGTCGCGGCGAAGCTGCCCCGGGACGTCGTCGAACAGGGCTACTCCCGGCTCGGGGCCGAGCCCGCGGACCGACTGGTTTTCGGGCTGGCGGTGCCCGACGGCTCGCCCTGGCCCGGGCTGCTGCGGCTCGCAGTGGACACAGTGGACCGGTTCGACTCGGCCATCCTGCTGCCGAGCGCTGGTCTCGAGCTGGAGCGAACGCTCGTCACGGCGCTCCTGCTCGCCCAGCCCCACGATCATGACCACGCGATGTTCCGCGGCGGCGGTGCTCGCGGGTACCGTGCCGCCGGCGTCGCCGCCGATGCCCTCAAGGCGGATCCGGCGTCGCCGATGACGCCCGAGGAACTGGCCCGTAAGGCGCGAGTGAGCCTGCGAACGCTGCAGGAAGGCTTCCGTTCACGGTTCGGCACGACGGTGACGGGATACCACCGCGAGCTGCGACTGAAGCGGGCGCACCGGATGCTGTCCGCGGCCGAGGAGACCCGTTCCGTCGCCGACATCGCCCTGGCGTGCGGGTTCCTCCACTTCGGCCGGTTCGCACGTCACTACCGGCTGTGCTACGGGATCACACCCTCGACCACACTGCACGCCTCGCGCATCACGGACAGGACCGCGCGAAGCGGATAGACCGCTCGAGTCACCCTGGGCAGACTTGGCGCACCGTCAGTGCAGACGAAGGAATCGTTATGAACAAACAAATTCCCGCCTTCGACCACCTCGACGACACACGCTCCACATCGGATGTCCGTTGGGCTCACACGGAGATGCGCGAGGCCTGCCCGGTCGTGCACAGCGAGCGGCATAGCGGATTCGACTTCCTGACCCGCTACGAGAACGTCCGCGCCGCGCTGACCGACACGGGGTCGTTCTCCTCGGCGGACGGAGTGCACATCCCGGCGAGTGACTTGTTGCCGCCCGTCCCCGCTCTGGAATTCGACGAGCCTGAACACTCCGAGTGGCGCAGGGCCCTCGACGGCCCGCTGACCCCACGCGCTGTGCGGGCGTTCGAACCCGTCATCACCGAGGTCGTGGACCTCCTAATCGACGAGTTCGCGACCGTTGGCAAGGCCGACCTGGTCGACCAGCTCACAGAGCCACTGCCCGCGATTGTGATCGGGCGGATGATCGGCCTCGACCAGACCGAGGCGGTGCGCGCTCGAGGCATCGCCGCGGCGTTGTTCGCCGCGCTTGGATCCGCGGAGTTCCCGGCGCGGTTCGCCGAGTTCTCCGACCATACCCAGCGCTGGCTGGCGGACCGCCGGGAGAACCCCCAGGACGACATGCTCACCGAGATGGCGAGCGGCGCCGTAGCAGGCAAGGAGATCGACGAGGCCGGCGCCACCGGGCTGATGCTGGCCTACATCGTCGGTGGCCATCACTCGACGGGCTCCGCACTCGGCGGACTCATCCGGCACGTGCTGACGGTGCCCGGCCTCCGAGACGATCTTCTCGCCGATCGAGCGGGGCTGCCTCGGGTGATCGAGGAAAGCCTGAGACTGACCACACCACTGCAGCTGTTCGCGCGCACGCTCCGGTGCCCGGTCCAGGTCGGCGATCAGGAACTCGCGGAGGGTGGTCGCGTTCTGCTCGACCTCGCGGCCGCCAACCGGGATCCGCGAGAATTCAGCGACCCGGAGGAGTTCGAACGCGACCGATCGCGGAACCGGCACCTCAGTTTCGGCGCGGGTCCGCATGTTTGCCAGGGCCAGCACCTCGCCCGGGCCGAACTCCGGATCGCCCTCAGCCGCCTCCTCGACCGGCTGCCGGACCTCCGTCTCGACGGGGAGCCAGTCGAGAGCGGCCTGGTCGGCGGATCCCTGATGACCCACTTCGCTCTCCCCGTCACCTTCACCCCGGAAACCGCCGCATGAACGGCTCCGCGGAACTCCAGCTTGCCGTCGGCACACGTCGGGCCATCGCGATCGACGTGGCCGAGTTCGAGTTGCATCCTCTCGAGGGCGGCGACCTGCCGGAATGGCAGCCCGGCGCGCACATCGACGTGGTGACCGGAGCCGGGTTCGTCCGCCAGTACTCGCTGTGCGGTGATCCCGGCGACCGCACCAGCTACCGGATCGCCGTTCTGCGGCAGGCCGAGGGCCGGGGCGGCTCGGCCTGGCTGCACGAACGGCTCCACGAGGGCGACTGGATCTTCGTCAGCAGCCCCCGCAACCACTTCCCGCTCGAACCGTGGCCCCGTTACGTGTTCCTCGCGGGCGGGATCGGGATCACGCCGCTGCTGACCATGATCCGCGCGGTGGCCCGTGACGGTGCTGACTGGACACTGCACTACGGCGGCCGGACCCGGGCTTCCATGGCCTACGTCGACGACCTTCAGGCTGTCGACGCTAGCCGGGTGCACCTGTTGCCCTTCGACGAGAGCGGCCTGATCGACCTCGACGGCGCACTCGACGACGCGGGCCGGCAGGCATGCGTCTACTGCTGCGGGCCCGAGCCGCTGATCCGTGCGGCCGAGGCGGCGTGCGCACGTCGCGGACTGCGTCTGCGCACGGAACGGTTTTCGCCGAAGGAGATCGACTCCTCGCCCGCGGACTCGCCGTTCACGGTGCGCATCGCCTCGACCGGGGCCGAGCTGATGGTGCCCGCCGGCCGGTCAATCGTCGACGTGCTGATCGAGGCGGGCGTCGACGTGCTCACCTCGTGCGAGGAAGGCACCTGCGGTACCTGCGAGACGCCCGTCCTCGACGGCCGTCCGGACCACCGGGATTCGGTCCTGACCGAGGAGGCGAAGTCGGCGGGCGACCGGATCCTGCCCTGCGTCTCCCGGTCTTTCACGCCCCGGCTCGTACTCGACCGCTGACCAGCTCGCCCGATCGGGCGAGGCGTGGCCGTCACGACCCCCGGAGGACAACGATGTCCCAAGCCAAGTCCGCAGGCGCGTCTGCCCGTCCCTGGCGGGTAGCCCTCGCCGGGCTGATCGGCACGACCATCGAGTGGTACGACTTATTCATCTACGCCCTCGCCGCGACGCTCGTCTTCGCCCCGCAGTTCTTCCCGAGCTCATCCGCCGTGGCGAGCAACCTCGCCGCACTGTCAACCTTCGCCATCGGTTTCGTCGCCCGGCCGGTCGGCGGCGCTCATCGGCCACTTCGGCGACCGGCTCGGGCGCAAGCGCATGCTCGTGGTGTCCCTGCTCGTCATGGGCGTCGGCACCGCACTGATCGGCCTGCTGCCGACCTACGCCACGATCGGTGTCGCCGCTCCGATCGTGCTCGTGCTGGTCCGCATCGCACAGGGACTGGCCGTCGGTGGCGAATGGGGCGGCGCGACTCTGCTGGCCCTCGAGCACGCCCGCACCCACGCACAGCGCACCCTGTTCAGCTCGCTGCCACAGGTAGGGCTGCCGCTCGGCGTTGTGCTGTCCAGCCTGGTGTTCCTGGTGGTCCGGATCGGAGCCGGGGACGAGGGTTTCCTGAGCTGGGGATGGCGCATCCCATTCCTGGCCAGTGCCGTGCTGGTCGTCATCGGTCTCGTGATCAGACTCAAGCTGGATGAGAGCCCCGAGTTCGAGCGCATCCGTCGCCAGCACACCGGGCGCCGATCGTCGACGTGCTCCGCGCCCCACGGATCTGGATGTCGGCCTCCGGCATCGCCATTGGCAGTTCGACGCTGGAGAATCTCCTGCTCGCTTTCGTGCTGAGCTACGCGGCCCGGGAGAAGTTGTTCACCGCGTCGACGATGCTCACCGCCACTATCGTGGCTGCACTCTTCTGGTGCGCGGCTCTTCCCTTCGGCGCCCTGCTCGCCGGTCGCATCGGCCGCAAACGAGTCCTCATCGCCGGTACCCTGGGCATCACCGTCTGGGCATACCCATACTTCGCGCTGGTCGAGTCCGGGTCTCGGGTGGGTCTGTTCATCGGGTCGATCGTCGCCGCGCTGTGCATCGCTTCCGTTGTCAGCCTCGTCGCTGTGCTCACCCTCCGCAGCCTGCACCCGGGAACCCGCCGCCCGGCTCGCCGATACCGTCCAGGAGAATCCTGCGGTGTAGCTCCTGGCGCGGACGCCCATGGCTTTCTCGCGTGGGGATGCCGCGTTCACGCAGCTTGTTCAGCACAGTGGTGCGGTTGACCCCCAGGTGATCGCCGGCCCGCGCCAGCGACCAGCCGAGATTGTAGAGGTGTATGGCGTCGTCGACCTGCTCAGGCGAGAGGCCACGGCGGCGCATCGCTACGGCCCGGTGAAGGGGGACTACGGTCCGGCTACGGTCACCTACTCTGCGGCCAGGATTGCTTGCAACAGGCCCGGGAAGCGGGTTTCCAAGTCGTCTGCACGCATCTGGTTGAGGATCTTGTTGCCGCGGTAGTACTGCGTGATGACGCCCGCCTCGCGGAGCACCCGGAAGTGATGGGTCGACGTCGATTTGGTGACCGGCAGGTCGAACGCACCACAAGCTTGCGCCTCGTCCCCTTCGGAAAGCTGACGCACGATGCGTCGGCGCAAGGGGTCGGCGAGCGCGGCGAGGACCGTGTCAAGCCGGACCGCTTCCGTCGCGGGATGAGGCAGCGTTCGCATGAGTTCAACTCTACCTAGCCTATTCGTGGTACGGTCCCCGTCGTACTACGAAGTGCGTCGTACTACTTTGTCCTCTCGGCCGCTCGCAGCCCCTGCGACCGCGGGACAAGCGTTGCCCCGTGCCAGTTCCGGGACTTCGAGTACGTCACCTGACAGCCGTCGACATCGATCCGGCCGAACACGAAAGATTCCCCAAATGAACATCGCCGTCGTCTTATTCCCTCGTCTCACCGCCCTGGACGCAGTCGGGCCCTACGAAACGTTGCAGCGACTGCCTGACACCACGGTGACTTTCGTGGGCCATCAGCGCGGAGAGGTCCGGACCGAAAACGGCTACCTCGGCCTGACCGTCGACAAGACCTTCGACGAGGTCGTCGCGCCGGATGTGGTCATCGTGCCCGGTGGGATCGGCGTTCTCGACTTGCTGGAGGACGAGGGCCTGCTCTCCTGGCTGCGGTCGGTCCACGCCACCAGCCGCTTCACCACCTCGGTCTGCACCGGATCTCTGCTCCTGGCGGCCGCAGGACTGCTGCCCGGTCTCGAAGCGACCACGCACTGGGCCTTCATGGACAAGCTGACCGAGCTCGGTGCCGTTCCGGCCTCCACCCGAGTGGTCGAGCACCTGGAGCAGCGGACCATCATTGCCGCTGGAGTCTCCTCCGGGATCGACATGGCTCTGCGCTTGGCAGAGCTGCTCACCGACAAGGTGACAGCGCAGGCCATGCAGCTGATGGTGGAGTACGACCCGCAGCCGCCTTTCGACGCGGGCAGCGTGGTGAAGGCCGGCCCGCTGGTCACGGCCCGAGCCAGGGAGCTGTTCCAGGAAAAGGACTGAGCCCTCCGAGAACCCGACCACCGCGCCGGACCTCCGCCCTGCCCAAGTGCCGAAATCGCTTCGGCCACACATCGGTTACTGATCCGAAATTCAGAGGGCTCTATTCGAGGATGTAGCAGACGTGTGGTCCGCCGAAGTAGCCGCAGGCGATGTGGGGGCTGGCCATGGCAGTTATGGAAGAACCGATGCCACGTCACCAGCAGAGGCCGGAAGTTGATGACGCACGGCGGACCGGAGTCCGCGCAGTGGGGTTATGTCTATCATCGCAGGAGACCCAGCACCCGTGTTCTTCGTCCCCGTGGCCGGGAGGCCGGAGTGGTTGTTCGGAAATGCCTGGGGCAAGGGAGGAGTGGTCGGTTGGATCGCCGCTATGGGGAAGCGCGACACAGTCGCATGATCTGGTTGTATGGATGAGGGCGCGCGGTCTTCCCCTCCATTCTCTGACCAGTAATGTCCCATCGGAAATTTCAGATCCTCTCCTGGAGGCCTCGTGACCACGTTTGAGACGCCGCTTTCCGTCCTCGATTTACTGGACAAGACCGAGATTCGGTGGCTTTTCGGTCCGGAGGACCGGATGCCGGCGGATTACCGCGGGCCCCATCGCCTGAGTCATCGCGGCTGGTTGAATTTCACGGAGCGTCTGGAACGAGGCGAGGAGATCTCCGCCATTCTGACCGCCCTGTCCGGTAGTCGGCAGGTGCTGGACGTCGGCGGCGGTACCGGCGATCTGACCCGTGCCATCGCGGCGCAGGTGGACCAGTGCACCACTGTCGAACCTCATCGAGAGCGAGTGGAGACGCTGCGGACCAGGTCGGCGACCATCCGTGCGCTGCCCGGCCACGCCGAGGCACTGCCATTCCCGGATCGAAGCTTTGACGCGGTCGTGGCCACTTGGGTGTTGCCTTACGTCGACGATGTGGCGCGGGCTGTGCGGGAGATGATCCGGGTCTGCGACGAGACCGATGCGGCCGCCCGGATCGTGCTCATCGGCGGTGGCCGGGACAATGAGTTGGTCAGTCTGCTCAATCAAGTCTGTGTACCTCTGGCCGGTGAACCGCACGATCACCAGGGGTTCCTGCTCGCGACTGCCGCGCGGGTTCTCGCCGAAGCCGGGTTTTCCCGGCTGGCTGTGTGGCGGACCGAAGCCGCCCTGCGTTTCCCGGAATCTGCGCTGGAGGAGCGGGTCGTGGCAGCCGCGGGGGTTCTCGTCGACTTCTGGTACGAGGGCCATCCGCGTGCCGCGGACATGAAGGAGGCCTTGCGGCCGGCGCTGTACCGCCATTTTGCCCAGCGGCCGCACGCCATCGGTGATCAGGGGCTCGTACTCGTCGCTCGGCCGGCGGCGCGCTCGTGACCCACCGCAGGAGCTTCGCAGGCCGCTGGGACGTGCGGCGTGCGCTGGCCAAGGCCGGCCAGGACAGTATGTCCGAGGGCCTGGTCCGGTACGTGGTGTCCGGCGAGGCGGGTATCGGCCGTACGGCGCTACTCGATCAGTTCGTCCATGACGTCGAGCTCCAGGGGGGTCTGGCCATCCGGTTGCCATGGGGTCGGGCCGATCACGATGACGCCACGAAGGTGGCCGGCGACCTGGCGCACGCCCTGGCCGCGCGGCTCCCGGGCGAGGGCGCGCACCGCGATGCGCTGCTGCGTGCCGGGGCTGCCGCCGATATGGGGTGGGAAAGGGCGCTGGTCGAGGCGGTCCGATCGGCGATCGACGTGCTTACCGACGAAGCGCTTGTGGTGCTGACGGTTGACGACGTACATCGCGCTTCCTCGGCCTCGCTGGAATTCCTCCAGCGTGTGACCCAGGTGTGCGCCTGCCGGTCGGTTGTCCTGGTCCTGTCGGTCCGGCTGGGCGAGTCGGCCCAGGCCCCGGCGGAACTGGCCCGGCTCCTGCTCGGCGGACGGGAAATCGTCCTGTCAGGTCTGACCGAACAGCAGGCCACCACCATGCTGAGCGACCGGCTCGGGCGCCGCCTCGACAACGCTCTGGCCACCGCCTGCCACCGCGCCACCGCGGGCAATCCATTCCTGCTCGACGCGCTGAGCGCGTGGCTGATGGCGGGCGACGCGCTTCCGGAACCGACGGCGGTGCACAAGGTCGTGCTCCCCGGCGTCGTCGAGTACCTCCTCGGGCCGGCACTCTGCGCCGACCTGAACACCGTGCGGCTGGCCGAGACGATCGCGGTGGCGGGACGCTTCGGCAGTGTGGACACCGCCATGGCCGCGCACCTGTCCGGGCTGGGGTTGGTCGACGCCCTCAAGACACTTGACCTGCTGGTGCGGATGCGTCTGGTGGCCGACAACGACGCCGTGGAACTGCGCCATCCACTGCTGCGAGTCGCACTGACCGGCGGCATGACGCTGATGGCCCGCAATGCCGTTCATCTGACCACGGCTGCCTACCTGCACGAACACGGTGCCCCGGCCGACATGGTCGCGGCCCACCTGAGTGCTTCGACCGTACCGCAGGAGGGCGCCTGGCCCGCCGGTGTGATGTTGCGGGCGGCGGATATCGCCCGGCGCAAAGGCCACCATGACATCGCGCGGCGATATCTCACGCTCGTGGTGGACAGCGCGTCCGGGCACGAGCAGAGCGAGGCCATGCTCGAACTCGTCGACCTGCGGGGCGAACCCGATGCGGTGTCCGGGCTCGAAGCAGTGGTGGGGATGCTGCCGATGGCGCGCGACGAGTTCGTGCTGCGTCGGCTGATCAGCCACATCGGACGAACACTGTCCGACTCGGACGAGGAGAACCAGCCGATTCTGGACGCGATCGGGGCGGCCCTGGCCGGAACCGCGCTGCGCGGCTGGGACCGGGCCTACCGGACACTGTGCCGGGTGGCCGACGAGCCACCACCGGCGGCGGCGAAGATCACCAGCACGTTGGCCGAACGTCCGGAGGCTCATGGAGGTGCGTTGATGGCGGCCGCGAGCGGTCTGGCCGCCGGGTACCGTCATGTGGTCAATGACGACCCGCGGGCGGCCTTGCGGTTTGCCCGAGTCGCGCTGGAGCGCGAGATCGACGAACTCGACACCCAACCGCTGGCGCTGCTCGCGGCCCTCACCGTGCTGGTGGAGAGCGGCTACCCGGCCGAGGCCGCGGCCCACCTGCGCAAACTCGACGATGAAGCCTATGGGCCCCGCTACACGCAGCGACCGGACGTGCTGTTCGTGCGGGCCCAGATCGCGTTCGCGGAGGGGAATCTCACCGCCGCCGAGAACGAGCTGAACAGCGCCCTGGCCGCGCTGCCGCCAACCTCGGGCCGGCCCGGGCCACTGCGCACGCGGATGGTCGGGCTGCTGGCCCTCGTCCTGCTCTGTGAGGGCCGTACCGATGACGCCGAGGCGCTGTTGCGGCGGTATGACGGTCCGGAACGTCGGCCGGACTCGTGGTGGGCCGGGAACCTGTTGTTCGCGTCGGCCTTCCTGCGCGCCGGGGACGGTGATCTCCACCGGGCAGCGGCGGACCTGACGGAGTTGTGGGAGCGCGCCACCGAAATGGGGTTGGGACTGGTGGGCTCCGCTCCCTGGCGGATCTACGGTGTCGGGCTGTTGGCCCAGGTCGGCTATACCGGGTGGGCGCGGCAGGCCGCCGACTCCCAGGTCCGGTTCGCAGAGGACACCGGGTCCCCGCTGGAGCGGGGCCGTGGTCTGCGTGCCCTGGCCCAGGTCGCCACCGATGGCACGAAGGAGGAGTTGCTTCGGGAGGCCGTGGCCGTGCTGGAGCCGACCCGGGGTCAGCTCGATCTGGCCTACGCGGCCGGCGATCTGGGCCGCGTGCTGGCCCAGCAGAAGCGTCGGGACGAGGCGGTCACCGAGCTGACCAGGGCGGCGCGGTTGGCCGACCAGTGCGGGGCGATCGAGCTGAGCGTCCGTATCCGACAGCAGGTCCTGGCGTCGCACGAGCATCCCTCACTGCGCGGGGTCCTGTCGCTCACCGCACGGGAGCGGGAGATCCTGATCGACGCGGTCCGCGGCATGACGAACCGCAAGATCTCGGAGTTCCGGGAGATCACCGTCCGTACCGTCGAACTCCACCTGTCCAGCGCCTATCGCAAGCTGGGTATCTCCGGGCGGGATGACTTTCCCGAGGCGTTCCGCAACCGTGCGCTGTGGACACTGATCACCGACGGTCAGCCCGTTGTCCGGCGGTCGAAGTCGGTGGGTTCCCGCGCCGAAGCCGGAACTTCGGCCGTCGGCAGGGAACCTCTCGGTCACGGCCGTGATCCGCGGCCGAGCCGGCGCAGTGATACTCGACTCACCGAACTTTCCGATCCCAGGCAATCGGAGGACACCAATGCCGGACGACCCTTCCCTGTCTGATCCCTTCACTGTCGTGGTGGTGCTTTCCGGCGGGATGGACTCGACCACGCTGATGGCGCATTACGCCGCATTGCGGTTCCGGCTCATCGCGGTCACCATCGACTACGGGCAACGGCATCACCGGGAGATCGACTCCGCGCGGGCCGTCGCGGCCCACTTCGGCGCCGAGCATCGAGTCGTGGACCTGAGCGGATTCGGCGCGCTGCTGTCCGGTTCCGCGCTCACCGACGACACCGTCGAGGTACCGAGCGGACATTACGCCGAGCAGTCGATGCGGACGACCGTCGTGCCCAACCGGAACGCGGTCCTGGCCAACGTCGCGGTCGCAGTGGGAGTCGCGGTGCGCGCCGGCACTGTCGCACTGGGGGTGCACGCGGGCGATCACTTCATCTACCCCGACTGCCGACCGGCGTTCCTCGCCGCACTGCGAGAACTCGTCGCCGTAGCGAACGAGGGCTTTCCGACACCCCAGGTCGAAGCCCCGTTCATGACCTGGTCCAAGGCACAGATCGCGGAGCACGGCACCCGGTTGGATGCACCGCTGGCGCAGAGCTGGTCGTGCTATCGCGGTGGTGACGCACACTGCGGCACATGTGGCACCTGCTACGAACGCCGGGAGGCCTTCCAGGAGGCCGGAGTGGTCGACCCGACTGAATACCTGGACTCCGTGACCACGTTCGCCTCTCCGTGACGCGTCCGCTTTGGAACAGGAACGCATGGGGCGGCACAGGTATGCCCCCGGGAGAGGGATCGGAAGCGTTGGGGCGCGCCCTACCCGACGCGTCGGCCACGTCGGCCGCTGCCGGTCCGACTGCTTCCGGCGGATTCGCCCCGGGCCCCATCGTCAACTGTCCATCGTCTGCTCCTCAGAGACGGCGAACCGCTTTCGCGACGCCGACACCCTCAGCACACCATGGTGCTGACCGACACAGCCGAACCGATTGACCCTACACGATTCCTTGGGATTGGAGGACGATAATGAATTTTCCAGAGATCGCAGTCATCGTTCTGGCCCATAATCGACAGGCGCATCTCGATATGGTTCTTGCGCGATTGCAAGAGCAGGACGTTCCCTTGAAGACCTTTCGGGTAATTCTTGTCGACAACGGTAGCTCGCCCTCGCTGGAACCGATGGTCCGGTCCTACAGCTCAAAACTGCCACTCACGTATGTGCGATTGGCAGACGATCTTTCCAGGGCGGCAGCTCGAAACCGAGGACTCGCAGAAGTCGCCGAACCCAACGTTCTGTTTCTGGACGGTGATACGCTGGCCGACTTCGATCTGATCAGGCAGCACCTGGAGACGCTCAAAGACGATCAGGTCGTGGTGAGCCTTGGTGCCCGCAGGGACCCGAGGCGTAGGTCACTGTTCGATCAGGCGCCGATCGAACACGGTGATTACAGGTCGTTTGCGGCACTACAGATGGAGGCGTCGGAAGATGGACGCGTTTCCATAATCAACCTACCGGCAATTAAAGCGAATTTTGATCAAATCGGATATCGCTTCTTCTTCACACATAATATCGCGATGCGGACCGCTGCCGCTACTGCGGTCGGCGGCTTCAATGAAAAGCTCACCGGGTGGGGGTTGGAAGATCTCGAATTCGGTTTTCGCGTACAGGAGCACCTCCGAAATGGCGAAGTGATGCGGTGGTCACCACGGGCCGGATCAATGCATGTCCCTCACCTTCGGGACTTCGGGCGCAACCTGGATGAAATCAGGTCCAACCAGACTCTCCTATTGGATACTTACAAGTCATTCCATTGGGAAGGCCATTGGATTGCGCCGCCGAGCGTGGAGTGTCTCCGCATCCTTATACTTGAGCGGATTGCCGAAAGGCTCCGAGGGCGCACTTTGGTGAGAAGCCAGGATCTCATAGAGATCGAGAGGTGGGTTGAACGGGACCGGTCCAGGAATTCGTGGTTGCTCAGCACCGGGCACATAGAGGGTTGGGATACCGCGCCAACGGGTTACCGCTCCGTCCTCGGCAACTGGCGCGATCCAGCCGTGCCGAGCTTCTGTGGGACAGAGCTTCCTTCGGGTGACTCTTCGGTGGACAATGTCATTAACCTTGATATTTGGCGTGTGCTGCCATGGCTCCATGTCTCCAGGCTTCTGTCCGAGGCGCTCCGTGTCGGCGAGACCGCCTGTTTCGTGGCCACGGCTCAGCATGACGCGGAATTTGCGGACTTGGAGGCCGACAAGTCGCCGGATGTTCAGAACTCGTGCTTCGTTCGGGATGCGGAGTGGCTTGCCGACGAGATCGGCGAGCTCGGCTACACCCAGGAAACCCTACGTACACCGTCGGCGATCGCTGTTCGAGTAACAAAGGCACGGTCACTTTGATCGCTGGTCGACTTCCCGCGATGTGAACCACCCCCGGGAGTTCGTGGCACGGTCACCCGAAACGCCCCGATCAATGAGGCTGCCCGCTGGCTCCTGTCGCCGACGACGAGCGCTGCTCATGCCCGGACAGTCAATCGCAATGGACCATGCCCGAGATGACACAGGAGATCGGTGTCGCGTTACGTGATCGTTACAATAGTTATTTCCCAAAGCACGGGACGGAACTGACCTTCGAGGGCATGTTCGCGCCACCCCGAGCTGTATACACTTTTCCTCGATCGCTACAACGCCAGAACGGCGATCCACGACGCAGGTGGGGTACGCCGTGCAGTTGCGATCACCGAGGAGTACGTGGCCTGATCCCGGCGCGAGTCATCTTTCCTGAACGCTTGGTGCCGGCGTTGCCATTGGGGCGAGTTCATACAGGTTTGCGGTTCCGCGGGCGCTGGTAGGCAGAACGAGCTGCCAGGAGCCGCCGGATTTCTTTGACGGGCACAGAGGCGTGCGTCGGACGGCTTCTGTCCCCTTGCCGTCCTGGCGCCGGTGTCCTGGGCGGTGGGAAGGCATGTGCGCGCATGGTCAGGGTGATGTGCCGGCACCGGCTCGGATATCGGCAGACTTCCTCACCTGCATCACCTTCATCGCGCCCGGCTGGGCGGATTTCCGGCGGCTGTCCGTGATATTCTCCGCCTTGTGATCCCGGCACCGTTGATGCCGAGCGATTGGGAATATCTCGGCCGACGCCTTCCGCAGCCCCATCGCGCAGTTCCCGACGGCCCATTCCGGGTCGCGCATGCCGTGCCTGTGGCAGTCGCACAACAGGTCGGCCCGATGTTCGGTGGACTCGCGCAAACGGGGCTTTAACCGCTCCTTCGTTTCGGCCCTGCCACCCCACCCTCTACGGCGGCAACCGCAGCCGCCGCACGAACCACATATGTCACAACGTGTTCGTGGTGGAGCGGGCCGCTTTATCGCCAACAGGTGGTCACTCACTGCCCTGACCAGCAAAGATCACCTGATCGCGGCTGCCGTACTAGCTGAGTGGGAGAAATGTCCAATGGGTCAAAAGAGAGCGTTCATGGCCTGGTCGGTCTTACGCGAGAAAACGTTCCGTCGGCATTTCATCGCGGAGACCGCCTCCTTGCTCGGTGATGGCATGACCGCAGTCGCTCTGTCTTTCGCGGTGCTGGACCTGACCGGGTCGGTCGGCGACCTAGGGTTCGTCATGGCTTCAGGAGCCATCCCCATGGCCGCGACCCTGCTCATCGGTGGAGTGCTGGCGGACCGGTTCTCGCGTCGGCGAATCATGGTGACAGCCGATCTCGTCCGTCTGGCGTGTCAGGGCATCGTGGCAGCACTACTCCTCAGCGGCCACGCCCAGATATGGCAACTCGCCGCTTTTCAGGCAGTGGGGGGTGTGGCGAGTGCCGCCTTCGGCCCGGCCTGTGCCGGACTCGTTCCTTCACTGGTATCCGACGAACACCTGCAACGTGCCAACGCATTGCGTGGAATGGCATTGTCGGGTGGCAATATCGCAGGTCCGGCGTTGGCAGGTCTCATCGTCTCCTTCGCCGGACCGGGGTGGGCGATCGCCGCTGATGCGGCGACCTTCGGCGTCAGTGCATTCATGCTCTCGCGGATACCCATCGCGACACAACTGCGTACTGCCGGAGGGTCGTTCACGCACGACCTCCTCGAGGGTTGGAGCGAATTCCGCAGTAGGACCTGGTTGTGGATGAGCGTTACCACCTCCTCGCTCAGCAACCTCCTGCTTGCCGCGGTGTTGGTGCTCGGACCGTTCCTCGCGGAGCAGCATTTGGGCGGCCCGGCAGCCTGGGCCACGATGAGCGCCACTCTTGGCGTAGGGCTGATCGTCGGCGGGATGGTCGCCATGCACCTCCGTTCCGAAAGACAGCTCCGCATGGGAGTCGCGGGTCTGGTGATGGCCACGTTACCGACGTTCGGCCTGGCGCTTAAGCTTTCACTTTTCGCGATGTGTTCTCTCGAGTTCATCGCCGGTGTCGGTCTTGCCGTCTTCGGTGCCATGTGGGCCACGACGATGCAAAGGAACATCCCCGAGGACAAACTGTCCCGGGTGAGCGCGTACGCCAACTTCGGGCAGTTGGCCTGTCATCCCATCGGACAGGCGCTGGTCGGTCCCGTGGTCGCGGCGATCGGTGTGTACTCGACCCTGTGGGTGGCCGCGGCCGTTCAACTTCTGTCCGCGCTGGTCGCGCTCAGCACGCCCGCCATCTGGAGACTGCGGACGAAGGGAGAGGTAGCCAAGTCGGAAGCCGAGGCCAAGGTACTCACTGCCGTCTGAGCCGGGAGTTCCGTTGCCGTGGCGCAGGCGTGCCGGTGCTTGAAGCACGCCCTCCCCATCCCGCGGCACTGGGCGCAGCGGGTGGCCGCGACGGCGCCCCATCGAACTGTCGCTGGACCGGTTTCGGCGGGACCGACGCCATCGGAGCGACCATCGTCGTCCTCGTCTGAACGTGCGGGGGCTGCCTCGCCCCAACGCGCTACGGGGCAGAGCAGCGACAACGCGGTTTCCCGGACGCATACTTCGGCAGGCGATGGCGACAGTTTCGGATCCGACCGTGATGTGCCGTATGGCTGCCGTGACCAGACTGAAGGAACGGGGCCCGAGGACTTGGTCCTGCTCGTCGCGGTGTCACCAACGACAGCATCGAAGTCCTCGCGGACAACGACCAAGGAGGGCTGCGCCATTATCATCACGGACGAAATGAAAGCTTTCTTCCTTACAAATGGGTATCTGACCATCCCGAACGTTCTCAGTCCTGCCCAGGTCGCCCGAGGCCGTCGTGCCGTCGCGGCGATGGCGGAGAGCGAAGGATTTACTCTGCAGAAGGGCGATGTCGAGGCCCTGAGGGAAGGCCGCGGCGGGTACTACATTTGGCACCAGCTGTTCAGGAAGGAGCCGCCCACTCTCCTTGATCTCTACAAGGAAGCGGGTATCGGGGAGCTCGCCGACCAACTGCTCAGGGCGGATGCTCCGAGTACTCAACCACGTGTCGCGCAAGTGGTCCTGACCATACCGCCGTACACGAGTTCCGGTCCGCAGGAGGTTCCGCATTTTGACGGGCCCATGCTCATTCCGGGTACCTGGGAGCCCAGTTCGTTCTCCTTGCTGGCAGGCATATGGCTGACACCTCACGAGGTTCCCGGTAACGGGAACCTGCGGGTTTGGCCGGGAACGCACCTCCGATTCGGTGAATACTTGTCAGAGCGCGGCGCCGACGCCATCGGGGACACTCATGAGATGCACGACGGACCGTATCCGAAGATCGAGATGGGCGACCGGGTGACAGTTACCGGAACCGCTGGGTCCGTATATTTCGCGCATTACCTGCTCGCTCACTCGGCCGGCGACTTCACAGGATCGGGAGGAAGTCGTCGGGAGACCGTGTACTACCGGTTGAATGCGGCAGATCACCACACCAATTGGCGCCAGTCCGTAACTGACCCCTTGTTTGAATTCGATCAGGTATGACATCACCGAGCCTGGAGATGTTCATGGCCGTTCTCGGTCTGATCGAACGATCCGAGGTGCGGTACCGTCATGATGCAGCCTTTCCCAACCTCAAGCTGAGGTTGGGAAAGACTCGCTGAGTGGCATGACGCTGGGGTATAAGAGCAAGATCAGCGGGCTCTGGCGAAGGCGTTGCCGACGGTCCCCGTAGGTGCACAGCCGCTGCCCGGCTATAGCTCGGCGATGCGCCAGACCCCGATCGACTTGTCGGAGTACCGGTGTTCGACCTCCGCACCGTTCTCCGTGATCACATCGACTTCGGTGCACTGCTCGTTGATCAGCCGAAAAGGCTTGGGCAGGAGAAAGGGAGCGAGTTCGAAGTTGAGCGGTCGCCATGCCCCGGTCTCGATGTCTGCGCCATTCTCAGGGTGATCGGGGAAGGTGGTCATCGCGAGGTACGTCGAACCGCTTCCCTTGATGTTGGCCAGCGCGCGGCGGACGTCCTCGTCACCGAAGTGCACGAGGCAGTCGCGAGAGAAAACGAGGTCCACCTGCGGCAGTCGATCCCGGGTGAGGTCAATGCCTTGAAACTCGCGGTTCGAGCGGGCAAAGCGCTCCCGGTTCCGGTCGATCACCGCGGGGACGATGTCAGCGCCGATGTAGGTATCGATGCCGAGGTCAACCCGGGACATCCAGAATAAGTCCCCACAGGGTACGTCGAGAAAGCTGCGGACTTCGAGATCGGCCACCAAGGCTGGTAGTTCGGCGCGCAGCGCGGCGGTCTGCGTCAAATTCGACCCAGTACCTGAACGGGAATCGATCTCCGCCCCGACGGTACCGCTGTCGCCCAGCGCCAGCATCCTACTCTCATAAATGTGCGCAAAAGTCTCCCGCATCGACCAGCGCGGTGCATCGTCGGTTACCGACGAAATCACGGAATCGCACATTTCCTTGCAACCTTTCGCCAGGAGAAGCTCACCACAGAAACGGGCAGAATCCAGCATCGCGTTGCGTGGTTTCCCCTGTCAACACCGAACTTCGCCGCGATTTTGCTTCGGTGCCTCGACCGTCGTCTCTCGGTGCCGGGCCGTGATGTCCACCGGAGCGAATTCCTCCATCATGGCCTGAGGAGGGGACGTGATGACTTATCGAACCAGCAAGGAATTTGATTTCTCGGCCAGTCGGCGGCTGAACGGGCTGCATCGTGCAGTCGGAGCCCGTCGTGAACGACATCGCCGGCCACCAGCCGCAGAAGCGCCAAGCCACCGCCCGCAGCCTCGTGGCAGTAGGGAGCCGGGATGAACATCGCCTTCGTCCTCCTGACCCGTGGTTGTGATGAGTCCGGGGGAGTCGAGCGAGCCATCGCCGCACTTGCCGATAGCCTGCGCGAGATCGGTCATCGGGCCGTGCTCATCGCGGGTGGGCCGCCCGGCGTCGAGGAGGAGCGTGACCTGGTTCTGCTCACATCGCTGCGCTTCGACGGGCTGCCCCGGCTGTTCGAGGATCCGGAGCCAGTGTGCAGGGAGGTGCGGGAGATTCTCACCGTCCATGACATCGATGTGGTCTGCTGGGCCGATGCCGTGGCAGGGCTCGGCTTTCTCAGCCCGGCGGCGCCCGGTGTCCGTACCGCGCTGATGGTGCGGAACCTCCGGATGGACGACCACATGCGGCACAGCCTGGCCCAGCGGCCCGACGCCGTCCTCGCGGTCAGCCCCTTCCTGATCGACGAGGCAGCTCAGGCAGGAATGGACACGACGGGCTGGCACGCCCTGCCCGACGCCCTGCCACGTGCCGGCCGGGCCCCGGGCCGGGAGGAACGCGAGCGCCTGCGCCGCACCGGAGCGGTGCGGATCGTGACCAGGGCCGACCCGGCCAAGGGCATCATGGAACTGCTCGACGCGCTTCCCGAGAGTTTCGGACGCCCGGTGCAGCTCGTTCTCGCGGAGACCGGGCTCGAACCGCCCCCCGAGGTGCAGGCGGATGTGGTCAAGGCGGTCCGCTCGCGTGCGGCCGTCTTTCCGAACGTCGAAGTACTTCCTGGTCTTCCCTGGCTGGAAGCACAACCCTTCCTCGCCGAGGCGGCGGTGACCCTGGTGCCGTCGACCAGGCCGGAGACGTTCAATGACGGCGTGGTGGCATCGCTTTCCGTGGGCACCCCCGTCGTGGGCTATGACTTCGGCCACCTTCCGCTGCTGGTCGGCGGCGCAGGGCGGCTGGTACCCCTCGATGCGCTCAGCCCGATGCGCCGCCAGCCCCTGCTGACCGGCAGGACGCTGGAGGCGGTCGACTTCACCAGCAGTGGAACGCGCCTTTGGCGGACCGCCGCCGAACTGCTGGACAACGCGGTCGCGTACCACGCGGCGGCGGCCCAAGCCCTCCATCAAGCCGCCGACCATTCGTCCACCGCGGTCGCCGAGCGCTTCCTGCGCATCACCAACGGCTCCGTGACTACGGATGGGTGGTAGCGATGCCACCACGCGGAGTACAGGTATCCGTCATTATCCCCACCTACAACCGCGCGGAGCTGCTGCGCGCCAGCCTGACCGCCCTCGCCGCACAGCATCCGCCGGACGAAGGCGGATTTGAAGTCATCATCGCCGACGACGGCTCGGCCGACGAAACCCGCTCGGTCGTGCAGGACTTCCGAAATCGACTCACCCTCGGCTACCAGTTCCAGGAGGATCGGGGCTTCCGGGCCGCCGCCGCTCGCAACGCGGGTGCACGATTGGCCTCGGGGCCGGTGCTCGTCTTCCTGGACGCCGGCATCCGGCCGGGGCCCCGCTTCGTCCGCGCCCACCTCGCCGCCCACGCCGCCGCACCGACCGGGCAGACCCTGGCCGTGGCCGGCTACACGTACGGCTATCGTCCCGACGCCGATCAAGTGCCGGGAATCGGCACCGGCTCGCCGGCTCCGACCCCCGAGGAGACCGTCCGCCGCTACGGTCATCTGCCGGGCTTCCAGGACGTCCGCCACCTGGCATTCGAGCGATTCGACTTCGACCTGGGCGCCACCTTGGTCCCGTGGCAGTGGTTCTGGTCCCTCAACTGCTCTGTGCGGGCGGCGGACTTCTGGGCGGTCGGTGGTTTCGACGAAGACTTCCGCAGCTGGGGCGGTGAGGACACGGACCTCGGATATCGACTTCACCGCGGCGGCACGGCCTTCACCGTCAGCAAGGACGCGTGGGCGCTCGACACCCCGCATGAGAGATCTGTCGGGGACGATCTGACCAGTGGCGCCGACAACGTCCTCATGATGGCCCGGAAGCATCCGGAGCCGGTGACCGAGCTGCTGTGGGCGTGGTTCGCCAAGCCGAGCGATCACTTCGAGATCAGCCACGACTGGAACCTGGAGGACGAGTACCTTCTCGTTCTGCGCGCCGCCGAGGATGCGCGCGGAAGGGACGCCGCATCGGAACTGGCAGCGCTCCGATCCCTTCCCGCGGGCACCCGTGTCGCGGTGTTCGGGTGTGGTTCCTCCTTCCCCGAAGGACTGCCCAGGGCGGAGCTGTTCGACTTCGACGAGACCGTCGCGGGTTCCCGCCATCCAGGCGGAGTGGTGCGCCACGGACTGGGCATCCGCACTCCGCTCGCGGACCAGTCCGTGGACCACGTCCTCATCACCTCCCGGCTCTCCGGCGTCTGGGACCGCTGGGGAACCTGGATCCTCGGGGAGGCCCATCGCATCGGCCGACACGTCCACGCCCCACCGGCCAACGGCTAAAGGAAGGCAGCAGTCGTCTACCGCCGAGCCAGGGACTCCACGGCAGCGCACCAGGCGGCCAGGTCGGCCGTCGGGTCCAGTTCCGCGGACCGGGCCTTGGCCCGCTCGGCCGCCTGCTGGTACTCCGCGTCGGTGTCGAGTTTCCGCAGCACCGCTTCGTAGCCGGCGAGGTCGTTCCGGTCCACGAAGATCCCGCCTTCACCGAGGGCTTCGCACAGCCCCGGCGTGGGGTGTGCCACCACCGGCAGGCCGGAGGCGAAGGCCTCCACCGCGGTGAGTCCCCACGACTCGTAGGAACTGGGCATGAGCAGCACCCTCGTGCGGGCGTAGACCTTTTCGCGCATCTCCTCGCCACGGACGTGTTCGACGATCTCCACGTTCGGCAGTTCGGGCAGGATCTGCCACCCGTAGGCGCCGGCCACGGCCAGGAACTTGGTGTCCGGCATGCGCCGGGCCAGCTGCTCCAGTATGTGGCCGCCCTTGTCCGGGTTGCAGTTGACCAGGGTGATCCGGTCGCCGGGCACGGTCACCGCGTACTCGGCCGCGAACACCGGTGGACGCACTACCAGTTCGGAGCCCGGCCGGACCGACGAGGGGTATTCGGCGAAGAACAGTTCCGCCTCCGCCCGCATCCACTCAGAGTTGTAGACGGCCAGCGCGGTGCCGCCGACGGCGATCTCCCGGAACGTTGACCGGTGCGTGTTGTGGCACACCACCACCAGTGGTGTGCCGTAGCTGCGGGCCAGCGAGGCCGTGGCCGGCACGCACTCGAAGTGCGAGAGCACCATGTCGGCCCGGCGGAGCGCGGATGGGAAGTCCAGCCGTGCCTGCGAGGGCACGACCCGGATGCCCCGGTACTCGTACACCTCCGTGGCGTCGCTGTGGCGCGACAGCCACACGCTGACGTCGTGACCGCGCTCGACCAGGGGCCGCAGCATGTTGACGAGCATCTGCTCGCCACCCGCGTTGTACTCCGGCGGAAACGCGTGGACCCGCACGACGATCTTGAGCGGTGCGGCCGTTGCACCCATCAGGACACCTCCCGGGCGCCGGCCATCGTGGCGTGCAGGAACTCCCGAGCTACCGCGGCCGGCGTGTGGGCGGCGACCTGCTGAGGTCCCTGTTGTGAGGCGGCGTGGTATGCCGCGCGGTCGTCGAGCAGTCGTGCCAGCGCCCACCACAACCGCTCGGGTCCGTCGTCCAGATCCACCGTGCGCCCCGCCTTGCCGGTGAGAG
This sequence comes from Streptomyces sp. NPDC005962, assembly GCF_040629205.1. Lineage (NCBI taxonomy): Bacteria > Bacillati > Actinomycetota > Actinomycetes > Kitasatosporales > Streptomycetaceae > Streptomyces > Streptomyces sp. NPDC005962. Next base: position 10,091 of record NZ_JBEXVE010000042.1, on the reverse strand, counting down.
TTGCCAGGTAGCCCAGGCCGTAGCTGATCACCGGGGTACCCACTGACAGGGCCTCGGCGGCGACGTTGCCGAAGCTCTCCGGGCCGGTCGAGGGAACGACGGCGACGGCGGCATCCGCGAGGAACGGCTGGACCTCCCGCCAGTCCAGGGCCGGCAGGATCTTGACTTCGGGAGAGGCCTCGGCCAGCGCCCGGCACTCGTCAAGCACCTGGTCCTGTATGCCCCGCGCCCACTCGAACCGGGCCGACGCGAGCACGATCTCCACAGGGCGGCCCAGCTCGTGGCCGGGATGTGCGCGCAGCAGTTCCGCGACACCCTTTTGCGGATCGGTCCGAGCCACGACCCGCACCGGGCCGGAAAGCCTCAGCCGCTCGCGCCGGTCCGGTCCGGGTGGATCGACCGACACGGGCACGGCATTGGGCAGCGTCTGCCAGCCGTCGCAGGTCAGTCCGGCACCCCTGGACTGGTCGATTAGGAAGTCGCTGACGGCGAGGACGGCGTCGGGGCGGTGCTCCAGGCTCTCCCGCATGGACTGGTCGGCGCGCATGAAGTGGACCATCAGCGCGGTGCGCGCCCCGGGCGGTGCCGGGCTGAGGTAACCCAGACCCGCGACCGCATCGGCCCAGACCACCAGATCGACCCGGCGCTCGGACAGCACCCGCCGTACCTCCTCCCGGACGGGAGCCGGGTCGGGCAACAGGGTCAGCATCTCGTCGACCAGCATCGGTCGGGGCAGCGACACGGAGTTCAGGCGTACCAGGTCAGGAGGGCCGTTCCGGCAGGGCGGGCCGGCGGCCACGATCAGGGTGCGGTGGCCCAGTTCACGCAGACCGTTGGCGAGTGAGTCCACGGCCCGTTCGATACCGGCGGGTTCGTCCGGGGAATAGGTGAGCAGGACGAAGGCGATGGTCAGCGGGGCGTCCGTGTTCGTCATCGCTGCCTCGACAGGCTGGGGAAGACGGTGGCGATGAGCTCCTGGCGGGCCGGTCCGTCATCATCGAAGACCCCGTTGAACACCGAGGAGGTCATCAGGGCCGGGGTGCGGATGCCGCGCATGCTCATGCACAGGTGCTCGCCCTGCGCGATGACCGCCACGTCGGGCGACCCGCTGACCGTGGAGACCTCCGCGGCGATGTCCTGCACCAGCCGCTCCTGGATCTGGAGCCGGTGGGCGTGCCGGTGGGCGATCCGAGCGAACTTCGACAGGCCCAACACGTCGCCGATGGGCCGGTAGGCGATGGCGACGGTGCACGAGAACGGCAGTAAGTGGTGCTCGCACAACGACCACAGGTGGACGTCCGAAACGGTGACGGTCTGCGCCTGCTGGGTCACCAGCGGAAAGAGGGTGCTGACCTCACCCGCATCGTAGTCGGAGAACTCCCGCCACCAGCGGGCGAACCGAGCCGGGGTCTGTTTCAGCCCGTCCCGGTCGGGGTCCTCGCCGATCTCGATGAGCAGTCGGCGGGCTATGTCCTCCAGCGGGTCGCTGCTCTCGGCCGCGAGGTCCGGCTGTCCCGTGCTAATTGTCACGCCTACTTTCCCCTTCTGTCGCCCCACACGGCGACGTGCAGTCTGGTAGTGAGGTTCCATCCCCGGGCGATCACCGCGTCGCCGAGTGCGGCCAGCCGCAGGCTCAGCTCGTCCGGCGTCCGCCCCTCGGGCATGACCCACACCGGCGTGGTGCCGTGGCGCTCGACGACGTCCGCCACCTCGGCAAGATCTTCTGGGCTCCGGCAGACGAACTTGAAGGCCGTCCCCGGCACCGCGGCGAGCGCGGTCAGGGCCCGTGGGACGAGTCGGCGTGCCGCCGGGTCACCCGAGTGTGCCAGCTTCGGCGAGACGTTGAACCGCACGCCGAGAGCCGCCAACTCGGACAGGGGCTCGATGGTCCCGTTGGTCTCGACCTCGACCGAGTGGCCGGTGGCCGTGAGTGCGCGCAGCAGCGGCAGCAGGCGATCCTGCTGGCTGAGCGGCTCACCGCCGGAGACGACGACCAGCGGCACCGCGTATCCGCTGAGCTCCTCGAGCACCTCGCGCCAAGCCATCGGGTGCAGCTCCGTCCGGGGGCTGTGCGCTACCCCGGTGTCGCCTACGCCGGTCCAGTCCCAGGTGTAGGGGGTGTCGCACCAGCGGCAGGACAGATTACAGCCACCGAGCCGGACGAACGCGCAACGCCGTCCGGCAGAAGGCCCTTCTCCTTGTATGGTCCTCAAGTGGGGCCGAAGATCTCGTTGACCACGAGCTTCGGTTCCACCACGGCACCACCTCCTCCGCCCCTCGCACCGGCCGTGCGAGCCCGCGTCACGGCCGGTACTCCGCCCAGGTCTTGGCGGTTTCTCTGACGCGCACCGCACTGAGCTCCGGGAAGTGCTGCTGCCACTGCTCGTACATCCACCGCGCCAGGTTCTCGGCCGAGGGATTGCGGTCGACAAGCAGATCGTTGAGGTGCCGGTGGTCGACCTTGTCGTCCAGCCATTGGCGGAACGGGGCGAGGTCGCCGTAGTCCCGGACGAAGCCGACTCCGTCCAGGCTGTCCGACGCAGCCGACAGCTCCAGTTCGACGACGTAGTTGTGGCCGTGCAGGCGCCCGCACTGGTGCTCCGGGGGCAAGCCATCGAGCCGGTGGCTGGCTGAGAAGTGGAATTCCTTGCTGATCCGATACACCATGTCCGACCTCCTGGGGCCATCGTGTCGACTTGGAGACACCCGCACATCACGGCACGCACCGAAGGTGGCCTCATCGGACGCCGAAGGTTGTCGGTCCGACTACCGGTAGTTGGTTGAGACCGTGGCCTATGCGGTGCCCAGCTGTAGTCGCAGGTCGGGGCGGCACCGTGGCCAATCAGGTACGGCTTGCCGGGCGAGTACAGCAGGTTCGGGTTGCGGCACGACCGGTCCACGTTGCCGATCTGCACGTCGAACGGTGCCCCAAGTCGTGGACCACCGTCGAGCCAGGCAGACGAGCCGCCCCTCGCGTAACGGGATGACCTATCGCACCGCGCTGACCTGCGCAATGTCTGCCGCCGTGCTGGTCAAGAGTGCAGACGCGTATCCGATTCGACGACGCAAGTTCCGATGGGATTGCCGTTGACAGGGCATTACTGTTGCTGAGGTAGCGCCGGATGCCTAGGAGGGGCCATGCACTTCGGTTTCGTCGCGTCAGCGGCGTTCGGCCACGTCAACCCGACCTTGCCCCTGGTGGAAGAACTGGTGGCGCGCGGCCATCAGGTCAGCTATGCCACCGGCCCGGAACAGTTGCCCGCGGTCGTCCGTGCTGGTGCGATCCCGCTGGAGATGGACTGGCAGGTGGAGTTAGGTTCCTTTGCGGGCACGGTCTTCACTACGGACGGCGTGGTGGGGATGATCAACACGTCCCTCCTCGAGACGGTCGCCCATTTCCCGCCGCTGCTCGACTCGCTCGACAAGGCGGGGGTGGAGGCCCTCTGCATCGACACAATCGAGCCGGCCGGTCGATGCGTCGCGCACAAGCTCGGACTGCCCGAGGTGCTCACCGTGCCACACATCGCGGTCAACGAGCACTTCACGTTGCAGGAGTTCATGTTCCCGAGCGACTTCGATCCGACCGACCCGAAGATGGGCGAGATCGGCCGGATCACCGAGACCTTTCTGACCGAACACGACTTGCCGGCCGAATTGCTCCTACCGGGGGCCAAGGCCGCCCCGCTCCACCTAGTGTTCGTGCCGCGCTGGTTTCAGCCGCGCGGGGACACCTTCGACGACACCTTCGCGTTTCTTGGTCCCGCGCTGCCCAGACAGGCCGGGGCGCAGCACTGGCAGCCGCCCGCCGATGGCTCCCCGGTACTGCTGGTCTCGGCCGGCACGGTATACAACAACCAGCCGGAACTGCTGGCCAAGTGCGTCAAGGCCTTCGCCGACAGCCCCTGGCATGTGGTGATGGCCACTGGCCGTACGCCGGACCTCGGTCGGGTCCCGGCGAACTTCGAACTGCATCAGCAGGTTCCCCAGTTGGCGGTGCTTCGGCACGCCAAGGCGTTCATCTCCCACTCCGGGATGAATTCCACCATGGAAGCGTTCTACCACGGGGTGCCACTCGTATCGGTGCCGCAAATCCCTGAGCAGCGGCTCAACGGCCAGCGGACCGCCGAACTGGGCCTGGGCCGGGTATTGGAGACCGGGGCGATCACCGCCGAGATGCTCCGCACAACCGTGGACGAGCTGGCCGGGGATCCCGAGGTAGCCGCGAACCTGCGCCAGCGCCAGCAGGATCTACGCACCGGGGACCCGGCCAAGAAGGGTGCCGACGTGCTGGAGGAGCACCTGAGGCTGATTATGTGACAGGGGTGCAGCAGAACGACAAGGCCCGGGCGTGCCTGCCGCAGCCCTGCTGCTGGTTTCTGGACCACGCGGGGTGGATCACCGGCACGGACCGCGTGCTGCTGATGGACACTTGAGGCAGTGGCGCTGCGCTTGCCGGAAATCTCATCCGCCCAGGTCATGTGACATGTCGGTACTCGTGAAGGATGCCGCCGAGGCGCTCTGCGGGTGCCGGTAAATCCACGCAGGTGAGAGCTTGATCAGAGATCTTCGACTTTGGCCGATGCTCACCTCGGCGTCCTCACCTGCACAAGGCCCCGACGGCATCATGATCTGTCGTGGTGCTGCGCCTTGTAGGTGCCGAGAAGTACGTCCGTGCAGGTCATGCGACGTGGTGATACTCGTGGAGGACTGCCCTTGCCGGAAACCTCATCCGTGCCTACGGCCGCTTCCTCGCAGAGATCCCGGACTCACCGAACGTCGACGGAGCTGTCCAGAGCAGTCACGCCTTCACCGTCCACGAGGCCGAGCACACGGACGACTTCTATGCCGCTGCCGACGACGCCAAACTCACCCGCAAAAGCAACGCCCTCGACTTCCTCGACGCAGCCGACGACTCCGGAGCTGGCATGACCGGCTACCAGTCCCTCATCTCCGGCACCTTCTACCGTCACGCCGTCCTCGACCGACTCAAACTGCGGCAGAACCTGCGTGCAGCGGGCATGTCCGAAGCGGATGCTGAGTCCGCATCCGTTGCCGCCGAGGCGGAGTTCGTCAGCGCCTTCGTCAATGCATTCCCACAGGCCAAGAAGAACTCGACCGCCTCGACCGGGGCGCTGCCCGCTCTGGTTCTCGCCTTCGACGGAGACCGCCCGTTCAACTACGCCGCCGCTTTCCAACGGCCCATCGACGAGGTCACCGACGGTGGCCCCGCGGGAGAGCTCGCCGTACGCCGACTCCTCGCCCACCACGACTTCGTCTGTCGGCGGCGTGACGACCTCACGGCAGGTCGCGTCCTCACCTACGAGTCCGCCATCCATGCCATCCTCCAAGAGCTGGGAGTTAAGGACGTGGAGTCTGTCGAGGAGCTCACGGCGTGACCGGACACGTCCTGCTCATAAGGCTCGCCGCACCCCTGCAGTCCTGGGGGACGGTCTCCCGATTCTCCCGACGTGACACCCACAGCCGTCCGACAAAGTCCGGGCTGATCGGTCTGTGCGCCGCGGCCCTCGGACATGACCGGGCCGAGGAAGAGAAACTGCGCGAACTCGCCGCAGTCCGTTTCGGAGTCCGCGCTGATCACCCCGGCACCCCGGTGCGCGACTACCACGTCGTCGGGGCCGGTAAATACCCTGTCCGACCGCGTGACATCATCACCGACCACCGCAGGGCAGCAGCGCTAGCCTCCGACATGGCGAACACTGACGGCACGGCGTTCGGCCACCACGAGCTCACCGACTGGTACGGAGCGCCGAAATACATCGTCTCCGAAGCGGATTCGGGCGCTCTGGTCTCGAAGCAGCTTTCGCGCGGCGCGCTCGTCACCGAACGTTGGTACCTGGCTGATGCCGCGTTCGTCGCCGCCCTGCAACACCCTGACCGATCCTTCCTCGAGACGGTCGCTGCGGCGCTTGAGAACCCCAAGCGACTGCTGTGGCTGGGGCGCAAATCGTGCCCACCGTCCGGAACGCTGGCCGGCCCCCTGAAAAGCGGGACGGTCGAAGACGCTTTCCAGTCCACTGCGCTGTTGCCGTCGCAGAGCATCGGGGCACGGCCGTCGCCCCGGCCCTGGGCCTGGATCGAGGCGGCACCGGGCGCCCCAGCAGCAGCCCCAGTTCAGGACCAGCCCATCACCTTCGACGCGGACCGTCGCGCACACGCAACGCGCTGGGAGACGCGGAGCCGCGTCACCATCGCTGAGAACGCCACCGAATGGGACATCATCCCGTGACCAAACCCCCCGCCGCAGCCCGCTTCGTCGCCACGCACAGCATCCTGACCATGGATGCCCGACACCCGTACACCGCCAAATCCCTCGTCGACGCCCAGGACATGCACCGCACCGTCATGAGCGGCTTTCGCGGCTGGGTCGCCGACGGCGACCGCGATGCCCGCGCGCAGATGGGAGTACTGTCGACTTGGTCCGTAGACCTGAAGGCTGGCGCGCTCGTCCTGGTCGTGCAGTCCAGGGTGCCGGGGGACTGGGCAGGCATGCCCCGCGGGGCACTCACCGACAAACCGCACGTCATCACAGTCGACCGCACCTTCCACATCGGCGACTCCCTGACCTTCCGCACAGTCATTAACCCCACTCGCAACCGCCCTTCCGGAACTTCGGCTCCCAACCGGCCGCGCGGCCGACGTACCGCTCATACTCGCCCCGACCATGTGAAGAACTGGTTCGTACGCCGTCTCCAGCCCCTCGGCGAGCCGCGCAAAGGTCCTCACGGCGGGCCCCGTATCGGCGCAACCGCCGACGAGGAGGCCTTGGCAGTCCGGATGCTTCCCACCGTCACAAGTTCCGGCCCCCGCGCAGGACTGCGCATAGTCCGCGCCGAAATCCGAGGCACGCTCACGGTGACTGACCCCGAGGCCTTGGTCGACGCGATGACCCAGGGTATTGGGCACGGACGGGCGTACGGCTGCGGGCTGTTGCTGACCCGGTGAGCGTCATCCGCTGGACGGGCTCCTCCTATGACCATCCCCACGGGGATGGTCCCGGCCTCAAGAGGGGTATCGCCGAGGTGAGCCCAATAGGGGCCATGAGATGATCTTGAATGTCTAAGTGTCGATGCCGGGGACCCTTCGAATGGGGCGTCAGGGCAGCGCTAGCGGGCCCCGCCCCTCCCATCCGCCCCGCCGGCCGTAGTGAGGCGGGCGAGTAGCTCTGGCTGGTCTGCCAGGCCTTTCTCCGCCCATCGACTTGATCGAGGACTCCATGGACGCGCGGTCCACGCGATCCCAGTCGATCGGGCCGAGCGGCGGCTGCGGGTCGTACTCGATGGCGGCCTGAATCATCCGGGCGGCATCCTCGCCCACCAGTTCGGCGGCCAAGTGCAGGGCCATGTCGATGCCCGCCGCCACTCCGGCGGCCGTAAGCACGTGCCCGTCCGCGACCCAGCGCCGGGACACGGGTGTCGCGCCGAAGGCGCGGAGCATCGGCATGGCAGCCCAGTGGGTGACCGCCTCGCGGCCCTCGAGCAGACCGGCGGACCCGAGGATCAGCGAGCCGGTGCAGACCGAAGCCACCACCTTGGTGCTGCGGGCCGCCTGCCGGACGTAGCCGGTCAGCTGTTCGTCCGCGAGGGCGGCGAAGGTCGGGGCCCCGCCGCCCGGGACGATCAGGCCGTACGGGGCGGGCACCTGCTCGAAGGTGTGGGAGGCGGTCACGGACATCGGGCTGTCCGTCGGCAGCGGCTCCCGGGCCGCTGCCACCGTGACGGCCTCGAAGCCGAGTCCGAATTCCTGCAAGGCGCTGATGACCTGGAGCGGCCCGACGAAGTCGAGGGCGGTCAGGCCGGGGTAGAGCACGAACGCGATGGTCCTGGTCGCTGTCATGCCTCCAGCTTTGTCGGGGTGAGCGGCCGTCGGGCGGACCGTGTCTGGAATCCTGTGATCCCTGTCTTTCGGACACCAGGAGTCGCTGATGCGCCGCGTGGTCGTGATCGGGTACCCGGATACCGAGCTGCTCGACATCTCCTGCCCGGCAGGCGTGTTCGACGCGTGTCCCGCTCGGAAATACGATTCTGTTCTGGCCTGCAGCTTCTCGGCGCAGGGTGGCGGCCTGCGTGGCGCCTGGGATGATCTGCCGATGCCGCTTTCAATCGTCACCGCGCTGGTCCGGAACCTGATCAAGGTGCCCGCAGCGGTGCTGCGCAGCCGCGTGGCCAAGGATGCGGAGGTCTTGGCGTTGCGGCACGAGAACGCGGTGCTACGCCGTCGGATCGCCCGAGTCCGCTACGAGCCCGCCGACCGAATCTGGCTCGCCATCCTTTCCCGACTGGTCCCGCGGGAACGCTGGCGCCGCGTATTCGCAGTCACCCCCACCACACTACTGGCCTGGCACCGGCAACTCATCGCGCGGAAGTGGACGTTCCCCCAACACCGCCGCCCCGGCAGGCCGTCCACCGCGCCCACCGTCAAACAGCTCATCCTGCGCCTGGCCAAGGAAAACAGTACGTGGGGCCACCGCCGCATACAGGGCGAACTCGCACGCCTCGGCTACCCGATCGCCCCGTCCACAGTCTGGGAGATCCTGCACGCGGCCGGCATCGATACCGCTCCCCAGCGCTCCGGCCCGACCTGGCGTGAATTCCTCACCACCCAGGCCTACGGCATCCTCGCCGCCGACTTCCTCCACATCGACACCATCACCCTCAAGCGCCTGTACGCCCTGGTCTTCATCGAACACGACACCCGGCGCGTTCACCTCGCCGGCGTCACCGAACGCCCCACCACCCAGTGGACCGTCCAACAGGCCAGGAACCTCACCATGACGCCCCTGGGGTGCCGGATGGACTCCCTGCGCTTCCTCCTCCGGGACCGGGACAGCAAGTACACCAACGCCTTCGACGCCGTCTTCCAGGCCCACGACATGGAGATCCTGCTCAGCCCGCCCCGGGCACCAAAGGCGAACGCAGTCTGCGAGCGAGCTGTGGGCACCCTACGCCGCGAAGTCCTCGACCGGATCCTGATCTACAACGAAGCCCATGCCGTGAAGGTGCTGACCGAGTACATCCGGCACTACAACCAGCACCGCCCCCACCAGTCCCGGCAGCAACTCCCCCCGGACAGTACCGAACTACCCGCCCTGGCCAACGTCACCGACCTCACACCCCATCGAATCGAACGACGGCCCGTCCTCGGTAGCCTGATCAACGAGTACCGCCAGGCTGCCTGACCGAACGGCATCGCCGCAGTACACAGCATCGAATCGTATTTTCGAGCGGCACAGGCCCGTCACGGCCGGTGGCGCATAATACGCATACGGTCTGGAGATGCCCGATCATGACCTTCGGGTACCGCAACGCAGCCCGATTAGGGAAAACCGCGCCGGGATCCGAAAGTATCCGCTGCTCCCGACTCGGAGGTCGCCGACCGGATGAGGATGGGGCCCGCATAGCGCATTTCTCGGAGGGTTCGCTGGGTGCGAGGCAGGCGGGCCCTGGACGAACGTCCCGATCAAAGGTGAGGGGTGGGTGCGGTGGAGCGGACGGTAGCGTCGTGCACTGCACCGTCAGGGCGACTGTCGTACGGCCTGGCCGGGAGTCCGGCTCGAGCTGCCGTTACTCACTGTGAGTGCCCCGGCTGCTCAGGTCAGTCAGGCCGGTTGATGCTTGGTGTGGGGATGTGACGTGGGTTCAGGCAGCCAGCAGTGGCTCTCGGTGGGGTCGGTGGCTGACCTCTCGGCTCGATGCTGACGAATTGCTGACCCGCCGCCTGTCGGAGACCCATTGACCTGCGAAAATGTGGAAACCCGCAGTATTGTGGACCATCTTCACGAAGTGTCCGGCACCGTCCGGGCCGATGTGGGTGCAGCACGGGGTGCCGTCCACCTTGGCGGAGATGCTCTCCAGCAGCGGCCCGAGAGACTTGTAGGATTCCACCGATCCGCCGGGCATGATGCTGGGCCCGTTGAGCGCGCCCTCCTCGCCACCGGAGATGCCGGACCCGACGAAGTGCAGCCCGCGCTCGCGCAGCGCGGCCTCCCGGCGCCGGGTGTCATCGAAGTGCGCGTTGCCCCCGTCGATGATCACGTCGCCCTCTTCGAGGAGGGGTGCGAACTCCTCGATGAC
>NZ_JBEXVE010000041.1:0-84807 GCF_040629205.1 Streptomyces sp. NPDC005962 | reverse complement strand
CCACGGCCGTGGTCAGCTGGCTGACCGCCGTACCGCTCGCGGGGACCTCCAGCCGGACCGTCATCGAGTACGAGACGCTGGGCGCCGTTGCCATGACCGTCTTCCTTTGCTTTCCCTTGTGCCAGGTTTCCGGGCCCGGAATGACCGGACCACGCCCTCAGATGGTTGCACCTACCTTCTGGTACCGGGTAACCCGGCCAGACTTTCGGACATATTGTTCTGACATACCGGAGTGGGGTCAGCCGAGTGGAAAGCCCCACTCCTTCGCGGGAACGCCGGGCGAGGCGGGCCGTTCCCGCAGCCCACGCCCCTAGGCTCTGGCGCGCACAGCGCCGAACGACGTCCACCGGCGTCGAGGAACACAAGGAGCAGCGGGCATGGCTCAGGGCACCGTCAAATGGTTCAACGCCGAGAAGGGCTACGGCTTCATCGCCCAGGAGGGCGGCGGGCCGGACGTCTTCGTCCACTACAGCTCGATCAACGGCAACGGCTACCGCAGCCTCGCGGACGACCAGCGGGTCGAATTCCAGATCGTGCAGGGCCGCAAGGGGCCGCAAGCCGAAGAGGTCCGCGTCCTCGGGTGAGGACGCGGACCTCTTCGCCATGACGTTGTAGGTGGCACCGACCCGCCATGCTCGCCTCGCGGCAAGTGGTCGCTCGTAGCGACGATGGTTGGGCCCGGGGGCTTGGATCGAGCCGGTGCCACAGCAAGGCTAACAAACCATCCCCGGAAGCGATTCCCCGCCGGACGGCCCGATTTCGCGCCGTCCCCCGGTCGGCCGTCAGCCGGCCGTCAGCGGCCCGCGTCAGGCCCCCGGACGGCCGTCGGTCAGCCCTCTGTCGGCCGTCAGTCGGCCCTCAGCAGGTCCGGGACGCCGTCGCGGTCCGGGTCGTCGCGCTCCCCCGGGACGACCGTCAGCCGCTGGGTCGCCCGGGTGAGCGCCACGTACAGCACCCGCAGCCCGGCCGGTGACTCGTCGGCGATCTCGGCGGGCGAGACCACCACCGTCGCGTCGTACTCCAGCCCCTTGGCCTCCAGGCTGCCCAGCGCCACCGCCCGGTCGCCGAGCCCGGCCAGCCAGCGGCGGGCCTGCTCGCGGCGGCCCATGGCGACGACGACACCGACCGTGCCGTCCACCTCGTCCAGCAGCCGGGCCGCCTCCGCGCGGACGTGGCTCCCCAGGTCGCCGTCCTGCCGCTCCGGGAGCCGCGCGAAGCGCGGTACGGCACCGGTCGAGCGGACCGCGCGGGGCGCGGGGGTGCCGGGCATCGCGAGCGCCAGGACCCTGGTGGCCAGCTCGGCGATCTCCGCCGGGTTGCGGTAGTTGACGGTGAGGGTGAAGCGGCGGCGCGGGCGGGTGCCCAGCGCCTCGTCGCGGGCCGCGGCCGCCTCGTCCGGATCGGACCAGGAGGACTGGGCCGGATCGCCGACCACCGTCCAGGTGGCGTGGCGGCCGCGCCGCCCCACCATCCGCCACTGCATGGGCGTCAGGTCCTGGGCCTCGTCGACGATGATGTGCGCGTAGTCCGTGCGCTCCTGCTCGGCCCGGTCCGCGCGGCTGCGCCGGGGGCCGGAGCGGTCGGCGAACGTGGTCAGCTCGTCCAGCCCGGTGAGCTGGTCCAGCGGATCGACCTCGCGGGGCCTCGCCGGGCGGGCCGGGGCGCCGAGGATCGTGTACAGCTCGTCCAGCAGCGCCACGTCGTGCACCGACAGCGGGCCCTGCCCGTCCGGGCCCAGCCGGGCCAGGGAGCGGGCCGTCTGACGAGCCTCGCGCGGGTTCAGCACCCGCCGTGACCAGCGGCCCAGCCGCTTCTCGTCGGCCATCGCGGCGAGCACGGAGCGCGGGGTCAGCTCGGGCCACCAGGCGTTCAGGAAGTCGGCGAACGCGTCCTCGCCGGAGATGTCCTCGTCGAAGCCCTCGCGCGCCTCGGCGGCCAGTTCGGGGTCCGTGTAGCGCCGCGGGCCGCCCGAGCGGGACCACAGGGCGTCCAGCAGCAGCCGCCGGGCGCGCGGGCGCAGCAGGTTGACGGGCGCGGTACCGCCCAGCGCGTTCTGCCGGACGTGGCGCAGCTCTTCGGCGTCCAGCTCGACGCGGGCGCCGAAGGCGACCACCCGCAGACGCTCGGGCGGCCCGCCGGGTCTCTGGCGGCTGCCGGGCGCGCTGTCGGCCGCGTCGGCCGCGTCCTCGAAGGTGAGCTGACCGTCGTCCTCCGCCGCCGGGACCGTGGTGTTCCGCGACAGCTCCAGGGCGCCGCGGGCCGCCTTGCGCAGGACTTTCGTCATCCGCGAGGAGCCCTTGATCCGGGCCACGGCCGGGGTGTCGTACGTGGTGGCCGCGGCGCCCTCGACCAGCGAGCCGACCGCACGGATCGCCACCTGGCCCTCCTCGCCCAGCGAGGGCAGCACGCCCTCGGTGTACGCGACGAGCAGCGGGGTGGGGCTGACGACCAGGATGCCGCCCGCGTACCGCCTGCGGTCCTGGTAGAGCAGATACGCCGCGCGGTGCAGCGCGACCGCGGTCTTGCCGGTGCCGGGGCCGCCCTCGACCTCGGTGACGGAGGCGGCGGGGGCGCGGATCACCAGGTCCTGTTCGGCCTGGATGGAGGCGACGATGTCGCGCATGGTGTGGCCGCGGGCCTGGCCGAGCGCGGCCATCAGCGCGCCGTCGCCGACCACCGGCAGCACCTCGCCGCCGAGCGTCGCGGTCAGCTCGGGGCGCATCAGGTCGTCCTCGACGCCGAGCACCCGGCGCCCCTTGCTGCGGATCACGCGGCGGCGGACGACCCGGCCGGGGGCGACCGGGGTGGAGCGGTAGAAGGGGGCGGCGGCGGGCGCCCGCCAGTCGATCACCAGGGGCGCGTAGTCGGCGTCCAGCACCCCGATGCGGCCGATGTGCAGGGTCTCCGCGATCTCCGCGCGGTCCCCGTCCCCGCCCGGCCGGATGGCGTCGTCGGCGGGTTCCACCGAGGTGTACGCACCGTCCGGGCCGCGCACGCCGTCCTTGCCGAGGAGCAGATCGATGCGGCCGAAGAGGAAATCCTCGAACTCGCTGTTGAGCCGGTTGAGGTGGACCCCGGCCCGGAACACCTGGGCGTCGCGCTCGGCGAGTGCGCCCGGAGTGCCGACCTGGCCGCGCTTGGCGGCGTCGTCCATGAGGAACTCCGCCTCGTGGATCTTCTCCTCCAGGCGGCGGTACACACGGTCCAGATGGGTCTGTTCGATCCGGATCTCGCGGTCCCGGACCCCGTCCCCATCCCCGTCCCCGGCATCACGCGGCGGGGCCGTCCGGCCTTCGTGCGGGACGTTCCGCGTGGCGTTCTGCGTGGCGTTCTGCGCGGCCACCCAAGCCCCCTTCTGTGTACATAGGGCAGCCGTCAACCGTACACCCACCCGTGCGCGCCACTCAGATATTGACCTCGGCCAGCCGCTGGCCGTCGAGGGTGCGGACCTCGAAGCGGGCGATGTCGCTCTCGTTCATCGCCGCGCCGCCCTGCGCGTACAGCGGCTCCTTGTTCCAGCGGGAGCCGTCACCGTCCTTGATCCCGTATCCCGCGCCGGGCACGGCCCAGGTCGTGACGGTCTCCTCGTGGCCGTCCTTGCCGATGGCGATCAGATCGCAGCTCTTCGGCCCCTTGAGGTTGCCCAGCTTGAGCGCGATGGAGGTGCCCCAGCCCTTCTGGGCGAGCGAGACCGAGGCGTCCACCTTGGTCTGCGGGTCCACCGAGCTGAACTTCTTGCCCTGGTCGTAGGCCACCTGCGCCGGACTGGCCGCGGCGGCCGGGGGGTTCGTGCCGCCGCCACCGTCATCGGAGCCGGAGGTGACGGCCGCGCCCGCGAGCGGGCCGCCGACGATCATGAGGCCCGCCGCGGCGACGAGGAAGAGCCGCCTGCGGCTCTTCGTGCGGCGGCTGACGGTCACCTCGTCGAGCAGCCGCCCCAGCAGCTCCGGCCCGGGGCGGGCGGTGATGGTGGCGGGGTCGTGGACGGCCGTGCCGTCCGCGTTGGTCGCGTAGTCGGCCAGCAGCGGTGCGATGCCCAGCAGCCCGTCCAGCTCTTCCGCACACCGCTCGCACCCGATCAGGTGGTCCTCGAAACGCGCCGCGTCGGCCGTGTCGAGGACGCCGAGGGCATAGGCGCCGACGGCGGTGTGCTGCTGGTCGTCCGCTGTCGGCATCATGCCGAGACCCCCCGTTCCTCAAGTGAGAGCTTGAGCGAACGCAGCGCGTAGTAAACCCGGGATCGTACGGTCCCGGGCGGCACGCGCAGCACTCCCGCAGCCTCACTCACCGTCCGTCCCTTGAAGTATGTCTCGACGAGCGCCTCTCTGTGTGCATCAGACAGGTCATTCAGGGCATCGGAAATGGTCATCTGACGGAGCGCCCTATCTATGTCATCCGCTGCGGGCATGACATGCAGAGGGGCCGCATCGACCTCTTGCGGGCGGGCACGGCGGCTTCGGTGGCCGTCGATGACGATGCGGCGGGCCACGGTTACCAGCCACGGGCGTACGGAACCGCCGCTGCGCTGCAGCTGGTCGGCGTTACGCCACGCCCTTAAAAGCGTCTCCTGAACCACGTCCTCGGCGCGGTGCCGGTCGCCTGCGACCAGGCGCAGGACGAAGGCAAGAAGCGGGCCCGCATGCTCCGCATAGAGCGCGCGCATCAGCGCGTCGTCCGGTGTCGTCCTCTCGGTCACGAGGGCATCTTTGCGTACGCAAGGCGCTGGGTCGAGGGGCGTACGGGCTGGAATGATCCGCAGTTCATTCACAACCCTGTGACATTCCTCCCACTTCCGCGCTGAACATTTCCCGGGCCACGGCACGTACTTGAGGCCGAGAACCCGGCGCCGGGCGGGCGTCGGCCACCATAAAGGGCTCCCTCCCCAAACACCGCCCCGCAGGCCCCGGTCCCCCCATCCGGGGCCTGCGTCATGTCTGAAACTCGTTCATGTTTTGCTCGTGCTTTGGGTTTGAACGGCGTCGGTGACGGGCCACGCGCTCCCGGTTGCCGCACAGTTCGCTGGAGCACCAGCGGCGGCGCCGGCCCCGCGAGGTGTCCAGGTACAGCAGCGAGCAGCTCTCCCCCTCGCAGCGCCGCAGCTGCCCGCGTGCGACGGGGTCGGTGAGCAGTGCGACGGCGTCGCGGGCGATCTGGGCGAGCAGCGCCCCGCAGTCGGGGGCGGCGGCGAGCCGGGCGACGAGGGCGCCGTCGGTGGCGCGCACGGCCCGTACGGCGGGCGGGGCGGTGGCGGCGAGCGCGTTCACCCGCTCCAGGTCGGGCCCGGCGGCCCTGCCCTCCACCTCTGTGTGCACGATGCGGTGGAGGAGGTCGCGGGCGGCGCGGAAGCGGGTGAGCCAGGCGGTGTCGATGGCGTCGAGCACGGTGCCGTGGGGGATGAGGCCGGTGCCGAGCAGCCAGGCCCGGAGGGGTTCGACGCCGTCGAGGCGCTCGACGGGGGTCTCGCCGAGGCGGCCGTCGACGGTGGCCACCAGGTCCAGGCAGAGCCGCCCGGAGTCGAACCGCAGGTCGAAGGCGTCCGCCGCCATGCTCCTGTCACCTCCGGTGGGGCTTGTGGGCTCCCCTCCAGGGTGCCCGCCCCGGCCGCCCCCCGGTAGAGCGCGGGGATGTCCCCCACCCCGCCCCTTCCCGAAACCGGGGCTCAGCCCCGGACCCCCGCTGGGGCTGCGCCCCCGCGCCCCGGGGGCGGAACCCCGCGGGCCGGACCGGTTACGCGTCCGCGTACTTGGCGTCGGCCGCCGGGTCCAAGGCGAGCCGGTAGCCCCGCTTGACCACCGTCTGGATCAGCTTGGGCGAGCCCAGGGCCGTGCGGAGGCGGGCCATCGCCGTCTCCACGGCGTGCTCGTCGCTCCCCGTGCCCGGGAGGGCCCGGAGCAGGTCGGCGCGGCCGACGACCCAGCCCGGGTGGCGGGCCAGGGCCCGCAGCAGGGCCATCCCGGCGGGCGGAACGGCCCGCAGCTCGCCGTCCACGACCACCGCGTGGCCACGGATCTCCAGGCGCTGCCCGGCAACCGGCAACGCCCGTGCGCGGGCCGGGAGTTCGGCGGTGAGGAGCTGGACGAGGGGGCCGAGGCGGAAGCGTTCGGGCTGGCGGGTGGGGATGTCCAGGGCCTCCAGCGGCTGCGCGGTCACCGGCCCGACGCACGCGGCCAGCACATCCCGCCGCAGCGCGCCGAGCAGTTCCTCCCGCAGCCCGCGCCGCTCAGCCCGCTCCAACAGGCTCACGGCAGCCGGAGCACTGGTGAAGGTCACGGCGTCGACGGCACGCGCGACCGTCGCGTCCAGCAGCCGGTCGACGGGGCCGATGTCCTCCGGCGGCATCCACCGGTACACCGGCACGCCCACCACCTCCGCGCCCCCGGCACGCAGCGACTCGACGAAGCCGGGCAGCGGTTCGCCGTGCAGCTGGACGGCGATACGGCGCCCGTCGACGCCCTCCTCCAGCAGCCGGTCGAGCACCTCGGCCATCGATTCGGAGGCCGGGGACCACTTCTCGGTGAGCCCGGCGGCCCGTACGGCACCCTTCACCTTGGGCCCGCGGGCCAGCAGTTCGACGTCGCGCAGCCGGTTCAGCAGGGCGTCGCCCAGCCCCCAGCCGTCGGCGGCCTCGACCCAGCCGCGGAAGCCGATGGCGGTGGTGGCGACCACCACATCGGGGGCGTGGTCGATCAACTGCTTGGTGGCGGTGAGCAGTTCGGAGTCGTCGGAGAGCGGTACGATCCGCAGCGCGGGCGCGTGCAGGACGGCCGCGCCGCGCCGCAGCAGCAGGGCGCCGAGTTCATCGGCGCGGCGCGCGGCGGTGACGCCGACGGTGAACCCCGCGAGGGGTCCGACGGTCGGCGCCTGGGTCTGGTCGTCTCGCTGCATGTGGCTCTGGCTCTCGTCCCGGTTCGGTGTCGTATGCGCGCCTTGAGGTGAGTCGTCATCCTGGCGCCGTCCCGTGACGGACGCGGTTCACGGAGGTTTCCCGGGTGTAACGGGGCGTACGGTCGCGGGCACCGTCACGGGCACACCTTCGACCGTACGCCCCCGTACAGCCGCGCCTCACACATCCGCGTAAGCGGGCTCCCGCGCCGTCCGCGCCCCCGGCGCACCCGCCCCCGCGGGCCGGGCCGCCGCCGGGGTGCGGCGGAGGTATACGGCCCAGGTCACCGCCGAGCACAGGGCGTAGAAGGCGAGGAAGGAGACGAAGGCGGGGGTGCCGGAGTGGGCGCTGCCGAAGGACTCCCGGAAGGCCAGGTTGATGCCGAGGCCGCCGAGCGCGCCGACCGCGCCGATCAGCCCCATCGCCGCCCCGGACAGCCGCCGCCCGAAGGTCGCGGCCTCCTCGCCGGTGAGCCCCTGGGCTGCGGCCTTGGCCTGGAAGATGCCGGGGATCATCTTGTACGTGGAGCCGTTGCCGAGCCCGCTGAGGACGAAGAGGGCGATGAAGCCGGTGAGGAAGACGGGCAGCGACTTCTGCGCGGAGGCATAGACGACCACGAGCGTGGCGGCGGCCATCCCGGCGAAGTTCCACAGGGTGATCCGGGCGCCGCCGTGACGGTCGGCCAGCCTGCCGCCGACGGGGCGGATGAGGGAGCCGAGCAGCGGGCCGATGAACGTGAGCGAGGCGGCCTGCAGCGGGGTGCGGTCGAACTGGTTCTGCAGCACCAGACCGAAGGCGAAGCTGTAGCCGATGAACGAGCCGAAGGTGCCGACGTAGAGCAGCGACATGATCCAGGTGTGAGGGTCCCGGGCCGCCTCCCTGGCCGCCCCGCCGTCGTTCCGCACCGGCGCCAGGTTGTCCATGAAGAGCGCCGCGAGCACCCCCGCGACCACGATCAGCGGGAGGTAGACGGCCAGCACGAGCCGCGGGTGGGAGGCCCCGGCCGTGCCGATGACGAGCAGGCCGATCAGCTGGATGACCGGTACGCCGATGTTGCCGCCGCCCGCGTTGAGCCCGAGCGCCCAGCCCTTCTTGCGCAGCGGGTAGAAGGAGTTGATGTTGGTCATGGACGACGCGAAGTTCCCGCCGCCGATGCCGGTGAGCGCCGCGACCACCAGGAACGTGGTGTAGGAGGTGCCGGGCTCCATCACCGCGGCGGCCGCCCCCGCGGGCACCAGCAGCATCGCGGCGCTGATGATCGTCCAGTTGCGCCCGCCGAAGCGGGCCACGGCGAAGGTGTACGGGACGCGGAGGACCGCGCCGACCAGGGTGGGCATCGCGACCAGGAAGAACTTCCCGGCCGGGTCGACCCCGTACTCCGGCCCCATGAACAGGACCATCACCGACCACAGGCTCCAGATGGAGAAGCCGATGTGCTCGGAGAGGATGGAGAAGACCAGGTTCCGGGTGGCGATCCGCTCCCCCTTCTCCCGCCAGAACGTCTCGTCCTCCGGCTCCCACTCCTCGATCCAGCGGCCCCCCTTGCGGGCGGCTGCGGTAGTGGTCGGGCCAGTCATCACGCCTCCACGGTGCTCGGTGTCGCTGCCGACGGTAGGGATAGCGGATTACCGGGCTGTGGCGACAGGTGACCGCCACGAAACCTTGCTCTCACCCGCGGGGGCGGGGTGCGGTGAGGGGCGGGTTTGTCCCCCCTGCGGTGGAGTGGGGGCCAATGCGCACACCGCGTTGCGCATTCCCGGTACCGTACGCGGTGCACCACCCGCTCGCCCCGCCGGAGGATCGCATGAGCACCCAGCCGGACCACTCGTACGACCCGGTGACTCCGCAACCGGCCGCCACGCCCGAGGCGCTGCGCGCGGCGGTGGCGCAGGTCGCCCCCGGGTCACTGGCCGCATTCGACGCCGAGCGCGCGGAAGCCGTGCGGGAGGCCCGCGCCGAGGTGAGCGCGGACCCGCTGCGCAGCTTCACCGGACAATGGTCGGTCAACGTGGCGATTGCGCGTCACCCCGCGCGAGCTGCCCGTCTCCGTGAACTGGAAGCGCTGGCCTCGGGGACGGACGACCTCGTCCAGGCGCGCGAGGCCATCGCGGAGATCGGCCGGATCCTGGACGCCGCGTTCGCCGAGGCCGGAGTGAGGCGGGACAACGCGTGAGCGACGTATGGCGCTGGGCGTACGACCCCGACGAGACGCACGTCGTCGGCGGGCTGCCCGGTCACGTGATCAGCGAGGTCGAGTACATCGCGCATGAGCTGGTCGACCTCGCCACCATGGGTGTCGATGTGACCGACATCGGCAAAGGTCCTGAGTCGGGGAGTTCGGGCGGGCTGCGTCGTTTGCGCTTCCGCGGCGGCTGGCTGTACTTCATGGCCCTGGCACGCCTACGGCTCATCGTCATCACCCGCGTGATTCCGCCGTACGAACACCTCTAGAAGACACCAGGGCCCGCCTCCGGCCGGGGGCGGGCCCTTCGTATGCCTTCACGCGCCCTGATCCACGGGCTTCCCCAGCATTTTGTCAACGCCATTGACATACCCATGCGGCCCCGCCTATACCTCTGCCCATCGAAGCGCTTCGACGAACGTTGCACGTGCACATTCCTCCCAACCCTCCCGGAGGCAGTGGATGTTGACGGCACGGAGACGGACGAAACGACGGACGAGACGTACGGGGGCCGGAATCGCGGCCGCGCTCGCCGGGGCCCTGGTCCTGGCGGGGTGCGGGGGCGGTGGGGGCGAGGCCGGGGACGGCAAGACGCTCACGCTGTGGCACTACGAGGCGCCCAACGGCGCCATGGGCGCGGCCTGGAACCAGGCGATCGAGGAGTTCAAGAAGAGCCATCCGGGCGTGACGGTGAAGTTCGAGGAGAAGGGCTTCGAACAGATCCAGAAGACCGCCTCGATGGTGCTGGGGTCGGACAGCGCGCCCGACCTCATGGAGTACAACAAGGGCAACGCCACCACCGGGCTGCTGTCCAAGCAGGGGCTGCTCACCGACCTCTCCCCGGAGGTCACCAAGCGCGGCTGGGACAAGCCGCTCACGCCGGGGGTGCGCACCACCAGCCGGTACGACGCGCAGGGCGTGATGGGCTCCGGCAAGTGGTTCGGGGTGCCCAACTACGCCGAGTACACGATGGTCTTCTACAACAAGACCCTCTTCAAAAAGCACAAGGTGAAGGTCCCGACCACCTTCGCGGAGTTCACCGCCGCGCTGAAGTCGTTCAAGGGCAAGGGCGTCACCCCGCTCGCGAGCGCGGGCGCCGAATACCCCGCCCAGCAGTACGTCTACCAGCTGGCCCTCTCCAAGGCCGACCGCTCCTGGGTGGACGCGTACGAGCAGTACAAGGGCACGCCGGACTTCCACGACGCCGCCTGGACCTACGGCGCCACCACCTTCGCCGACTGGGTGAAGAAGGGCTACCTCGCGAAGAGTTCGAGCGGCGCCAAGGCCGAGGACGCGGGCGCGGCGTTCATCGCGGGGAAGTATCCGATGTTCTTCTCCGGCAGCTGGTGGTTCGGCCGCTTCAAGTCCGAGATCAAGGACGAGTGGGGCACGTTCCCCTTCCCCGGCTCGAAGCTCACCCTCGGCTCCGGCGGCAATCTGTGGGTCGTCCCCAAGGGCGCGAAGAACAAGCAGCTCGCGTACGACTTCATCGACATCACGATGAAGAAGGGCATCCAGAACACCCTGGGCAACAAGGGCGGCGTACCCGTGGCCGCCGATCCGGCCGCGATCACCGACCCCAAGGCCAAGAAGCTGATCGGGGACTTCACCGCCTACTCCGACGGCGACGGCCTCGCCTTCTACCCGGACTGGCCGGTGCCCGGCTTCTACGACACCCTCGTCTCCGAGACCCAGAAGCTGATGACGGGCAGCGCGAAGCCGGACGCCTATCTGGACGCGCTGCGGAAGGCGTACGAGGCGGGCGCGCCGAAGGGATGAACCGGCCGCGCGAGTACCCGTACACGCTCTTCCTGGTCCCCGGCGCGCTGGCGTTCCTCGCCGTCATCGTCGTCCCGTTCCTGATGAACACCGGGATCAGCCTCACCCACTGGCAGGGCGTCGGCACTCCGGAGTGGGCCGGGCTGGACAACTACCGGACGCTGCTGGACGACGACGCCTTCTGGGAGTCCTTCCGGCACAGCCTCGCCATGGTGGTGGCGATGGCGGCGATCCCGACCGCGCTCGGTCTGGTGCTGGCCGCCGCGCTGTTCGACTTCGTCGGCAAGCACTTCGGCTCCCGCACCGCGAGCGTCCTGCGCGCCTGCTTCTACCTTCCGCAGGTGCTGCCGATCGCGGTGGCGGGCATCGTCTGGAGCTGGATTCTGGCGCCCGACGACGGCGCGCTCAACGATGTGCTGAAGGCGGTCGGCCTCGGTTCGCTGCGCCACGACTGGCTGGGCGATCCGGACCTCGCGCTGTACAGCGTGATGGGCGTGATGGTCTGGGTCCAGCTGGGCTTTCCGCTGGTGGTGTTCATGGCGGGGCTGCAGCGCGTCGACCCGTCCCTGTACGAGGCGGCCGAGCTGGACGGCGCCTCGTGGTGGCGGCGGTTCTGGCATGTGACGCTGCCACAGATCCGCCCGGAGATCTCCGTCGTGCTGCTGTGGTGCACGATCGCCGCGCTCAAGGTCTTCGGCGCGGTGTACGTGCTCACCAAGGGCGGCCCGGGCGGGGCGACCAATGTGCCCTCGTACTTCTCGTTCCAGTCGTTCTTCGAGAAGACGCAGGTCGGGTACGGCTCGGCGGTCTCGACCGTGCTCACCGTGATCATCCTGGCGCTGGCCCTGGTCGCCCTGCGCCTCCAGACGAGGGCGGAGGACCGGGAGCGGTGAGGGCCCTCAGGCGATATCCGGTGCTGGCCGCGCTGATCGTGGCGGCCGTCCTCATGGTGCTGCCGTTCCTGGTGGTCGCCGTCAACGCGGTCAAGTCGCCCGCCGAGTACTCCTCGAACGGGCCGCTGAGCCTGCCCGAGGGGCTCTATCTGGACGGGATCGAAGACTTCTGGGAACGCGTCGACTTCGGGCAGAAGCTGATCAACTCCGTGCTGATCTCGGGCTCGGTGGCGGTCGGCGCCGCGGTGCTGTCCGTACTCAACGCGTACGCGATCGGCATCGGCCGGGTGAAGGGCCGCCCCTGGGTGCTGGCCTTCTTCGTGCTGGCGAACATGCTGCCGCAGGAGGCGCTGGTCTACCCCGTCTACTACCTGTCGAAGCAGGTGGGGCTGTACGACACCCGGCTGAGCGTGATCATCGTCTTCATCGTGATCCAGGCCGCGTTCGGCACGTATCTGCTCTCCTCCGTCCTCGGCGCCTTCCCCAGGGAGATCATCGAGGCGGCGCGGATCGACGGCGCGAACAAGTGGCAGGTGCTGTGGCGGGTGGTGGTGCCGGTCAGCCGCCCGACCATCGGGGTGCTGCTGGTGTTCTTCTTCATCTGGACCTGGAACGAGTTCCTGCTGCCGCTGGTGATGCTGATCTCCAACGACAACCAGACGGTGTCCGTCGCGCTCGGCGTCCTCCAGGGCCAGCGGCTGATGGACGCCACCATGACGAACGCGGCCGCGCTGCTCGGCGTGCTCCCCGCGGTCGTCTTCTTCCTGATCTTCCAGCGGACCCTGACCCGCGGCATCGCCGCGGGCGCGGTCAAGTGACGAGGAGGGCCCGTACGTGAAGTTCAGCGACGGCTACTGGCTGCTGCGCGAGGGCGTCCAAGCCGCCCACCCCGCCGGGGTCCTCGACGTGGAGACCGGCCCGGGCCGGCTCACCGTGCACGCCCCCACCCATCCGGTGCACCGCCGCGGCGATCTCCTCAAGGGCCCGGTGCTCACCCTGACCTGCACCGCGCCGCTGCCCGGCGTGATCGGGGTCCGGCTGACCCACTTCGCGGGCGGTGCGGACCGGGGCCCGTCGTTCGAGCTGGCCGACGGCTCGTACGGGGAGGTGTCCTGCGACGAGGACGAGGCCCGGCTCGCCTCCGGCGCGCTCACCGTACGCGTCGCCCGCACCGGCCCCTGGCGCGTCGCCTTCGAGGCGGACGGGCGCCCGCTCACCGCCAGCGGGCCGAAGGACGCGGGCATCATGGAGACCGCCGACGGCCGCCACTATCTGCGCGAGCGGCTCGTCTTACGCGTCGGCACCTCCGCGTACGGCCTCGGCGAGCGCTTCGGCCCGCTGGTGAAGAACGGCCAGACCGTCGACATCTGGAACGCCGACGGCGGCACCGCCACCGAACAGGCCTACAAGAACATCCCGTTCTACCTCACCGACGCGGGCTACGGCGTCTTCGTCGACCACCCCGGCGAGGTCTCCTTCGAGGTCGGTTCGGAGGCGGTCTCCCGCGTCCAGTTCAGCGCCGAGTGCCAGGAGCTGACGTACTACGTCATCCACGGGCCCACCCCGAAGGACATCCTGCGTACCTACACCGCCCTCACCGGCCGCCCCGCGCTGCCGCCCGCCTGGTCCTTCGGGCTGTGGCTGTCCACCTCCTTCACCACCTCCTACGACGAGGAGACGGTCACCGGCTTCGTCGACGGCATGGCGGAGCGGGAACTGCCGCTGTCCGTCTTCCACTTCGACTGCTTCTGGATGCGCGAGCACCACTGGTGCGACTTCACCTGGGACCCGCGCGTCTTCCCCGACCCGGCGGGCATGCTGCGGCGGCTGCGCGAACGGGGGCTGCGCGTCTGCGTCTGGATCAACCCGTACATCGCGCAGCGCTCCCCGCTCTTCGCCGAGGGCAAGGCGGCCGGTCATCTCCTCAAGCGCCCGGACGGCTCGGTGTGGCAGTGGGACCTGTGGCAGCCCGGCATGGCCCTGGTCGACTTCACCAGCCCCGCCGCGCGGGCCTGGTACGCGGAGAAGCTGACCGCGCTGCTCGACATGGGCGTGGACTGCTTCAAGACCGACTTCGGCGAGCGGGTGCCGCTGGACGTGGTCTACGCGGACGGCTCCGACCCCGAGCGGATGCACAACTACTACACCCACCTCTACAACCGCACCGTCTTCGAGGCGCTGCGCGAGCGGCGGGGCGAGCGCGAGGCCGTCGTCTTCGCGCGCTCCGCGACCGCGGGCGGCCAGCAGTTCCCGGTGCACTGGGGCGGCGACTGCGAGTCCACGTACGAGGCGATGGCCGAATCGCTGCGCGGCGGGCTCTCCCTCGGGCTGTCCGGCTTCGGCTTCTGGAGCCATGACATCGGCGGCTTCGAGGGCACCCCCGACCCCGCGCTCTTCAAGCGGTGGATCGCCTTCGGGCTGCTGTCCTCGCACAGCAGGCTGCACGGATCGTCCTCGTACCGCGTGCCGTGGCACTTCGACGAGGAGTCGGTCGCGGTGCTGCGCTTCTTCACCCGGCTGAAGCTGCGGCTGATGCCGTACCTGTACGAGGCGGCGCGGCAGGCGCACGGCGAGGGCGTGCCGGTGATGCGCGCCATGGTCCTCGAATTCCCCGGCGACCCGGGGTGCGCGGGTCTGGAACGGCAGTACATGCTCGGCGGGGATCTGCTGGTCGCGCCGGTCTTCGACGACGAGGGCGAGGTCGCGTACTACGTACCGGAGGGGGTGTGGACGCATGTGCTCAGCGGCCGGACCGTACGCGGCCCGCGCTGGGTGCACGAGCGGCACGGCTTCCTGAGCGCGCCGCTGCTGGCCCGGCCGGGCGCGGTGATCCCGTTCGGCGCGGCGTACGACCGGCCGGACGCCGACTGGGCGGACGGCGTCACACTGCGGGTGTACGAACCGTCCGCCCTGCCCGGCACCGGGGTCACCGTGCGGGTCCCGGCCCCGGACGGCTCGACGGCCGTCGCGTTCACCGTCGTACGGGACGGGGACACGCTGCGCGCCGAGGCCGACCGGGCCGGGCGCGGGGCCTCGGCGCCCTGGCGGGTGGAGGTGGTGGGCGGGCCGTCCGCCGACGCGGAGGCGGGGACGACCGCCCTCGCCCTGCGGCTCAGCAGCGACGGGGCTTGAGCCAGGCGCACTCAAGTTCCGTTTCCTGTGCGCCTCGTACGGTCCGGGGGCGCACCGGCTCGGTCCCGTCCGCGCCGGATTTCGCCAGCGTCACGACGATCGCGTCCTCCAGGCTCTTCACGGAGGGGGCGAGGAAGTTGTTGAGGACGACGCTGTAAACCAGCTCCCGGCCGTCCGCGTCGGTGACATACCCGGAGAGCCCGGAGGCGCCGGTCAGGGAGCCGGTCTTGCCGCGCGCGTTGCCCTCGGCCGGGGTGCCGCACATGCGCGAGCGCAGCGTGCCGCCGGTGAAGCGGTCCGGGGCGCAGGCCACCGGGAGCGAGGCGTACCAGTCCGCGTACCAGGGCTGTTGGCGGACCGTCAGCAGCAGCTCGGTGAGCTGCCCGGCCGCGATGTTGTCCATCCGGGACAGCCCCGACCCGTCGACCTGGCGCGCCGCGCCGGTGTCCACGCCCTGCTTCTTGAGGTAGTCGGCGATGGCGGCCAGCCCCGCGCTCCAGGTGCCGCGCCCGGCAGTCTCGTAGCCGATGGCCTTGGTGAGGACTTCGGCGTGGATGTTGTTCGACAGCTTCATGAACGGGATCAGCAGCTTCTTGAGCGGCATCGAGCGGTGCGCGGCGAGCGGGCGCGCGTCCTGCGGGGTGGCCCGGCCGAGCCTCGTGGCCCCCGCGACCCGCACCCCGTGCCGCTTCAGCGCGTCGGCGAACACGGCGGTGGCGTACCCGGTGGGCTCCCAGACGCTGACCCACTCCTTGGCGGTCTGTGCACCGGGCGCGATGGCGCCGCTGACGGTGATGGTGTTGGTGCCGTGTCCGCGTTCGACGGTGAGAGCGCCGCCGCTTCCGGTGGTCGCCCGGTTGTCGATCCGTACGTACCCGGTCCCGGGCGTGACCGTGACCTTCGGCCGCTCCCCCTGCGCCGCGCCCGGCGCGACCTCGACGATGACGCTGCCCGCGTCGTAGTCGGTGTCGGGGGCGAGGGTGAGCGGGGAGATCTGCGCCGCGTAGTACGAGGACTCGTCGTCGGCCGCCCAGGAGCGGCCCGCGCGCTGCGCGTCGAACCGGGTGTCGTCGGCGACCAGCCGCCCGGTGACCCGGGTGATCCCCGCGTCGGCGATGTCCTTGGCCAGCCGGTCGTAGTCCGCGGCGAGCATCGTCGGATCGCCGGTGCCCCGCAGATACAGATCCCCGCGCAGGGTGCGGCCGTGGCGGGTGCCGTCGCCCAGGACATCGGTCCGGAACGTGTGGTCGGGCCCGAGTAACCCCATGGCGGCGGCCGAGGTGAACAGCTTGGTGTTGGAGGCGGGCATCAGCCGGTCGTCGGCCCGGTGCCGGTACAGCATGTCGCCGGAGTCGGCGTCGGCCACCACCACCCCGGCGGCGCCGCCCTTCAGCAGGGGGTCGTCAAGAACGCTGTCGAGTGCTGTGCCGAGCCCGCCACCCCGCGAGGCATCCGCCCCGGCCGGTGAACTCCAGGTGAGGGTGGCGATCAGCCCGATGACGAGGGGCCAGGCCCAGGCGCGCGCACGGCGGTTTGCAGGTCTGCTCATGCCACGGGAGGATTCCGTAACCCACCGCTTCGCGACAGAGCGCCCGAAGGTGGCAACCGAAGTTCCACGACGAGAGGTTACGTATCCATTCCAGCGGCATGCCCGGAGCCGATCTGCTGTGCATCGCGATCGGCCTGTTCGTCTACGTATTCGCTCTGCGCGACGCCCGGCTGGTGTGGCGGCTGCGCCGCGAGGGGGTGCGTACCGAGGGGGTCGTGGTCGCCAAGGTCATCGGCCGCCGGAGCCGGGACCGGAACCCGATCCAGACGCCGGTCATCAGCTTCCACGACCACCGGGGCCACGATGTGCGGTTCACCCCCGCGGCCTCGGGGTTCGGGCTGGGGCTGGCGATGGGACGCCGGGTGAACGTGATGTACCTGCCGGGCGAGTCGCAGCGGGCCCGGGTATGGATGCGGCGCCACATACTCGTCCCGATGATGGGCATGGCGCTGTGCGGCACGCTCTTCCTCGGCTTCGGCCTGGCGATCGCCTTCGACTGACGGACGATCGCGTACGGACGATCGCGGTGCGGACGGGGGCGTACGGACGGTCGCGTACGGGCGGGGGCGCGGCGGGCAGCCCGCCAAGTGGCGCGGGCGCAAGGTCACCCCGACGGCGTGAACTCCACGACCGTCAGCCGCGAGCGGCGCGCGACCCTGACGTCAGCCGCTCTCCGCACCGGGCACAGCGCTGAGCGCGAGGCTGCCGGGGAGGGCGGCGACGGCCTCGCGGAGGCGGGCGGCCAGCTCCCGCGCCGCCGGGGGCGCGGTGACGACCGCCTCGTCCGCGCCATCCGGCACCCGCGCCACCCAGCCCGCGACGGCGCAGCGGTGCGCGGCGATCAGCATGTCCACGGCCAGCCGGGGCCGTACGTCGCCCCCGCCCCCCAGACCGAACCTGCGGCGCAGGATCTCCAGCGCCTCCTGCGTCGTGGCCTCGCAGAACTGCAGGCCGTGCGCGGCCATCGAGGGCGTCCGCTCGGCCAGTCGGCGGCTGAGCAGGACCCGGCGGGCCCAGCCCTCGTCGGCCATCCGGTCCAGCGCGGCCAGCAGCGCGTCCCGCCCCAGCTCCACCAGCGTCCGTGGGCCCGGGCCCACGGACTCCAGCTCCTCCAGGAAGGCCCGCCAGAGGTCCTGTTCGGGGGCCATCGCGACGTCTTCCTTGCTGGTGAAGTTCCGGAAGAAGGTGCGCTTGGAGACCTCCACCTCCTCGCACAGCTCATCCAGCGTGACACCGCCGAAGCCGCGCTCGGTGAACAGCTCCAGCGCGGTGTCGATCAGCGCCTGACGGGTGCGCCGCTTCTTGCGTTCGCGCAGGGACGGGGCGGGGGCGGCAGTCACGACGCCTAGTGTAACGCGGACGCGAAAGCGAATGCCACTTGCGCGCTTACGCCACTCAGTGGCATAACTGAGTCCTCGCCCCCGCCGGAAAGGTCAACGCCCCATGCGCGCCCTGCTCGTCGACAGCTCCGCCCCCTCCGGTCTCCGTCTCGGCGAGACCGCCGACCCCGAGCCCGCCCCGCACGAGGCGCTGGTCCGGGTGACCGCCACGTCCCTCAACTACGGCGAGACCGCCCACCGGACCGAGGCCCCTGATGGCACGGTGCTCGGCTGGGACGCCGCCGGGGTGATCGAACGCGCCGCCGCCGACGGCTCGGGACCCGCCGCCGGAACGCCCGTCGTCACGATCGGCGAGGCAGGCGGATGGGCCGAGCTGCGGGCCGTGCACACCGGCCTGATCGGCATCCCGCCCACAGGCGCCGACCCCGCCGCTCTCAGCACCCTCCCGGTCGCGGGCGCCAGCGCGCTGCGTGCCCTGCGCCGGATCGGCGACACCCTCGGCCGCCGCATCCTGGTCACGGGCGCCACCGGCGGCGTCGGCCGGTACGCCGTCCAACTCGCCCGCCTCGGCGGCGCGTACGTCATCGCCACCACCGGCGACCCGGCGGCGCACGGCGACGCCCTGCGCGCCCTCGGCGCCCACGAGGTGATCGCGTCCCCGGAAGAGGCCGACGGCCCGGTGCACGGCGTGGTGGACCTAGTCGGCGGCCCCCAGCTTGTAGCGGCGTACGACACCCTCGCCGCCCACGGCACCCTGGTCTCCGTCGGCCATGTGACGGGCCAGCCCGAGACCTTCCCCTTCGGCGCCCTCTACGGAAACGCGGGCCGCCACGACCGCTCGATCGTCACCTTCTACCTGCTGGAGCGCCCCGACGTCGGCCCGGACCTGACCTGGCTCGCGGAACGCGTCACCTCGGGCGACCTGGACCCGCAGATCTCCTGGCGCGGCGGCTGGGACCGCGCCGGTGAAGCCGTCGCGACCCTCCTGGAACGCCGCCTCCACGGCAAGGCCGTCCTCGACATCAGCTGACCGCCGACGCCCGACGTCACCGCACCATGACCGTCAGGACCGGCGCCTCCGGCGAGGACTGCGCGGTACCCACCGCCCGGTATCCCCACGACACGTAGAGGGCCCGCACCTTCCCGTCCTGGTTGAGCGGGTTCACCATCAAGGACGCCTGCGTCTCGGCCCGCCCGGCCAGGAGGGCGTCATGCAGCCTGCGGGCGACCCCCTGCCCGCGCCACCGCCGACGAACCATCATCTCCTTCACCGCGACCGTGGAAGCCGCCGAGATGACCGGCTCGGGCTCCGGGGAGGTACGGCGCCACCAGCGGTCATCCGCTCCGGCGAGCCGGTTGGCATAGATGTAGCCGACGGGCTCGCCCGAGCCGTACGCCACCACGGCCTCCCAACCCGGCTCGGCGGCATGCCGGTGCAACCGCTCCCCGAACGCCTCCGGGTCGTAGTGCGGCAGGTGGAGCTTGTGCGCCCAGCACTCCGTATAGACGCCCATCAGGTCATCCCACACGGCCTCCACGTCCCCGATCCGGACGAGACTCACGCTGCCTCTCTCCACCGCTGCTCCCCAAGCCGTAGACCGGACCGTCAACCGGGCAGGGCCCCGGTGCGGGCCGCGAATTCCCGTACGCCCGGCACCCGGGCGGGCTGGTACAGCAGGTCCGCCGTCAGGGCCCGCAGCGCGGGCCGCCGCACTTCCTGCGGCGCCTCCCGCTCCACTCTGCGGAGCGCCGCGAAGGTCTGTGGCTGATCGCCGAGGGCATGCCACATGCGGGCCGTATCCGTCCAGGCGCGGGCGCGGCGCTCCGCCGTAGGCATGCGGTCGATGTCCAGCCGTGCGGCGACCTTCACACCCTCGTCGGGCGTGCCGAGCGCGTTGAGCACGCCGATCCGGTACACGTCCACCTGCGTCCGGCTGACGTCGACGGTGAACAGCCCCGGCACCGCCTGGCGCCGCTCCGCCTCCTCCTGCGCCTCGTCCAGCAGGCCCAGCGCCGTGGCACGGTCCCTGCCGGTGGCTGCCGTGTACGCGGCCGTCAGCATCAGCGTCGTACGCACAGCCCCGGTCGCGGACCGGCCGACATCCAGATCGGCCGCCTCCTGGCCGAGCAGCCGCACGGCGGCCGGGGAGCGCCCCGACCGCCGCATGGTGATCGCGAGCACCCGGGAGGCCTCACCGATCGGCACCGGATGGCCACTGGCCCGGGCCGTGGTCAGCGCACGGTCGGCGGCCACCCAGGCCGCGTCGTTGTGCTGTTTGAGCGCCAGCTCGGCAGCCAGCACGTAGACCCGCGCAAGCCCCACACCCGCCTGCTCCCGCGCCCGCCCGCTCGACACGTCCCGCGTCGCCGAAGCCACGGCGAGCAGACCCGGGAGCGCGCGCCCGAGAGAGCTATAGCGCGCGGCACAGAAGTCCGCCCGCGCGGCCGCCACCCGCTGAACGAGGCGGCCCACCGGAACCGGGGCAACGGAGGGAATCCGGAAGAGCGCGTCCTCAAGACCGGCCGCCGGATCGAACGAACCGGACGCGGCACCGGCCGGAGCGACCCCGGCAACGACCGTTGTCCCAGCCGCCAACACACCGGTGAGCAGTTCTCTACGACGCACCGCATCCTCCTCGTCCGATGGCCGCTCCACCGTATCGACCGCGGACCCGTCCGGCACGGGAGTCGCGGTCAGCCGGTCGAGTGGGAGGTTCAAGACCGCCGCGAACCGCGCCAGCGCGGAGTAGTCGAGCCGCATGCGGCCGGACTCGATCCGGGAGACGGCCGACGCGGAGTAACCACACGCCTGTCCGACTTGCGCCTGGGTGAGGCGAGCGGCGCAGCGGGCGCCGCGAAGGATCGACCCGATGTCAACTCTCGCTGCACCAGCGCCCATAGGTACCTCCTGCGGAACAACAGGACACATGACGCTAGCGGTACCAGGGGCGAGCGGGGAGGGCGTGCGGAAGCACGCCCTGTGCGGGTTCGGCACACGGTGTGCGGCCCACTCGCCTCACACTTCCGCACGAGGCGGTGTACCGCGATGGTGATGCCACGCCCGGCGGCAAGTCGGGCGTTTCCCCATCCACCAGAAGGCCGACCGAGATGGCGACAACGATGATCAGCAAGCCCTCACCGCTCACCCCCACCGGCACAGGCCATCCGGCCTACGCCCAGTCGCTCCCGTGCACCGAGGAGTCCGTAGCCCTCGCGCGCCTGTCCGTCACCGCGACCCTGCGCGCCTGGGGGCTGGAAGACCTGGTGGACGACGCCCGCCTGATCGCCTCCGAGCTGGCCACCAACGCGATCCGGCACGCCACCCGCTACAACCCCGACCCCGCACAGCGCGGCCGCTTCCGCCTCAAGGTCGAACGCCCCGGCGATCACCTGGTACGGATCTCGACCTTCGACCGGTCCCGCGCCGTTCCGCGCGTCGTCCAGGCGAGCGAAACGGCCGAGTCCGGGCGCGGCATGGCGGTGGTGGACGCCGTCTCCACCCGGTGGGGGATCGACCGCAAGCCGTGGGGCAAGGGCGTCTGGGCGGAGTGCGCCATCCCGCCACTCCGCCCCTGGGGCCTGCGACGACTCGGCCCGTACCCCACGGCGGCGCAGATGCCGTTCACCTCCATCACTCTCGACCCGGACACCCAGACCGGCGTGTTCCGCGACCGTGACGGTCTGGTGGTCGAGATGGGCAGGCACGGCACCAGCTCCGCCACATCAACGTCGACCGTGACGAACCTGGACTCGCGCAACGACGCGGGCTCCGACCAGGACTCGCAGCAGGACTGACAGCCGTGATGACCGACACGAGCCCCGTCCTGGTGGTCACGGAACCGCTCGACATCACCGCCGACATGGTGATCACCCATCTCAACGAGCGCGGTGTCCCCGTGGCCCGCTTCAACCCCGAAGACCTCCCGGCCGGAGAGCTGACCGTCTCGGCCCGGTTCGACGGCTCCCCGGCCTCCACCCCGGTGGCCGGGCAGCTCCGTACCCCGTCGAGGACCGCCGACCACAAACCACCCAGCTCGCCACAGCCGTACGCAACCGATTGTCCTGGCGTGAAAACGCCTCTCTCTTCAGCCACGGTTGCCGCTACCCTCCCGGGGCAACCTACGCGAACCAGGCCATCGGGGGAGCCCATGCGTATCGGTTTGACGGTCCGGGCCGACGAGCGGAACCTGTCTCCGGGCGCGGACACCGCCGGTGCCGGACCCGACGATCTACGACGCTGGCTGGCCGGTCAGCCGGGACTGCGTGGCAGGGTGCGCAGAGCCACCGGCTCGGGCCCGCCAACGGGCACCATGGGCGCGGGGACGGACGTGATCGTCGCACTTCTGGAGCCCGGCGGCGTCGCCACGGTACTGGCCGGAGCCGTGGTGACCTGGCTGCAGACCCGCCGTGGGGACCAGACCGTCACCATCACGCGCCCCGACGGTACGGAGATCTCCGTGAGCTCCACGGAGGTCGGACCGCTCGACGCACAACAGGCGAGTGAGCTGGCGGAGCGGCTCGCGGCCGCCCTCGAACCGGACGCGCGCCCCCCGGAGGCCGGAGGCGGGGAGCCGTCCGACGGTGTGCCACCGGCGTCATGACCGACGCCCGACCCCTGCCCGGCACGCCCCCGTCCCCGACCGGTCTGGCCACGCCGGGGGCCCGCGCGGTGCTGGTCGGCACCGGTGACCATGTACCGGGTTCCCTGCTGCCGGCCCTGCCGAGCGTCGGGACCACACTCGACGATCTGGAGCGGGTGCTGCGCGACGTCTGCGACATGACCCACATCCACCGGGTTCCGGCGGGCGCCGCACAGGCGGAAGTCGTGGCCGCCGTAGAGGACGCCGTCGCCGACGCCACCGGGCCGGTTCTCTTCACGTACGTGGGCCACGGCATCCTCGGCCCGGGGGACGAGCTCTACCTCGCCACGCACGCCAGCCTGGCCGACGACCGGATTTCCGGCTCCGTCGCCTACCGGACCGTCAAGGATCTGCTCAGCGGCGCCCTGGGCGGCAGCGTGGTCGTGCTCGACTGCTGCTTCTCCGGCCGTGCCACAGCCCCGGACGGAGGCGAACGCTCCCCGTACGCCTCCGCACGCCCGGACGGCAGCTTCCTGCTCACCTCCGCCTCGCAGTTCGCGCTCT
Source organism: Streptomyces sp. NPDC005962 (assembly GCF_040629205.1). NCBI lineage: Bacteria > Bacillati > Actinomycetota > Actinomycetes > Kitasatosporales > Streptomycetaceae > Streptomyces > Streptomyces sp. NPDC005962. The sequence continues at coordinate 61,905 of NZ_JBEXVE010000041.1, read as the reverse complement.
CCTTCGCTCCCGAGGGCGACCGGCACACGCTGTTCGGCGGGCGGCTGCTGCGGCTGCTGGAGGACGGCGACCCGGGCGGCCCGCCCTGGCTGACGGTCGACTACCTGCACGGAGCGCTGGACCGGGCGTTCCGGGACGGGCTGGTACGTCCGCACGGGCAGAGCGAGGGCAGGCTCGGCGGGCTCGTGGTGGCCCGCAACTCCGCCTACCGCGCCGACGCGGTGCCGCCCGGCGAACCACCGGCCGATGTGCCGTGCCCGTACCCGGGCATGCGGTCGTTCGGGGCGGCCGATCAGGAGTGGTTCTTCGGGCGCGAAAAGCTGACCGAGCGACTCGTGACGGCCGTCTGCGATCCGGCACGCGAGCACCCGCTCGTGCTGGTGGGCGCGTCGGGCTCGGGCAAGTCGTCACTGCTGGGCGCGGGGATGCTGGCGGATCTGGAGGCCCGGCACGGTTCCGGAGGGGACGCGGTCCCTTGGCCCGCGCTGCTGCTGCCGGCCCCGGGCGCCGACCCGCTGGAGGCCCTTGCCGAACGCTGGGCGCGGACCACGGGACGGCGGCGGGAGGAGGTACGGGACGCCTTCGAGGAGGGGCGGTTCCCCGGGCCGGAGCCCGGTCGCCGGGCCTGCCGGCTGCTCGCGGTCGACCAGTTCGAGGAGGTCTTCACCCGTTGCGAGGATCCCGAGCGGCGGAGCCGCTTCATCCAGTTGCTGTGCGGCCGACGGGACGGCCCGGGCGACCGGCCCACGGTGGTCCTGGCACTGCGCGCCGATCACTACGGCGACTGTCTGGCCCACCCGGAGCTCGTCGACGCCCTGGACCACGGACAGTTCACCGTGGCGCCGATGGGCCCGGGCGCCCTCCGCGCAGCGATCGAGCGCCCGGCCGCGCGGGCGGGCCTCACCCTGGAGGACGGTCTCGTCGACCGGCTGCTGTCGGACCTGCGGCGGGGCGGCGGGAACGGCGCAGACCGCGGCGGCCCCGTTCCTCGCCCACGCCCTTGTGGAGACGTGGCGGGAGCGCAGCGGCGCGGTGCTGACCCTGGCCGGCTACCAGCGCACGGGCGGGATCTGGCAGTCCGTGACCACCTCGACCGACGCGCTGTACCAGGCGCTGCGGGAACCCGAGCGTCACGTCCTGCGCCGTCTGCTGCTGAACATGGTGCACCTCACCCCGGCCGGCGAGGTGGTGCGCCGCGAGATCGACCCGGCGGACCTGCTGAAGGACGGGAGCGCCGAGGACGTACGGACGGTCTGGGACCATCTGGTCCGCACCCGGCTGGTCACCGTCGACCACGACGGCGCACGGTTCTCCCACGACGCGCTGCTGCACGCCTGGCCCACGCTGCGCTCGTGGATCCTCGACGCCCGCGCCGATCTGCTGGAGCATCAGCGGCTCACGGAGTCCGCCGCGATCTGGAAGGAGCGCAAGCGCAACCCCCACTACCTCTACACCGGTTCACGTCTGGAGCAGGTCCGCGCGCGCCTTGATCCGGAGCGGGCCGGGGATCCGGAGCGGGCCGGGAACACCCCCGGAATCGCGCTCACCGCCATCGAGCGGGAGTTCCTGGCGGCCGGGGCCGAGTCCGCACGGCGCGGCCGCCGCCTGCGCAGGATGTGGCGCGGCGTGGCCGCCTGCGTCGCGCTGCTGCTCGTCGCGATCGGCACATTTGCGTACATCGAACGGGGCGAGTCCCGAAAGAAGGCGGACGAACTGGCCTCCAAGCGCGTCGCCGCCCAGGCCGGCGCGCTGCGGGGCCAGGACCCGGTGACGGCGCTCGACCTGAGCCTGACCGCCTACCGCCGCTCGCCCACGGTCGAGGCTCGGTCCGCCTTGCTGCAGTCGGCGCTCTCCCTCACCCCGCCGGTGCCGTTGCGGGGACACACCGGCGAGGTGATCAACCTCGCGTACCGGGCGGACGGAAAGGTGCTGGCCAGTTCCTCGACCGACCGCACGGTCCGCCTGTGGCACACGGCCAACCCGTACCGCCCGGCGCCGGGTTCCGTGCTGAAAGTGGGCGGGCCTCCGGCCCTCGCGTGGCATCCGGACGGCCGCCTCCTCACCGCGAGCACCAGGGAGGCACTGTACGTCTGGGACGTCCGCGACGCCCGGCATGCCCGGCGCCTCGCCCGGGTGCCGGTGCGGGACGGCCGCGTCTTCGCGGCGGCCCTCAGCCCGGACGGCCGCACTCTCGCGGTCGGCGCGGAGCACGGCCGGGTGTGGTTCTGGGACCTGCGCGACCCCCGGCATCCGGTCCGCACCGTGGTGGCGGGCTCGCGTCGCGGCAAGCCCGTGGAGGCCGTCGCCTTCCAGCCCGGCGGCAAGGTCATGGCCGCGGCGGTGGGCGACGGCACCGTACAGCTGTGGAACACCCCGGAGGCACACCGCCCGAAGCCGGGCACGGTCATACGGGACGCCCGCGTGCTGTCCCTTGCCTTCACCCCGGACGGACGGCGGCTGGCGGGCAGCGGGGCGTCGGGTGAGGTGGCCGTCTGGAAGGTGACCGACCCGAGGCGCCCCCACCGATACCCCGGTACGGAACCGGTCACCGGAAAGGTCCTGTCGTCGATCGCCTTCAGCCCGGACGGTCAATTCGCGGCGGCTTCGTCATGGGACGGCACACCACACCTTTTCACCGTGCGTGACGAGACGACCACCTACGAGCCGCTGCTGCCGTCTGCCACGCTGCCCCGCACGGGCAAGGCCGCCGAGAAGGACCTGTCCCTCGCCTACCGGCCGGACGGACGCGGCATCGCCGTCGGCGGCTCCGACGGCCTCGTCTCCCAGCACCACCGACGAGGCCGGTTCGGTCAGCGGCTCCCACTCCGACCCGCGAGGGCGGTTCATCGCCACCTCGGTCGGCGACCGTACGCACATCTGGCGGCTCGGCGAACCGGGCAAGCCTCCCACCGAGGCCGCCGTACTCCCCCGGTCCTGGAACAAGGCACGCTTCCTGCCGGGGGGACACACGCTGATCGCCCAGACCGCGGACTGGAAACGGCTGAAACTCTGGGACTTCCGGGGCGGCCGGCTGCGCCCCGGGTACGAGTTCCGCCCCGCGGCGCGTACGGAAGACTCCATGACCTTTGCCGCAGCCTCCCGGGACGATCTGCTGGCCGTGGCCGACCCGTCTACACGCACCGCGACCATCTGGGACATCCACAGTGCGGCGCGGCCGAAGCGGCTGAGCAGCCTGCCTGTCCCCAAAACGGGGTTCGACCTGGCCTTCTCCGGCGGTGCCCGGGTCTTCGCCGTGCTGTCCTACACGGCCCAGTTGTGGGACCTCGCCGATCCCCGGCACCCACGGCGCGCGTCCCGCGTCGGCGCCAAGTACAAGGACGTGCCCATGGGGATCAGCTCGAACGACGGGCGGCGGGTGCTGGTCACCGACACCAGGGCGGGCGGGGCGGAACGGGCCCATGTGTGGTCCGTCTCCGCACGGGGCACGTCACGCAGGCTCGGCACGGTCGACGGGGAAGCCCTGGGGCTCCACCTCATTTCCGGCCGTCTGCTGGCGGGCATCTCCTCGTCAGGACGGCCCGCCCTGTGGTCCCTGGACCGTCTGGGGACCACGGTCCCCCTGCCGGGCCCGCTCGGCGCCATGAACCAACTCGCCTCCGACGGCACCCTGCTGGTCGCGTGGGAGAGGTACGGAGGGCTGGGGCTCTGGCGGCTGGCGGCCGGCGATTCGCCTCCCGGTGACGCGGAGCTCCTGGCCCACACCTCCGGTTCCGGCGTGGTCAAGGACTTCACCGAGCAGGGGGACGCCATGGTCATGTCCCCGTCCTCCCCGCTGGCCGCGCTGGGAGCGGGGACGGTCCTGGTGAGCGTCGACTTCCCCCGGCTGGCCAGGACGCTCTGCGCGGTCCGCCGCGCGGCGACCCCGGACGACCGCTGGCACCGGCTCTTCCCGGACCTCGACTACCGGGACCCCTGCGGCTGACGGGCACCGGGCCCGGACACGACGAAGGCCCCGCCGGGTGGCGGGGCCTTCGTCGTACATGGGATGAGTGGAGATGGCGGGAATCGAACCCGCGTCCAACGGTGCGGAATCAGGGCTTCTCCGAGTGCAGTCCGCTGCGATTTTCTCGGCCCCGGAGATCACGCGGACAAGTCTCCGACGGGCTCAGTCACTGTTTGATTTCCCACTGGACCCCGTGACCGGGTCTAGTGGTTTAGTTCCCTAGTCGATGCCAGGATCCGGGTCGGGAACAGCCCCGGGCTGACACTTCGCAAGTCGCTACTTAGGCAGCGAGGGCGAAGGAATCGCGCTTGGTATTGGCGATTATTGTTTGCGACATATGGTTAACGAGATCATTGCCGCTTCCTCGACTCGCTTCCCCTGCTTCGACAGCCGCTGTCGAAACCGATCATCCCCATGTTGATTTTTCAATAGGTGGTGCTACCGCGCCCTCGGAGGGGCACGGCGTCCATCATAGGTGAACAACGCACGACGGGGCCACATCATTCCCGCCGGGCGGCGTCCGAGGTCAGACTCGGCCGCGCTCGCGGCGGCGGGCCGCCGAGATCACCCGGTCGGTCTCGCGGCGGTCCTGCTTCTCGCGGAGGGTCTGCCGCTTGTCGTAGTCCTTCTTGCCCTTGGCGAGCGCGACCTCGACCTTGGCGCGGCCGTCCCTGAAGTACAGGGACAGCGGCACGATGGTGTGGCCGCTCTCCTGGGTCTTGTGGATCAGCTTGTCGATCTCCGCCCGGTGCAGCAGCAGCTTGCGGCGGCGGCGCGCCGAGTGATTGGTCCACGTCCCCTGGCTGTACTCGGGGATGTGGACGTTGTGCAGCCACGCCTCGCCCTTGTCCAGCTGTGCGAAGCCGTCCGCGAGCGAGGCACGTCCCTGGCGCAGCGACTTCACCTCGGTCCCGGTCAGCACCAGACCGCACTCGTAGGTGTCCAGGATGTGGTAGTCGTGCCGCGCCTTCTTGTTCTGCGCGATCAGTTTGCGACCCGTCTCTTTAGCCATAGCGAGGTCATTCTCGCCTAGGACCCGCCCCCGAGGCCACTCAATACGGTTCTGGCGCGCGCCTCGGCGCTCGGGCCGCCGTCGCCGTGGACCGTGAGGTCGGGTGCGATGCCCGCGCCGTCGACGTTGCGGCCGGCCGGGGTGCGGTAGTGGCCGACGGTCAGCTCGGCGACCGAGCCGTCGGCGAGCTTGCTGGGCATCTGCACCGAGCCCTTGCCGAAGGTGCGGGAGCCGACGACGACGGCGCGGCCGCGGTCCTGGAGGGCTCCGGTGAGCAGTTCGGCGGCGCTCATGGTGCCGCCGTCGACGAGGACCACCAGCGGGCTGCGGGTGTCGCCGCCGGGCCGGGCTTCCAGGACGCGCTGCTCGCCCCGTACGTCGTACGTGGCGACGAGGCCGCCGTCGAGGAAGGAGGAGGCGGTGGTGACGGCCTCGGTGACCAGGCCGCCGGAGTTGCCGCGCAGGTCGAGGAGGATGCCGTCGCCCCGGGGTACGTGCCGCACCGCGCGGCGCACCTCCTCGCCGGTGCCCTTGGTGAAGGAGTCGACCTTGATGCGGACGGCGCCCGGCCGCCGGTCGCCGACGCGGTCGACGGTGACCGGCTCGGTGGCCAGCCGCGCCCGGTGCAGGGTCTGCCGCCACCGGTTGCCGTCGCGCTCCAGGCCGAGCGTCACCGGGGTGCCCGCCGAGCGGTCGCCGTGTCCGCGCAGCCGGGCGACGACCTCGGTGACGGGGCGGCCGGTGGCCTCCATACCGTCGACGGTCAGCAGCCGGTCGCCGGAGCGCAGCCCGGCCCGGTCGGCGGGGCTGCCGGACTGGACGTGATCCACTTCGATCCGGCCGCCGGTCGCGACCCGCGCGGAGAGCCCGACGCCGACGTAGGCGCCGTCGAGGTGCTGGCGGAATCCTTCGTACTCACGGGCGCTGTAGACCGCGCCCCACCGGTCGCCGCTGCGGCTCACCACGTCACGGGCGGCCTGCGAACCGGACTTACCGTCCTCCTCGGCCGCTGCTGCCGCCGCCTCGACCTGGTCGCTCTCGACGGAGCCGGCGGCGACCGGGCGGATCGGTATCCGCGTGGCCGGCGAGCCCCGGTCGGCGGCCCGGGCGGGACCATCCGCGCCCCATGAGCCGGTGGCGGCGCCGGTGGCGAGCACGCTCACGAAGACCAATGTCAGGGCGGCCCCGTGGCGAATGCGGCGGGGATGGACGAACAAACACGGGCCCGACATGCCGGTGAGTGTAGGGCAAGCCCGGGCGCCGTACGCCGCGTTGTGAGGTACGGCGCCCCAGGCGAATGTCACACCTTGAGGTACTTGCGGAGCGCGAAGAACGCCGCGAGGGCGGGCATGAGCAGCCCGATGGCCAGCACCAGCGGCAACTTGGCCAGCACCGCGTCCCAGCCGATGAAGTTGATCACGTCGATCTGGCCCGCGAGCCAGTTGTCGACCAGGAAGTACTGGCCGCTGACGAGGAGTACGCAGGCGAAGCCCGCGCCCATCAGCCCCGCGATGGCGGCCTCCATGATGAACGGCATCTGGATATAGAAGCTGGACGCGCCGACGAGCCGCATGATCCCGGTCTCCCGGCGGCGGCTGAACGCCGACACCCGGACCGTGTTCACGATCAGCATCAACGCGACCACCAGCATCAGCGTCATCACACCGAGCGCCGCGTAGTTCATGCCGTTGAGCAGATTGAAGAGATCGTCGACCAGGGCCTTTTGGTCCTGTACCTCCTGCACCCCGGGCCGGGCGGCGAAGGCGGTGGAGATGACGTCGTACCGCGTCGGGTCCTTCAGCTTGATGCGGTAGGACTCCTGCATCTGGTCCGGGGTCAGCGAATCGGCGAGCGGTGAATCGCCGAACTGCTCCTTGTAGTGCTTGTACGCCTGCTCACTGGTCTCGAACTGAACCGAGTCGACGATGTTCATCTGGTTCAGTTCGGAGCGGATCTCCTTCTTCTGGACCTCGGTGGCCGCGCCCTTCGCGCAGTTGGCCGATGACTCCTTGTCGTTCTTGTTGCAGAGGAAGATCGAGACGTTGACCTTGTCGTACCAATAGCCCTTCATCGTGCTCACCTGCTGGCTCATCAGCAGGGACCCGCCGAACAGGGCGAGGGAGAGGGCAACGGAGACGATCACCGCGAAGGTCATCGTGAGATTGCGGCGGAGACCGACGCCGATCTCCGACAGGACGAACTGGGCGCGCATGGCGTCCTTTCAGTGCTGGTAGCCGTAGACGCCGCGGGACTGGTCGCGGACGAGACGGCCCTTCTCAAGTTCGATCACGCGCTTGCGCATCTGGTCCACGATCTGCTGGTCGTGCGTGGCCATGACGACCGTGGTGCCGGTCCGGTTGATCCGGTCCAGCAGCTTCATGATCCCAACGGAGGTCTGCGGGTCCAGGTTGCCCGTCGGCTCGTCGGCGATCAGCAGCATCGGACGGTTCACGAACGCGCGCGCGATGGCCACGCGCTGCTGCTCACCACCGGACAGCTCACCGGGCATCCGCTCGTCCTTGCCGCCCAGCCCCACCAGGTCGAGCACCTCGGGCACCGTCTTGCGGATCGCGCCGCGCGGCTTGCCGATCACCTCGAGCGCGAAGGCGACGTTCTCACCCACCGTCTTGTTGGGGAGCAGCCGGAAGTCCTGGAACACCGTGCCCAGCTGGCGGCGCATCTGCGGCACCTTCCAGTTGGACAGCCGCGCGAGATCCTTGCCCAGCACATGGACCGCGCCGTGGCTCGCCCGCTCCTCGCGGAGCAGCAGCCGGAGAAAGGTGGACTTTCCCGATCCCGAGGAGCCCACCAGGAAGACGAACTCGCCCTTCTCGATCTCCAGCGAGACATCCCGGAGTGCGGGACGGGTCTGCTTGGGGTAAGTCTTGGATACGTTGTCGAATCGGATCACTGATGCACCACGGTGACCTGGGTAGCGGTACGGGCTGCCGCCGGAGCGGCTCCCGTCGGTGAGCGTGACCATACGCGAACCGCGCGCGCGTGCGCAGCGCCCATCCGGCTTGGTGCGTTTATTCACGGCACTATTGGGGGCAAACGGTTGACAAACTGGCCGTCCGGACCGTCCGAAACGGCCACAGAACCGGTACGGATGCGGCACGGATTCATGCGGGACGCGCCGAACCGGGCGGAAGCTGGCACAGTGGAAGGGGAACCAACCCTTTTCCCTGAGCGTTGGCCTCTTATCTACTGCGGCACCGCCGCGCGGGAGGAGAAAGCGCATGACGTACGACAGGCTCGTCTGCGCCAACTGCGCGAGCCCGGTCAGTGAGGGCCGCTGCCCGGTCTGCCGGGCCAGCAGGGAGCGCCTCCAGCAGCAGGAGGGCCCCTTCGCCGGGCTGACCCCGGCCGCGCTGATAGCGCTCCTGGTGGCACTGATCGCGGTGGCCGTGCTCGCTCATGAGATGGCAGCGGCGGCGTAACGCAGCGTTACCGCACGATCGATACAATCGACACCGACGCATCGTCGACACCCACGCATCGTCGATACCGGCGGCACCATCGATACCGACGCCCGAGGGGCCCGGAGCTCTGCAGCGCTCCGGGCCCCTCGATGTGCGTGCGGCGTATGTATCAGGCCACGTTGTTGTTGCGGTTCGCGAGACGCGGCACGACGCGGAAGCCGATGCCACCCGCGATCATCGTCGCGGCACCGATCAGCAGGAACGTGGTCTCGGAGGAAGCACCGGTCTCGGCCAGCTCCTCCTTGGCCTTGCCCTGCTCGACCGGCTTGGAACCGACGCTGTCGGTGTCCGTGTTGTCGTCGCAGTTGGTGGAGTCGAGGTCCACGGTGCAGGTCGAGTCGTCGCCGCCCGCGCCGCCGCCCTGGCTGGGCGAGGTGCTGGGCTGGCCGGAGGGCTCGTCCGTGGGCTGGTCCGTCGGCTGGCCCGTGGGCTGATCCGTCGGCTCGCCGGTGGGCTCGTCCGTCGGCTGGCCGGTCGGCTCGTCCGTCGGCTCACCGGTCGGGAGCGTCGGCAGCCCGGTGGGCAGGCCGGTGGGCTCATCCGTCGGCTCGTCGGTGGGCTCGTCCGTCGGCTCACCCGTGGGAATGCCGGTCGGCTCATCGGTGGGGTTGTCGGGCTTGCCGACGCCGACACCGACGTCCAGACCCTTCTCGTCCGCGTTGACCGAGGCGTCGACGCCACCGATACCCACGTCGATCCCCACGGCCGATGCGGCGCCGGCGGCGGTCAGCGACGCACCGGCGGCGATCACCGCGGCGGCCGCTATGCGCGCGACCCGCAGCCGCGTCTTCTTCGTCATCTGCCTGCTACCCCCAGTAGCTGTACTCGTCGATGGAGCAGCTATGCACGGGGCCACGGCCGTCAGGGAAAGAATTCCGCGGGCTCTGCCTGCACTGTCTGCTCAGGCGATCCGCCGGTCCCCATTCACACGCGCCCCAGTCATACGCATGCCGCGCGTCAGCCTTCCCAGTTTTCATGGCACCGTCAAGCGTCTTTGGGTGCGAGATGTCCGCTATGAAGGTGCTTGTGTGACGCATGGGTACAGGACTGTGACCAAAAAACGTCCTTGAAAGACCACTTGGCGATCAGGCCGACGGCCCGGAGGGGGTCTTAGCTCTCCTGCTCGCGCTGCTTGCGCCAGCGGATTCCGGCCTCCAGGAAGCCGTCCAGCTCGCCGTCGAGCACCGCCTGCGGGTTGCCGACCTCGAACTCGGTGCGCAGGTCCTTGACCATCTGGTACGGGTGCAGGACGTACGAACGCATCTGGTTGCCCCAGGAATTGCCGCCGTCGCCCTTGAGCGCGTTCATCTTGGCCTGCTCCTCCTGACGGCGCCGGTCAAGGAGCTTCGCCTGGAGGACGTTCATCGCGGTCGCCTTGTTCTGGATCTGCGAGCGCTCGTTCTGACAGGAGACCACGATGCCGGTGGGGATGTGGGTCAACCGCACCGCGGAGTCGGTGGTGTTGACGCCCTGCCCGCCGGGGCCCGACGAGCGGTAGACGTCGATCCGCAGCTCGGACTCGTCGATCTCGATGTGGTCGGTCTGCTCGACCACCGGCAGCACCTCGACCCCCGCGAAGGAGGTCTGACGGCGGCCCTGGTTGTCGAACGGCGAGATGCGCACCAGACGGTGGGTGCCCTGCTCGACGGAGAGCGTCCCGTACGCGTACGGGATCTGCACGACGAAGGTGGTCGACTTGATGCCGGCCTCCTCCGCGTACGAGGTCTCGTAGATCTCCGTCTTGTAGCCGTGCCGCTCGGCCCAGCGCAGATACATCCGCTGCAGCTGCTCGGCGAAGTCGGCGGCGTCGACGCCGCCCGCCTCGGCGCGGATGTTGACGACCGCCTCACGGGAGTCGTACTCGCCGGACAGGAGGGTACGCACCTCCATCTCGTCGACAGCCTTGCGCACGGCCCCCAGCTCGGCCTCGGCCTCGACGCGTGTGTCCTCGTCGTCCTCGTCGGCGGCCAGCTCGAACAGCACCTCGAGGTCGTCGATGCGGCCGCGCAGCTCCTCGGCCCGGCGCAGGTGGCCCTGGAGGTAGGAGAGCTTGCTGGTGATCTTCTGCGCGTTCTCCGGGTCGTCCCACAGGGACGGGGCCGCCGCCTGCTCCTCGAGCACGGCGATGTCGGCCCGCATCTTGTCGAGGTCCAGGACGACCTCGATCGACCCCATGGTCGAGGAGAGGGACTTCAGCTCTTCGGATACATCGACGACTGCCACGTGCACCAGCCTAACCGCTATAGAAGGATCACCGGCCCGTCGGTCCCTCGCCGGGACCGGCGGGCCCTCAGCGGGCGCCGGAGTCCTGTCCGGACCCCTGACCAGAGCCTTGTCCGGACCCCTGACCAGAGCCTTGTCCGGACCCCTGACCGGAGTCTTGCCCGGACCCCTGTCCCGACCGCTGTCCGGAGCCTTGTCCGGAGTCTTGCGAGGACGAGTGCTCACCGCCCTTGGGGGCATCGTCGCCGTCATCGCCGCCCGCGACCAGCCATCCGCCGACGCCCACGGTGATCAGCGCCGCCACCGTGACCGCGGCGACCTTGAGCCTCCGGCGGCGCAGCGCCCCCGAGACCGCCGGATGGCGCGCCGAGCCCGCCCGGCGCTCACCGTGTACGCGGGGGGCGCGGGCGGTGCCGTGCGCGCCCCCCGCCAGCTCGTCCGGGCTGGGTACGCGCATGCTGGTGTGGGTCTCGCGGCTGCTGTCCGGCACCGCACCCGGGACCAGCGGGACAGCGCCGCGCCGCCGCCGCTGCTGCCCGCCGTCGGCGCGCCCCTGGCCGTACCCCTGCTCGTATCCCTGGCCCTGGCCCGGTGCGGTGGGGGCGGGCTGGTGGCCGCCCTCCACGCGCGTGCCCTCGCCCTCCCGCCGCTCCTGCTCCTCGTCCTCGTCCGGCTCGTCGATGTCCAGCGGCGGGTACCCGACCAGGCTGGGCAGGATCTCGCGCAGCCGCGCGGCCAGCTCGGAGGCGCGCAGCCGGGACGCGGGCGCCTTGGCGAGGCACTGGAGCAGCAGCTGCCACAGCTCGTCGGGGATGCCGGGCAGCGGGGCGACGGTCTCCGTCACATGGCGGCGCAGGATCGCGCCGGGGTGGCCGCCGCCGAACGGGGTGAAGCCGGCCAGCAGCTCGTACAACACCGTGGCCAGCGCGTACACATCCACGCTGGCCCGCGGCGGCAGCCCCTCGATGATCTCCGGCGCGAGGTAGTCGGGGGTGCCGATGACGCTGCGCGGGTTGGGCGAACGGCCCTGGGACGTGTGCTGGCCGCGGGCGGGCCGGCCGCCGCGGGCCCGGCCCGGTTCGTCGACCAGGCGCGCGATGCCGAAGTCGGTGAGCAGGGCGGGGTGGGAGCGGCCGGGGCCGAGCGGGCCCTCCATGTCCAGCAGGACGTTCTCCGGTTTGACGTCCCGGTGCACGATCCCGGCGGCGTGCGCCGCGGCCAGCCCGTCGGCGACGTCCGCGGCGATCGCGACCGCGGCCTCCGGGGACAGCCGCCGCTCGCGGTCGAGCCGGGTGCGCAGATCCGTACCGCGGATCAGGTTCATGACGAGCGCCAGGTCGTTGCCGTCCACCACGAGATCGCGCACACCGACCACCCGGGGGTGGTCGAGGCTGAGCAGCGCGGTGCGCTCCTGTACGAAACGGCCCACGAGCTCCTGGTCGGAGGCGAGATCCTCGCGCAGGAGCTTGATGGCGACCGGGCCCTCGGGACCCTCGCCCAGCCACACCGTGCCGGCGCTGCCGCGTCCCAGGACCTGGTGCGCGGTGTACCGGCTGCCGATCTTCCGTGACAAGACTGCTCCGAATCCTCCGACAGGGGGCACGTTGGCGACAAAGCTACGCGGCTACTGACGCGTTGGGGGCATCAGACAGCGCCAACTGTCACTTCTGAGCGGAAAACACCCCTTGGATGTCGACAAATCATCTGACTCGGCGCATCGGTCGGGGTGTTGAGGGGGTTCCGGCGTGCTTCCGGCGTGCTTCCGGCGTTAGCTCGGGCCGCCGAGCGCGGAGATCCAGTCCTTGACCTCGGTGACCCAGGACGAGACCGCGTCCCAGTAGCCCTTGCCCTCGGCGACCCAGTCCTTGAGCGGGGTCAGCTCCCAGATCAGCCAGGAGCCCACGACCAGGATCAGGATCACGAACAGGCAGCCCTTGAGGCACCCGAGCCCGGGAATCTTCATCCGGTTGGGGTTGGACCCGCGCTGCCGGGGCTCGCGGCGCGGCTCCGGCTGCTGGGGCTGCTGCGGCGGGGCGTACTGCTGGGGCTGCTGCGGCGGCTGCTGTTGCTGGCGGCGCTGCTGACGGCGCGACGACGGCTGCGGCTGCCGGGGCTGCTGTTGCTGCTGGTACTGCTGTTGCTGCTGCTGGTACGGCTGTTGGTACTGCTGTTGCTGATACTGCTGCTGTTGCTGCTGGTACCCCTGCGGCGGCTGCTGCGGGCCGGGGCGGTGCGGGCGGCGGCGCAGCGGGTCGTCGCCCGGGTCGAGGGGCTGGACCTGCGTCTGCTCGTTGCGGTCACGGGCCGCGCGCATCTGGTTCTGCCAGGGGTGCTGATCGTCCTGGCCGGGGACGCCGCCGGGCGGCACGGGAGGCATGGCCCGGGTGGGGTCCGCCCCGGGGCCGTTCGGGCCGTTCGTCGGCATCGCCTGGGTGGGGTCGGCGTTGGGGCCCGTGGTGGGGAGCACGTTGGTGGCCGCGGCCGGGTCGTACGCATTGCCCGGCGCGTTCGTCGGCAGCACCTGGGTCGCGTCGCCCGCGCCCGTGGGGGCGGTGTCCGGGACCGGGGCCGGCGCCGGGTCCGGCGCGAGCAGCGCGGCGACGCCGAGGGCGGCCTCCGCCTGCGCACCCGAGGAGTGCACGCCGATACCGGCGGCGACCACGCGCAGGCCCCGGGCCAGGCTCTCGGCGCTCGGACGCTCGTCCGGGTTCTTGCGCAGACAGCGCTCTATGACCGTCCACAGCGGCTCGGGCACGGTCGTGGGGCGGCGCGGCTCCTCGCTGAGGTGGCGGTGCAGCACCTCCAGCGCCGTGTTGCCCGCGAACGGCGGACGGCCGGTGACCAGCTCGTACAGCATGATGCCCGCGCCGTAGATGTCCACCGCGGACGTCTGCGGACGGCCCTCGGCGGACTCCGGCGCCACGTAGGCGGGGGTGCCGACGAACTCCTGAGTGCGGGTCAGGCCGGGCGAGTCGGCGAGCCGCGCGATGCCGAAGTCGGTCAGCATCGGATGCATTTCCTCGCCCTCGCCGGTGCCCGCGAGGAGCACGTTGGCGGGCTTGAGGTCGCGGTGCACGACGCCGTCGGCGTGGCTGGCGGCGAGCGCGTCGGCGACCTGCGCCATGAGGAGGGACCCGGCGACGGGGCTGAAGGGGCCGTTGGCGCGCAGGTAGTTGTGGAGATCCGGACCGTTGATCAGGTCCATGACGAGGGCGAGCAGATCGCCTTCGACGACGAGATCGCGGGTGCGGACGATGTTGGGGTGGGTGAGGCGGAGCAGTACGGAACGCTCGCGGAGAAAGCGCATGACGATATCCGCGTCGTTCGCCAGCTCCTCCTTGAGGACCTTGATCGCGACCGTCTCGCCGGGCTGTCCGGCCACGGCCGCCTCGGCGCCCGCCGTCTCCCGCTGGCTGGCCCGCCAGACGGTGCCCGTGGCTCCGCGTCCGAGCGGCTCCTCGAGCAGGTACTTGCTGCCTACCGGCCGCACGTCATGCGCTCCCTGGTCGTGGTCATATCACTTGCATCGCTTGCTGCATCGCTTGTACTGCCTGCCGTGCTCGTCCGCCCACTGTAATGGGGACGGACAAGGTGCCGTGCCGATCACCGCTGATCACCGTCCGAGTAGGGCGTCGAGGCCCCGCCGGGACCCCGCCGGGGCCCCGTCACGGGCCGCCGGGGTCCCGGGGAAAGACGCGTGATCCGGGGAGTCGGTTGCCCACTCGCGGCCTCTTAACACAGCCGATCCGGTCCTCCTGACCCAGCGAATCCGGTCGCAATCAGCCAGTTTCGGCCGAGTAGCCGACCAATCAAGATCATGTGGTGCCGGGCGGCAGGCGAAGTGTCAGTGGCAGGTGCGAGGATGCACGCAGCACGGAAGCGCCGAGCGGCGGGAGACTCACGCTCCGTGATCCGTACGACCCCGTGCGGACCTGTACGTGCCGAAGCGCCTGGGGGCGAGACGGTGGGGTTGGCACCCCCGTCCGGCCCCCCGGACAGAAGGGACCGTTGACGGCGATGCAGATTCGGCTGACCGTCCTCGGGTCGCGCAGCGCCCATCCGGGCCGTTCCGGCCATCCTGCGCCCGCGCCGCCGCCGCACGCCCTCGCGGGCGCGGTGGATGTGCTCGTGACCGCTCCCGTCGGCACCGCCCTCGCCTCCGTGACGAGCGGCCTCGCCGCCGCCGTCGCCGCGGCCGGGCACGACGCGGGGGGCGGCACCGGCGCGGTCGTGGTGTACGCGGGCGCGGAGCGGCTCGACCCCCAGCGCTGCGCGCTCGGCGACCCACCACTGGTGGACGGCGCGGTGCTCTCCCTCCACGCCCCGGCCGACCCCGACCACTACCCCGGCTACCCGGGCTACCCCGGCCTGCCCGAGGCGGCGGTGTCCGACGCCACGGTCCACCTGGACGTGATCGCGGGGCCCGACGCGGGCGGCGTCCACCTGCTGCACGGCGGCCAGGTCCGCATCGGCCGCTCCGCCGACGCCGACGTCCCCCTGGACGACCCCGACGTCTCCCGGCTGCACTGCGCCGTGACGGTCACCGAGGACGGCCGGGTGACCATCGCCGACCTCGGCTCGACGAACGGCACCGCGGCCGACGGCGCCCCGGTCGGGCGCGACCCCGTACCGCTCGCGCCGGGCGCGCTGCTCCGGATCGGCGAATCCGCGCTGCGGCTGCGCGCCCCCGGTGCGGCCCCGTCCTCCCCCGCCCGCCTCCCCGCGCAGCCGGACGGCGAGGGCCACCTGCGGGTCACCCCGCGCACGGACGGCGTGGCCCACGCCAAGGGCCCCTGGACCGGCGCCCCGGCCCCCCGCCACCCGGGCCGCGGCTGGACCCCGGTGGGCCAGGGGGCCACCACGCCCCACCCCGAAGCCCCCACCACCCACGGCACCGGCACCCACCCGGGCGACGGCCGGACGAACGCAGCCGCAGCCCCGGCGGTCGGCACCGGCCCGTACGGCGACGGGGCTCCCGACGGACGCACGGCAGCCCCCACCCACGACGCGCAGGCGCCATGGCCGAGCGACGGCCGAACGGACGGGGGCAGAACCCCCGCAGACCGCCCCGCCGCCGGACAACCGGGAGCCCCGGGCCCGGCGGGCAGCAGCGCGCGCTACGGCACCTCGACCGGAAGCGGCCGGGGTCCGGCTGGACGGTCCGCAGGCCCCGAGCACGGGGGCCAAGAACCGTGGGCCGGAGCCCCGGCTACGGACAGCGGCACACCGTACGGCGCAACCGACCGACGCCCGGGCGGACAGCCCGGCGGTCAGCCGGGAGCCCCGGCGCGCGACGGCGCGGCCGGTGGCCCCGGGCGCGGCACGCGGGACGTCCGGGCCGAAGGCCCGGCGGGCGGCAACGCGACCGGGAGCGGCCGAGACCCCGGCGGACGGGACGCCTGGGCCGAAGGCCCAGCGGGCGGCGGCGCGTCGCACGGCGGATCGACAGATACCGGGCGCCGCGGCGCAACCGAGCGACGACCGGCCGACGACCGGGGACGCCCCGGACAGCCGGGCGCGGGCGGCAATGGGCCCTACGGCGACCCGACCAGCAGGCACCACGGAGCCACCGGGCAGCCCGGCACAGCCACAGGCCCCAATCGCGGCGCGCGGGACCCCAGGGCCGAAGGCCCGGCAAGCGGCAACGCGTCGCACCGCGACCCGGCCGACGGCCAAGGGCACCCCGGGCAGCCGGGCGCGGGCGCCAACGCGCCGTACGGCACCCCGACCGGGAGCAGCCGGAGCCCCGGCGGACGGTCCACAGACCCCACGCACGGTGCACAGGACCGCTGGCCGGACGACGCCCGAACCGGCACCGGCAGGCAGCCCGGCGCGGCCGCAGGCCCCGAGCGCGGCGCGCGGGACCTCTGGGCCGAAGGCGGCGCGTCGTACCGTGACCCGGCCGACGGCCGGGGGCGTCCCGGGGAGCCGGGCGCTGGCGGCAGCACGCCCTACGGCGACCCGAATGGCAGCAGCCGAGGCCCCGGCGGACGGTCCGCAGACAGCGGAGCCACCGGACGGCCGGGCACAGCCGCAGGCCCCCGCCGCAGGGAACGGGACCCCCAGGTCGAAGGCCCGGCAAGCGGCGGCGCGTCGTACGGCGCAACCGACGGCCGGGGGCGTCCCGGGCAGCCGGGCGCGGGCGGCAACGTGCCGTACGACGACGGGCCGACCGGCAGCAGCCGGGGCCTCGGGGGGCGGTCCGCAGACCTCACGCACGGCGGGCAGGCGCCATGGTCCGGCGACGGCCGAACAGCAGGCACCGGCAGGCAGCCCGGCGCAGCCGCAGGGTCCGAGCGCGGCGCGCGGGACCCCTGGGCCGAAGGCGGCGCGTCGCACCGTGACCCGGCCGACGGCCGGGGGCGTCCCGGGCAGCCGGGCGCCGCCGGTGGCGCGTCGTACGGCGGACCGAACGGCAGCGGCCGGGACCCCGGCGGGCGGGCGGCGGGCCCCACGCACGGCGCGCAGGAACCCTGGCCCGGCGGCCCTGGCCACCCCGGCGGGGCCGCCCCGGCAGGCGGCGGCGCAGCGTACGGCAATCCGCCCACCATTCCCGAGCAGCCCGGCGCGGCCGACCGGCGCACCGCCGCACCGGGGAGCCCCGGGCGGGGGACTCCGTTGCGGGGGACCACCGTGCCGCAAGGGCTCGGCGAGGCGAGGGCGGGGGCGGAGGCGTACGCGTACGACGCTCCCGGGGCGCAGGTCCGGCGGCGCGGGATAGGGGCCTGGGTGCGGCAGTTGACCGGGGGCCGGGGCGCGGACGAGCGGGGCGCGGACGAGACCGTGGGCGCCGAGGACCGGGCGGCGCAGGCGGCCGAGGAGGCCGCCACGCTGCACCGGCGGTGGCCGGACCCCGCCGCCGTGCTGATGACGGCGCTGGGGCCGGGGCCACGGCTGTGGGAGCGCGGGCCGGGCCATCCGGACGCGCTCACCGTGCGGCTCGGCTCCGCCGACCGGCTCTCGGGCGCCGGGGGGCTGCTGCCCGCCGCGCCCGTGACCGTCGATCTGCGGCAGGCCGGTTCGCTGGGGCTGGCCGGGCCGCGCGGGCGGCTGGCCGGGCTCGCCCGGTCCGTCGTGGCGCAGCTCGCGGCGCTGCACTCGCCGGGCACGCTGGAGATCGTGCTGCTCAGCACCGAGGACCGGCCCGCCGAGTGGTCCTGGCTGGGCTGGCTGCCGCAGCTCCAGCCGCTGCGCGGGCAGGACTGCCGGTTGCTGCTGGCGTACGACGCGGAGCAGGTGACGGCCCGTACGGCGGAGCTGACGCGGCGGCTGGACGACGCCACGGGCCCGGCCGGGCCGTACACGGTGGTGATCGTGGACGGCGATCCGGGCCCGCCCGCGCTGCGCGAGACGCTCGGGCGGCTGGCGGTCGGCGGTCCGGGGGCCGGGATTCACCTCCTGTGTCTGGCCGAGGCCCCGGCCGCGTCGCCCGCGTCACCGCTGTCGGTGAGCTACGAGACGGCGTGCGCGGCCTCGGCGGCGTTCGCGTCGT
The DNA here is from genome assembly GCF_040629205.1 of Streptomyces sp. NPDC005962. Taxonomy (NCBI): domain Bacteria; kingdom Bacillati; phylum Actinomycetota; class Actinomycetes; order Kitasatosporales; family Streptomycetaceae; genus Streptomyces; species Streptomyces sp. NPDC005962. The sequence continues at coordinate 43,732 of NZ_JBEXVE010000041.1, read as the reverse complement.
GCGAGGTGGCGGCGGTGCTGAGCGGTGATGTGGCCACCGGGCTGCAGATCGTGCGGCGGGACGCGGCCACCGGCGGCGCGGGCGTCCCCATGTGGGTGGCCGGGGCCACCACGGCGGCCACCGTGGACGCGGTGTCGGGGGCGTGGGCCGAGCGGTTCGCGCGGGCGCTCGCGCCCCTGCGCCCGGCCGCTTCCGGCCACGGCGACGAGGGCGGCCCGGGGCGGCAGGTGTCGGCCCCGCTGCCCGACTCGGCGCGGCTCCTGGACGAGTTGGGGCTTGCCCGGGCCACTCCGGCGTCGCTGATGGCGCGTTGGGCGGCCGCCGCGGACGAGGTTCCGGCGGGCGGCCGGGCGCTCGCGGTGCTGGGCGCCGGTCCGCGCGGGCCGGTCACCGTCGACCTGGCCGCCGACGGCCCGCATCTGCTGATCGACGGCGGCGCGGGCACCGGCAAGACGGAGCTGCTGCGGTCGCTGGCCGCCTCCCTCGCGGCCGCCGAACGGCCCGACCGGCTGGAGCTGGTACTCCTCGACGGCGCGGGGGCGGGCGGCGGGGCGGAGCGCGGCGAGGGGCTGCGGGTGTGCACCGACCTGCCGCATGTGTCGACGTATCTGGCGGCCTCCGACCCGGTGCGGATGCGGGAGTTCGCGCAGGCGCTCAGCTCGGAGCTGAAGCGCCGGGCCGAGTTGCTGGGGCGGCTGGACTTCGTCTCCTGGCACACCCGGCCGAGGGAGGGTACGGGCGCGAGCGCGTCCGGCGGCGCTCCCCCGCGGGTGGTCGCGCCCCGTTCCCCCGGGGACATCGACCCACCGCCCAGCACGACGCTGAAGCTGCGCCCCCAGCGCGGCCGCAACAACCAGCCCGACCAGCAGGGCCAACAGGGGCAGCACGGCCAACAGGGCCAGCACGAGCCCGCCCCGCGCCCCTTCCCCCGCCTCGTCGTCCTCGTCGACGACTTCGACGCGCTGGTGGCCCCGGCCCTCGGCAGCCCGGGCCGCCCGGCGGCCGGTTCGGTGGTGCGCGCGCTGGAGGCGATCGCCCGCGACGGCGCCCATCTCGGCGTCCACCTGGTGGCGGCGTCCGGCCGCCCGGACCGTACGGCGGATACGGCGGCGGTCGAGCGAGCCGGGCTGCGGGTCGTCCTGGAGCCCCGTCCGCTGGGGCCCGCCTCGTCCGAGCGGCCGGAGGCGGAGGCTTACGCGTCCGACGCGTCCGGTGAGTCCGGCGGTGAGCACGCCCCCGGCCGTGGCCGCCTGCTACGCCCGGACGACGCCGCCGCGACCCCGTTCCAGGCGGGCCGGGTCACCGGTCGGATACCGCGTACCGCGACGCAGCGGCCGACGGTCGTCCCGCTGGAGTGGGAGCGGATGGGCGATCCCCCGGCCCGCCGCCCACTGCGCGAACTGGGCAATGGGCCGACCGACCTGGCGCTGCTCGCCAGCGCGCTCCAGCGCGCCGCTCAGTCGGCGGACGCGCCGACCGCGCCCGCGCTGATCTGACGGTCACGCGGGCCGCATCACGGGCCGCACCGCGGGCAGCCGAGCCGTCCGATTAATTGATGCTTTAACGAATCACAGCCCCGCCCCTCCCCCTCACCTTTGCGATTCGATCCCCCGTGCGAACCGCCTGACCCACCTGTCCCGTTCCCGCCGTTCTCGGCGGAAGCGTTCATCACGGCACGGTCACGACCGTAAGTGAACGCGGAAAACAGTATTGCCACGTTGGGTGACCGGGCGTAGGACTGTCGCACGGCACACGACCGCGCGCGAGGCGGTCGGCATCGGAGGGAAACGGGGATGCAGAAATCGCTTCGCGGGAAGCGGAAGAAGCGAACGGTACGAGCCGCGCTGGCCACGGCATCGGCGGGAGCGCTCATGCTCACCGCCGCGGGCTGCGGCGGCGACGACGGGGACACGGTCAGCGGCGGCCCGCCGCCGGTCACCGTGAAGCTGCCCAGCCTCAAGGGCCAGAAGCTCCAGGTCACCGCCGTCTGGACGGGCACCGAGCAGGAGAACTTCACCAAGGTGCTGAAGGAGTTCGAGAAGCGCACCGGTGCCAAGGTCTCCTTCGTCCCCAGCGGCGACGACATGGCGGGCTTCGTCGGCTCGAAGGTCGCGGGCGGCTCCCCGCCGGACGTGGCGATGGTCGGCCAGGTCGGGGTCATGCGCGAATTCGCGCAGAAGGGCTGGGCGAAACCGCTCGACGCCACCGCCACGGCGGAGGTGGACAAGAACTTCGCCAAGGGCTGGCAGGATCTCGGCTCGTACGACGGCAAACAGTACGGAGTGTATTTCAAGACCAGTAACAAGTCCCTTCTCTGGTACAACACCTCGGCCTTCGACTATGCGGGTGCGAAGGTTCCCAAGACCTGGCGGCAATTCCTCGACCAAGCCCAGTTGATCTCGGATTCCGGCACCGACGCGGTCGCGGTCGGCGGCCAGGACGGCTGGACGCTGACCGACTGGTTCGAGAACGTCTACCTCTCCCAGGCGGGCCCGGAGAAGTACGACCAGCTCGCCCAGCACAAAATCAAGTGGACCGATCCGTCCGTCAAGAAGGCGCTCGAAACGCTCGCCCAGCTGTGGGGCGCCAAGGGCCTGGTCGCGGGCGGCCGGAGCGGCGCGCTGCAGACCGCGTTCCCGGATTCGGTCACCAAGGCGTTCGGCAATGCCGCCCAGCCCGACGCGGGCATGGTCTTCGAGGCCGACTTCGTCGCCGCCAACGTCGCCGACGCGGGCGCCGAACTCGACAAGGACGCGAAGGTGTTCCCGTTCCCGGCGGTCGGCGCCAAGCCACCGGTGGTGACCGGCGGCGACGTGGGCGTGGCGCTGAAGAACAGCAAGGCCGCGCAGGCGCTGCTCACCTTCCTGGCCTCGCCCGACGCCGCGACCATCTGGGCCCAGTCCGGCGGATTCATCTCGGCGAACAAAAACGTGAAACTCAGCGCCTATCCCAACGCCCCGATGCGCGACATCGCCAAGGCGCTCATCGCGGCGGGCAATGACTTCCGGTTCGACATGTCCGACCAGGCCCCGGCCTCCTTCGGCGGAAAGCCCGCCCAGGGCGAATGGAAAGCGCTCCAGGACTTCCTCAAGAACCCGAGGAACGTGGAAGGAATCCAGCGCCAGTTGGAAGCCGATGCCGCCAAGGCGTACAAGAACTGACGACTCGACCGGGAGATCCATCATGTCGACCGCGACAGCGGGCGGCGCGGCCACACCTGGCCGGGCACCGTCCGGCCCACCGGCCACACCGCCCATCGTGAAGAAGAGGAAGAGCCTCCTGGGCACCCGGCCCTGGCTGGCGGCGGTATTCCTGCTGCCCGCGCTGGCGCTGCTCGGCGCGCTCGTCGTCTATCCGATCGGCTACTCCGTCTACCGCAGCTTCTTCGACGCGAGCGGCAACGGCTTCGTCGGGCTGGACAACTACACGGAGATGTTCTCCGACGACGCGACCAAGACCGCGATCAAGAACAACATCATCTGGCTGATCCTGGCGCCGACCATCTCCACCGCGCTCGGCCTGATCTTCGCCGTGCTCACCGAGCGGGTGCGCTGGGCCACCGCGTTCAAGCTGATCGTCTTCATGCCGATGGCGATCTCCATGCTGGCCGCGGGCATCATCTTCCGGCTGGTGTACGACCAGGACCCGGACAAGGGCGTGGCCAACGCCATGTGGGTGGGCGTGCATGACTCGTTCAGCGCCTCGCCGCCCTTCCCCGGCGCCCATCCGCGCCCGGCCGCCGGGCTGACGGAGTCCTCGAACGGCTCCTTCACCACCCAGGACGCCGTCCGCGCCGGGTCCCCCGCCGCGATCCCGCTGGTCGCCGCCCAGCGCGACGACATCAGCGGCGCGCAGGACGCCAAGGCCGCGCGACCCGAGGCCGGGAAGGTCACCGGCACCGTCTGGTTCGACTTCACCAAGGGCGGGCTCGGGAAGCAGGGCGCCATCGACAAGGGCGAGAAGGCGATGGCCGACCTCAAGATCGAGGCGGTCAAGGACGGCAAGGTCGTCGCGAAGACGACCTCGGCGGCGGACGGTACGTACGCCCTCCCCGCCAAGGCCGAGGGCGCCCAGCTGCGGCTGCCCACCTGGAACTTCTCCGCGCCGTACAACGGCATCGACTGGCTCGGCCCGTCCCTCGTCACCCCCGCCATCATCGGTTCGTACGTCTGGATCTGGGCGGGCTTCGCCATGGTGCTCATCGCGGCCGGGCTGGCGGGCGTACCGCGTGAGCTGATGGAGGCCGCGCGGATGGACGGCGCCAACGAGTGGCAGGTCTTCCGGCGCGTCACCGTGCCGCTGCTGGCGCCGGTGCTCTCGGTCGTCGTCGTCACGCTGATGATCAACGTGATGAAGATCTTCGACCTCGTCTACATCATCGCGCCGGGCCCCTCGCAGGACGACGCCAACGTCCTCGCGCTCCAGCTCTTCCAGTCGTCCTTCGGGACCGACGTCAACCAGGGGCTCGGCAGCGCGATCGCTGTCCTGCTGCTGTTGCTGGTGCTGCCCGTCATGTTCTTCAACCTCCGCCGGATCCGAAGGGAGAGCCGCCGATGACCAGCGCGGACACGGTCGTAAAGACAAAGCGGTCCCTGATCGGGCGGATCGCCGAACGCGCCGGGGGCGGGGTGGTGCAGGTCGTCCTCGTCCTCATCGGCCTCTTCTGGCTGATGCCGACGGCGGGGCTCCTCCTCTCCTCCCTGCGCGACCCGTCGCAGGTGAACATCTCCGGGTGGTGGAAGGTCTTCAGCGACCCCTCGCAGCTGACCTTCGACGCGTACGACAAGCTGCTCGGCAACCAGCAGATCACCGACTCGCTGTGGACCACCCTCGCCATCACCATCCCGGCGACCCTCCTGGTCGTCATCTTCGGCGCGCTGGCCGGGTACGCCTTCGCCTGGATGGACTTCCCCGGCCGCGACTGGTGGTTCCTGATCGTCGTCAGCCTGCTGGTCGTCCCGATCCAGGTCGCCCTGATCCCGGTCGCCAAGCTCTTCGGCGAGATCGGCATCTTCCAGACCACGACCGGCGTCGTGCTCTTCCACACCGCCTTCGGCCTGCCCTTCGCGATATTCCTGCTGCGGAACTTCTTCGCCGAGATCCCCAGGGAACTGCTGGAGGCGGCCCGCCTGGACGGCGCGGGTGAGCTGCGGCTGTTCTTCCGCGTCGTCATGCCGCTGGGCGCCCCGGCGATCGCCTCGCTCGGGATCTTCCAGTTCCTGTGGGTCTGGAACGACATGCTGGTCGCCCTGATCTTCGCGGACAGCGGCAATCCGCCGATCACGGTGGCGCTGCAGCAGCAGGTCCGGCAGTTCGGCAACAACATCGACATCCTGGGCCCCGGGGCGTTCGTCTCGATGGTCATCCCCCTGGCCGTCTTCTTCGCCTTCCAGCGCCAGTTCGTAGCGGGCGTCATGGCGGGCGCGGTGAAGTAACACTCCCACCGCACCCCGGCCCGGCCTTCCCTGGCCTACGCGCTCCGCTTCCGCGCCCCAGGCGCTCCCGCCGCACCCGGCCCGGCCTCTCCCGGAGGCCGGGCCGCAGCCGTCCCCACGGCGTGCCCCGCGCGGGATGCCGGAGGGGAATTCCCCCACCCCGCCCCTTCCCGAAACCGGGGCTCGCCCCGGACCCCGGCCCCCGGAGCCCCGGGGCGGGCGCGGGCCCGCAACGGCTTGGCGCCGGGCTTGCCCGAGCCGAGAGCTGGCAGCTGGAGCACCGGGTACGGGCCCACAACCCCCACACCGAACCCCGAGCAAGCGCGGCGGGCCACAGCCCACCCCGCAACGGGGTCCGGGGCTGGCCCCGAATGTGGGAAGGGGCGGGGACTATCAGCCCCTCCGCAATCACGCAGCAGGCCGACCCACCCGGCACCACCGGGACCCGGGGGCCGCAGCCCCCGCCGCGCCTAGCGGCTCGGGGCCCAAGCCCCGCACCGGGCCCGCTGGCCCACGCCCGGGTCTGCCCCCCCCAGCCCAACCCAGGGCCGCAGGCCACCCCGCAGCGGGGTCCGGGGCGGGCCCCGGGTTCGGGAAGGGGCGGGGTGGGGAAAAACCCAGCCCGCCCCGCAGCAACCCGGCCCTCCCGGCGCCACCGGGCCCCGGGGCCGCCACGCCAAACGGGTCGGGGCCCCAAGCCCCGCACCGGGCCCGCAAGCCCACGCCGGGGTCCGCACCCCAGCCCAGCCCCGGGCCGCGGCCCACCCCACGACGGGGTCCGGGGCTGGCCCCGGGTTCGGGAAGGGGCGGGGTGGGGGAAAGCCCGGCACGCCGCAGGGGGGCTGGGCCGAATGGGGGCAGTTTGGGGGTGTCCGCCATGGCGGCGCCTCATCACGGCGGCGTTCAGATGATGGTGTGAGGAACCACCCGTCCCGCGCCGCCCGCCCCAGGACGCACGATGCCCCTCACCGCACCGCCGCCCGCCGCCCCCCGCCCCCCGTCGTGGCTCGCCGATCCGCCCCTGGTGCGCGGCTACCGGCGTACGGTCCCGCTGCGCGTCCGCCGCGCGGTCATCGCCCTGACCGGCGTCGAGTTGCGCCGCGCGGCCATGCACGGGCTGGGCCGGATGTCCACCGCCTCCGGGGCGCTACGGCTGCGCTGGGCTCGGCGGCGGCTGGGACGGCTGGTGCGTACGGGGCTGCTGTCCGCACCGGACCGCATCGTGATCGCCGACGACCGTGGCACCCGGATCGCGACCGTCGTCCCCACCCCGACCCCCCTGTTCGCGCGCGCCGAGAACCTGCGGCTGGTGTGCGAGGCGCTGGACCGGGCGCGGCTCGACCACTTCGTCATCCGCTGCTACAGCAACGTCGCCTCCGCCGTGGGCGTACGGGCGGATCAACGGGCCGCGGTGGTCGCCGCACTCGGCGCGCTGTGCGCCCGGGAGGCGGGTTACGTCTCGCCGCCCGCGCGCCGGAAGGGCGGGGCGGGAGCGCTGCGCCTCGGCGCGGCGGCCCGCGCCTGGCGGCCGCTGGCCGCCGCGCCCGTCGTCCGCTTCACCCGCTTCCACACCACCCCCCGCGGGGACCTCGTCCTGGGCTCGTCGCACGGCTGCGACATCGAGTTCTGGGAACACGGCCCGGCGGACGGACCGGCGGACGGACCGGCGGACGGACCGGCGGACGGACCGGCGGACGGACAGGCGGACGGACCAAGCGTGGCGGAATCAGGCGTAACGCAACCCGGCGCAACGCACCCCGCCCGCGCGCCCCACCTCCACGCCCCCCGCCCCAACCGCACCACCGCCTCCGTACCGCTCGCAGGCGACGCCGTCCGCGCGCCGGACCAGATGTTCACCCGGCTCGCCCCGGCCGAGGGCTGGGCTCCGGGCCCCCTCGTCCGGACCCGGCCCGAGTTCACCACCCGGCTGCCGGACGACGTCCGCTTCCCCATCGACGTCGTCTACACCTGGGTCGACGGCTCCGACCCGCAGTGGCAGCGGCGGCGCGCCGCCGTGACCACCACCGGGGACGGCGCGGGCTACCACGAGCAGGCCGCCAACGCCGCCCGCTACGCCAACCGCGACGAGCTGCGCTACTCGCTGCGCTCGCTCCACCTGTACGCCCCCTGGGTGCGCCACATCTACATCGTGACGGACCGCCAGGTCCCCGCCTGGCTCGCGGTCGACCACCCCGGCATCACCGTCGTCGACCACCAGGACATCTTCGACGACCCGAGCGTGCTGCCCACCTTCAACTCGCACGCCATCGAGACCCGGCTGCACCACATCAAGGGCCTGGCCGAGCACTTCCTCTACTTCAACGACGACGTCTTCCTCGGCTCGCCCGTCACCCCGCAGGACTTCTTCCTCGCCAACGGCGTCACCAAGTTCTTCCCCTCCCGCGCGCTCATCCCGCTCGCCCCCGCCGACCCCCTGGACGTCCCCGTATCGGCGGCGGGCAAGAACAACCGGAGGCTGCTGGAGGGCCGGTTCGGGGCGACCGTCACGCAGAAGATGAAGCACACCCCGCACGCCGTGCGCACCAGCGTCCTCGCCGAGATCGAGCGGGAGTTCCCGGACCCGATCCGCGCCACCATGGCCAGCCGGGTGCGTTCCACCTCGGACATCTCCCTGCCGTCCTCGCTCCACCACTACTACGCGTTCCTCACCGGCCGCGCGGTCCCGGCCCAGCTGCGCTACGACTACTTCGACCTCGCCCGGCCCACCATCGACAACCGGCTGGCGAGACTGCTGCGGTCGCGCAGCTGCCAGGCGTTCTGCCTGAACGACACGGTCTCCTCCGAACACGACCTGGCCGGTCAGCTGGCCCTGCTCCGCCCCTTCCTCGACGCCTACTTCCCCGTCCCCAGCCCCCTGGAGCGGGCCGTTACCCGACAGGAGACGCGGCAGCCATGCCCCTCGCCATCACCCTCCCGCTGAACCCGGACGTCCTGGCCACCCGCGGCCCGTACCCCCGCGCGCTCAATGTGCTCAGCCGCAAACAGACCGCGGTGCAGCGGCAGTTGCGCCGCTCCGGCCTGGCGGGCTACGAACCCACCACCCAGGCCACCCTGCTGGCGCTCGCCGGGCAGGCCCCGGCGGGCAGCGCGGTGTACGACATCGGGGCGCACATCGGGCTGTACTCGGCCCTGGTCGACGCGGTCTACGGGCATGGCGGGCCGCACACCATCGCCTTCGAGCCCACCCCGCAGACCGCCGCCCTCTGCCGCCGCATCCGCCACTGCAACCGCCTCGACTATGAGGTGCAGCAGACCGCGCTCTCCTCCGAACCCGGCACCGCGGAGCTGTACTTCTCCCACAAGTCGGAGTCCTCGAACTCCCTCAACCCGGCCCACCGCAAGCACACCGAATCGGTGACGGTCCCGGTCACGACGGTGGACGCGTTCACCGAGGACCGCGGCCTCACCCCCCACCTCATCAAGGTGGACGTCGAGACCTACGAAGCGGACGTCCTCACTGGCGCCCTCGCCACCATCCGCCGTCACCGCCCCTGGATCATCTGCGAACTCCTCCCCAGCGCCGACCACGACACCCTCCGCACCGCCCTGACCCCGCTCACCGCCATGGACTACGGCCTCCACCCGATCACCCCGGAGTCCCCCTGGCAGCGCTACGACGAGACCACCTACCAGCAGGCCGTCAGCCCCCAGTCCCGCGATTGGCTGCTGGCCCCGCGCCCGCTGACCCCCGCCTTCCACCGCGCCGTACGCCGCTGGCTGATCGCGATCCTGGCCTGCGACGAGACGACGAACCTCATCACCCCCGACAAGGCGTCCTTCCCCTACGCCTGGAACGCCCCCTACCGCTCCCGCGCCCTCCGCCCCACCCTGACCCGCCTGACCACCGCCGCCACCCTCGCCCGCCGCGCCTTCCCCCCGGCCACCCCACCCGTCACCACCCCGCGCTGACCGGCCCCGGCGCGACGGCCCTCGACACCGCAGCGATCAGAGCCTCGACGCCCGCGCCCCAGCGGGAGCTGATGACCAGATCCCGGGCGGGGTCGGCCCACAGCAGATGGCCGCCGCCGTTGCCACGGGCGCAGCGCCCGGTGGCCGGAGCGGTGGGCCATACCGTGCGGTGGTCGTTGAGCCACCAGGACAGCCCGTAGTCCGGCTTGACCCGGCACGGCGTCCACATCTGCTCGATCCACCGGGCGGAGACGACCCGGGCGCGTCCCCATCGGCCGCCACGCAGGCACAGCTGCCCGATGCGGGCCAGGTCGAGCGCGCTGATCCACAGCCCTCCGCCCCAGTGGGCGCCGCCGGAGACCACCGGCACCCGGGCGCCGTCGAGGTCCAGATACGCGTTCGCGTAGCCGTGCCAGGACCAGGACGACGACGCGCCGACCGGGCCCATGACCCGCTCCCGCAGCACATCCGGCAGCGCACGGCGGAGCAGCACGGTGAGCGCCAGGGCGGTCAGGTTCACCCGGACGTCGTTGTACGCCCACCCCTCACCCGGCGGCCCGCCCGCCGACTCGGTGCCCTCCCGCGTGCTCTGCGCGTCGGCCGACGTCGGCTTCCCCCACAGCTCGCCCTCCCACTGGCTCGTCTGGTCCAGCAGATGCCGCCAGGTAACCGCCCGCCCGTGGACCCCGTCGAACTGCGGCAGCCCGACCCGCGCGGAAACCGGCTCGTCCAGGACCAACAGCCCGTCGTCATGGGCGATGCCCGCCACCAGCGCCAGCACGCTCTTCGTCGCGCTGTACGCCATCTCCACGCGCGCCGGCTCTCCCCAGGACGCGATCACCGCACCCCGCCGGACGACGACCCCACTCGCGCCCCCGCCGTCCAGCAGCGGCCCGATGACCTCCCGGTGGGAGGCGTCGGCCACCTGGTCGGCGAGGTACGACGCCATGTCACCCACCCCGGCCACGGCCCGCGCCGCCTGCTCCCGAACAGCCCGCCCCACGCCCCCGGCGTCCACCCCTTCCCAGGGGTCCCCCAAACCGCCCGCGTCGTCCAGGTCCACAAGAGCCTCGTCCATGCCCAACCTCCCCGACACCACCGAGTCGACGGCACCTTCCGTCACAGCCTGCCAGGGCCTGATCGCCATTCGAGCCATTCGGATAGCGACAAAAGGCGCATATACGGCGAGTCGCCTAGGGTGCGGTGAGTACGACGTATCCGCCGCGAAGGGCTCGCGCCATGAATCGCCTCGGTGTCCGGAGTTTCCGCGGTCTCGCGGCGTTCGCCGTGGTGGCCGGGGGGATGGGGGTGATGGCGGGGGCCGCCGTCACCGGGGCCGGTGGGGTGTTCGTCGGCGCGTCGGCGGTGGCGGTCGGGGGTGATCTGCTGCTGCAGCGCAGTGAGCCGGGGCTGATAGGGCGTCTGGGGCGGCTGCACATCGGGGAGACGCTGCGCTGTGAGCTGCGGTGTGTGCTGCTGCTTCTGCTGCTCGGACGGATGCATGTCACCGGTCCGGTCGGGCTGGCCTCGGCGATGGCGCTGGTGCTGTGTCTGCTGGGCGGCCAGGCGCTGCATGCCGCGATATGCACGCTGATCCGCCGTCGGCGACAGCTCGCGGTCGCGGCGCGCCATATCGATCTGCGCGGGCTGGGCATCCGCGACCGGCCGCCGCGGCGGCTGACGGAATGGCCGGGGCTGCGGATGCTGGCGTACGAGGTGTCGGCGCTGGGCGGGCTGGCGGCGACGCTGGTCACCGGGGACGCCCGCTGGGTGGTGGCGGGGCTGACGGCGGCGGCCGGGGGATGTGTGGTGACGGTGCTGGCACTGCTGCCGTACCTGGTGCGGTCGCTCCGGCTGCCGGGCCCGGCGCGGGTGCTGGCCGAGGTGGACGCCTGGCTCGTCCGGCACCGGCCGGAGACGGTGCTGTACTTCTCCGGGCCGCGGGAGGCCGCGTACCAGGTCGACATGTGGCTGGAGACGGTGGCGGCGCTACGCGCCCCGTCGCTGGTGATCCTGCGGGAACGGCATCTGCTGGAGGCGCTGGCGCCGACCGCGCTGCCGGTGCTGTGCGTGCCGGACGCGACGCATCTGCGGAGGCTGGACCTCGGCAGCGTGCGGGTCGCGCTCTATCCGGCGGATGTCGGCGAGAACATCCACCTGCTGCGCGTCCCCACCATGCAGCACGTGTTCCTCGGCCACGGGGACGGCGACGGGGACGCGGGCGGGGACGGGAACGGCGACACGGCCGCCGGGGTCAGTCCGTACAGCAAGGTCTACGACCAGGTGTGGGTCGCGGGCCGGGCCGGGCGGCAGGCGTACGCGGAGGCGGCGGTCGGGGTCGAGGACGCGAACATCGTGGAGGTGGGACGGCCCCAACTGGACGGCATCCGAGTCCAGGAGGACGACGGCCGCGCCCCGGACCGCCCCCTCCCCACCGTGCTGTACGCGCCGGGCCCCGCCGCGCTGACGGCCGCAGGCGAGACGCTCGTACAGCGGCTGCTGGAGAGCGAGCCGCCGGTCCGGGTCCTCTACCGGCCGCACCCGCTCACCAACGGTCGAGCGTCCGCCGCGCACCAGCGCGTCGTCGCCCTGATCGGCACGGCGAACGAGCAGCGGGCCGGGAAGGAGGGGGCGGACGAGCCCGAGGAGGTCACGGCGCTGCGCGCCGAGGCCGCCCGCTGCCGCGCCGAGCTGACGCGACGTATCGCCGCACACACCGCACGGCTGCGCCGGGCCGACGCCGACGAGGCGATGCTCACCCGCGACAGCGCCGCCCCCGATCCGGCGCTGCCGTACGAGGCCAGGGAGCTGGCCGAGCAGTGGCACCGGGCGCACTGGGCGGCCTCGCCGCCGTGGCTGCACCAGGTGGTCGACACGACGACACCGGATCTCCACTCCTGCTTCGACCAGGCCGATCTGCTGATCGGTGACCTCTCCGGCGTGGTCCCGGACTTCATCGCCACCCTCAAGCCGTACGCCCTCACCGATACGGCGGGGCTCGGCGCGCTGGAGTTCCGGCGGCAGCACACGGTGGCCCGCGCCGCCTACCTGCTCGGCCCGGAGGCCACCGGGACGGACGACGAGGCCGACGGAGGGGGCGACGCCGGGGCGGACGACGAGGTCGACGGCCTCCTCCGGGTGCTCTTCGACCCCGCCCGGGACCCGTTGCGCGCCGCCCGCCACGAGCTGAAGGCGTATCTGCTCGGCCCCACCGTCCCGCCGTCCATCCAGCGCTTCAACGAGGCCGTCGACGCGCTCGCCGCGAAGGGCGAGGCACTCATCCGGCTGCGCGAACGCCAGACGATCCGCGAGGGAGCACTCGATGAGCAACCGACGGCCGCACCCTGCACATGCGCTCCTTCCGCGCCGCCGCCCGCGAAGTGAACGGGTCCGGCGTGCCGTACGTCGAACGGGGCGACCCGGACGCCGACCGTCATCCACTGTCAGTACACCCGTCCCTCATCCCCGGCCAAGACCATGAGCAGCCGCCATAAGCAGCCGCCCGGAGCATCCGGAGCACCCGGAATCAGGAGCGATCATGGGAACGCAGCACGTCAACCGCCGCGATGACCGCGACCGCGGCACCCCCGCACGCCCCCGCCCGTCCGCACCCCCCGGCAACGCCGCCTGAGCCCCACCTCACCCACCGGAGTCCGCATGTTGCCGCGCACCCCACGCCCCGGCCCGCGCCCCCGCGTCAGCGTGATCGTCCCCGCCCGCAACGCCATGCCCGCACTGACCCGCGCCCTCGCCTCCGCCATGCGGCAGACGATAGGCATCGCCCGGCTGGAGATCATCGCGGTCGACACCGGATCGACCGACGGCACCGCCGCGGAGCTGGACCGGCTGGCCGCCGACTGCCCCGCCCTCAAGGTCGTCCACCAGGAACCCGGCGGCGGACCGGGCAGGCCCCGCAACACCGGACTCGACCTCGCCCGCGGCGAGTACGTCTTCTTCCTCGACGCCGACGGCCACCTGGGCCCCGACGCGCTGCGCCGCATGGTCGCGATGGCCGACCAGAACGGCACCGACGTCGTCCTCGGACGGATGGCCTCCCCCACCGGGCGCGGCGTCCCCCGGGCCGTCTTCCGCCACAACCAGCTGCGCACCGACGCCCTCGACTCGCAGGCCTACTCCACCCTCGGCCCCTGGAAACTGTTCCGCCGCTCCCTCATCGAACGGTTCCACCTGCGGTTCCCGGAGGACTGCCGTACCGGCGAGGACCAGCCCTTCACCGCGGCCGCCTACCTCAACGCCTCCGGCATCTCCGTCGTCGCCGACTACGACTGCTACCACCTCACCACCCGCCCCGAGACCGGGCCGAACCCCGCCCGCACCGGCCTCACCGACCGCATCGACACCATCCGGCTGCTGTTCCAGACCGCCGCCCGCTACACCCAGCCCGGCCCGCGCCGCGACCATGTGATGCGGCGCCACATCCGCCGGGAGCTGTGCGGCGCGCTGCGCGCCCTGCCCCGCGAGGACGAGACCGAGGCGCGGACGCGGTTCTTCCCCGAGCTGCGCCGCTGGGCGACCGACCACTGCTCGGACACGCTCTTCCGCACCCTCACCGCGCCCGAACGGCTGATGGTCCACCTGCTGCGCACCGGCCGCTTCGACGATCTGCTGACCGTCATCCGCACCGCGAAGGAAGACGCGGGCCGCGGCCATCTGGTCGAGAAGGGGCGCGTGTTCTGGCTGCACCCCTTCTTCCGCGACCCGGCGGCCGACGTCCCCGACGTCTGCTTCGACGTCACCGACCGGCTGCCGGTCCGCCACCACCTCACCGGTGCGGCCTGGCACGACGGCTCCACCCTGCGGGTCCGCGGCCGGGCCGAGGTCAAGGGCCTGAACGCCGGCCCCGAGGACCGCACCGAACTGGTACTGCGCCGCCGCGAGGCCAAGGACGAACTGTGCGTGCCGGTCACAGTGGTGGGCGACGAGGCGACGGACGGAAAGACGAGGGACAGCGGCGCGTCGGTGAACGGCGAGTTCGCGGCGGACATCGACATCACCACCGCCGACTGCGGCGCCCCGCTGCGCCCCGGCGTCTGGGACGTCTTCCTCGACGTACGCGCCGAGGGCGTCAGCCGCACGATACGTTTCGGCAACCGCCACGACGAGGGGCTCGACATCGGCACCGCGCGCCGGGTGGTAACCGCGGGCCCCGGCCTGCGCGCCCGCGTCACGCCGTACTTCACCACCCCCTACGGCAATCTCTCCCTCGACATCGGCCCGGCCCCGCGCGGCGCGCCCTGCGAGGTGACGGAGGCGCTGTGGCATCCGTCCGACAAGGGCACGCTGGTCGTCGCCGGGCGGCTGCTGCCGCCGGGCACGCCGCCCCGCAACCGGGTGCTGCGGCTGCGTGCCGAACACACCGACGGCCGCGTCCTGGACCACCCCGTGCGGTACGCGGCGGGCCACCCGGCGGGGGCGTTCACCGCCCGGCTGCCGGTGCGCGACCTGGGCCGCGGCCGCTGGACGGTGACGCTCGCCCTGATCGACCGGGGCGACGGCCCGCCGCGCGCCGCCCCCGTACCGGTACCGCCGCCCGAGCGGCTGCCCGGCACCCGCTGGCTGCGCCACGGCCGTCCGTACTACGCCAAACCGCTCACCGGGCACGGCGAGGCGACCCTGGAGCTGCGCATCGCCCCCGTACGCCTCTTCGCCGCCGCCCGCAACCGCCTCGGCCGCCGCGGCTGACCCGCGGTCATCCGCCAGTACGGAGACGACGAGTACGGGCCCGGGCCCGCCGCCGCACACCCGCGGCGATCCTGACCGGCGCCACCTCCAGGGCAAGGGCCTCCCGGGCCGGGTCCAGGGCAGACCGCCGGGTGAGCGGTTTGGCGTAGTACGGACGGCCGAAGCGGAACCAGCGGGTCCCGGCCAGCCGCGCCGGGCGGGGCACGTCGACGCTGCGGTCCTCCATGGTCAGCGTCAGCGTCCAGCGACCCGCCGTCAGCCGTTCGACGGGCAGCAGGGCGGTGAAGTCACCGGAACCGGAAGCGCCGCAACCGGTTCGAACCGCGCCGCGACCTCGCGCACCGCGCCCGTCCCGCTCTCGGCGCGCAGCCGCAGGCCGTCCCCGTTCCGGGTGACATCGCCGGTCAGCCGCCCGCCGACGATCAGGACGGCCTTCCTGGTGCCGTGCCAGGCGGTCCGGGTCACCTGGCAGGGGATGTCGTCGTCGCGGGCGTGGGCGACCCCGCCGACGTCGAGCGAGAGATTGCCGTAGGGGGTGACGTACGGGACGACCACCACCGGTTCGCCGCGCGGTGTCGTCACAGCGCGCTGCGGCGGCCGGACGATCTCACCGTCCTCGCGGCTGCCGCGGAGCCGTACGACACGGCTGACGTCCTGGGCCCGGACGTCCAGGTAGAGGTTCCACAGGCCGCGTTCCAGCGGTGCGCCGTCGTCGGCGGTGGCCGGGTCGATGTCGGCGACAAGACCACCGGATGTCCCGGCGGAGGTGGTGGGCACCCGGATCTCGGGGCGGTCGGACTCGTACTTGCGCAGGACGAGTTCGGTACCCGGTTCGAGCGCGTCAATGCCCTCGATGCCTTCGATGGCCTCGATGCCCTCGATGGCGGCGTGGCCCGTCAGCCGCAGCACTCCGCCGTGCCACCGCGCCGTATCGAGGCGGTGGTGGACCGGCAGCCGGTCGGTGATGTCGAAGCAGGCGTCGGGGACGTCGGCGGTGTGGTCGCGGAAGAACGGATGCGTCCAGTAGACGCGCCCCTTGTCGACGAGGCGTCCGCACTCCGCGTCCCGCTTGGCGTCGCGCGCGACGGCCAGGACGTCGTCGAAGCGGTCGGCGCGCAACAGATGGATCAGCAGCCGGTCCGGGGCGTCGATCCGCTGGACGATGGTGTCGGTCACCCAGGTCCGCGCCCAGTGCCGGAACTCGGGGAAGAAGCGCTCGCGCGCGTCCCGTTCGCTCTCGCGGGGCAGCAGCGCCCGCAGCGGACCGCACAGTTCCCATTCGACGTGACGGCGCATGATCTGGTCGCGGCGGGCGCCCGGTTCGAGGTAGCGGGCCACGGTCTCGAAGCACAGCCGGATGCCGTCCATGCGGTGGGCGAGATCGGACGCGGTGAGGGTGAGATTGCTGCGGTTCTCGCGGTAGCGGACGTAGTAGCAGTCGTAGTCGGCGACGACGGAGATGCCGGAGGCGTTGAGGTAGGCGGCCGCGGTGAACGGCTTGTCCTCACAGTTGCGGTAGGGCGGGAAGCGCAGCCGCAGCCGCTCGATGAGCGACCGCCGGAAGAGCTTCCAGGGGCCCAGGGTCAGATAGGCGTGGGAGGAGAAGATGTCGGTGCGCGGCTGGTTGTGCGAGAAGACGGCCCGGGGCACGGCGCGTCCGCCCACCGAGGCGATCTTGCCGAGCACGATGTCCGTGCCGTTCTCGTCGGCCATGGCGACCATGCGGCGCAGCGCGTCCGGCCCGAGGTAGTCGTCGGAGTCGAGGAAGAACACGAAGTCGCCCCGCGCGCGGTCCAGTCCGGTGTTGCGGGGGCTGCCCGCGCAGCCGGAGTTCTCCTGGTGGACGACGCGCAGCGCGGGGCAGGTGCGGGCGAGCCGCTCCAGCTCGTCGCCGGTGCCGTCGGTCGAACCGTCGTCCACCGCGATGATCTCGATGTGCTCCGGGCCGAGGGTCTGGTCCATCGCGGAGGTGACGGCCCGGGTCAGCTCCGGCATGGCGTTGTAGGCGGGAATGATCACGCTGACGCGGGGGCGGGCAGGGGACGCTGCGGACATGACGGCCTCCGGACTCCGGCTCACGGACCTTCACGGACGTACGACGGGGGTACGACAGGCGTACGACGGGATCAGTCGCTCTCGAAAACCTCGGGCACCTCGGGAACCTCCGGAACGGCACGCGTGGGCTGCACGGCATGCGGCGGCAGCGCGCCCCCGCCGTGCCCCCGCGCCTCGTGCGGCGACGGCACCGTACGGCTCCCGGGCCGCCCCTGCGCCACGGACGGCAGCGGCCGGGCCGTGACGTCCTCGCCCAGCATGAGCGTCCGTACGACGCGCTCGGCCGCGTGGCCGTCGTCGTACGGGCAGAAGCGGGCCCGGAAGGCGGCGCGCAGCGCGGCCGCCTCGGCGTCGCACCAGCGGCCCTCGCGGAAGACGGCGACCAGTTCGTCCAGGGTGCGGGCCACCGGGCCCGGAGTGTCGCCGGGGCGGCCCGACAGCAGGTCGAAGTAGACGCCGCGGGCGGCCCGGTAGGTGTCCCAGTCGTCCGCGTAGATCACGATGGGCCGGTCCAGCAGCGCGTAGTCGAACATGATCGACGAATAGTCGGTGATCAGCGCGTCGGCGGCCAGGCACACCTCCTCCACCCGAGGGTGGTTCGACACGTCGCGCACCAGCCCCGCCGCGTCGAGTTCGCGCAGCGCCGCCGACGGCCGGTACGAGTAGTGCGCCCGCACCAGGAGCGTCGTACGGGGGCCCAGGGCGCGGCTGACCCGCTCCAGATCCAGCCGGGGGACGAACCCCTTCTGGTAGTCGCGGATCGTGGGGGTGTAGAGGACGGCGGTGTGGCCCTCCGGAACGCCGAGCCCGGCGCGAGCGCGCCGTACGTCGTCCGCGGAGGCCGAGACCAGCACGTCGTTGCGCGGATATCCGCATTCCAGCAGCCGGTAGTCGGCGGGATAGACCCGTTCCCACACCTCGCTGGAGTGCGGATTCGAGGAGAGGGCGACGTCCCAGCGGTCGATGCGCTTGAGGAGATTCCCGAAGCTCATTCCCGCCGCGGCGGCGGGATAGTACTGCTGGTCCAGGCCCATGCATTTGAGCGGTGTGCCGTGGAAGGTCTGCACATGCACCGTGCCGGGCCGTTTGACGACGTCGTTGGGGAAATTGACGTTGTTGATGAAATAGGTGGCGCGGGCCACCGTCCGGTAGAAGTCCCGGGTGCCCGAGACGACGTAGTCGACGTCCTCCGGAAGCGAGGCGATCTCCGACTTCTTGACCACCCACACCCCATGGATGTGCGGTGCCAGTTCCCGGGCCTTGTAGTAGATCGCCGCCGGATTGCACAGCACTCCGCGGCCCCAGTACGCGCTGTAGACGGCCAGGTTCGGGTCGGCCGGGCGCCGCCGGTGGGCCCGGTACAGGGCCCGTTTGCCCCGTACGGCCAGCGCCGCGCGCGCCATCCGCCTGGCCTTGCGGGCCCCGGCGACGGCACGCGTCGCCGTCTCGTGCTCCCGGTAGCGGGCGAACGAGCCGCGGGCCAGCGCCGCGAAGCGCCATTCGGCTCCGGCGGGCGGCCGGAATCCGTCCGGGATGTGAGTCCGGTACCAGGTGGCGGCCCGGCGGAAGAACCGGGGCCGGTCGGCCGCCGCCACCCGGGAACGGCGGTCCAGGCAGAACAGGAAATGGGAGACGGCCCGCTCGAAGAGCAGACACCGCAGCGGATTCAGATGCGGATGCTCGTCGAGGAAGGTGAAGAGCCGGGCGTACTGGTCGAATATGACGAAGTGTTTCTCGCCGGGACTTCCCGTACTGGCGCCGACCCGGCGCTGACGGTATTCCAGGCCGACCAGGTCCACACAGGAGATGCGCCGCGCCGTCAGCATCGTCAGATACGACAGCAGCGCGTCCTCGTAGATTCCCTCGCTGAACGAGAAACCGTGGCCGGTGTAGAAGGCGCGGCGGTAGACCCGGTTGGACGACATCGCGAAGATCCGCAGGAATTCGGGGCGCTCCAGGACGGAGAACACCTCCGTGCCCGCCGAGGCCAGCAGCTCCCCGAAGACGCTGGGCGCGGTACGCCCCGACCAGTAGGTGCGTACGTGGTTGAAGTAGAGGATGTCCGGGTCCTCGTCGAGGGCGAGCCGTTCGGCGAGGCCCTCCAGGGTGCCGGGCGCGAGGGTGTCGTCCCCGTCGAGGAAGAGCAGATAGTCGCCGGTGGCCCGTTCGACACCGGCGTTACGGGCCTGGCCGGGGCCGGAGTTGACGGCCTGGTGCACGGGCACCACCCGGCTGTCGTGGGCCGCGCGGGAGTCGATGATGGCACCGCAGTGGTCCGGCGAGCAGTCGTCGACGGCCACCACTTCCACGTCGCGGAACGACTGGGTCAGCACGGAGTCCAGGCAGGCCTGCAGATAGCCCTGCACGCGGTAGGCGGCGATGACGATGCTGAAGCGGGGCATGCGGGCTCCTCGGGACGCGACGGACGCGACGGCGGGTCGAGGCGCGAAGCGCTCACTGACTCACACCGTAGGGTCGTACGTCCCGATATGCCCGATAAGCCCAAGGCGGGGGCGGCCGAGCGGGTGAAAAACGCCCCCGGCGGGCATGAAACCCGCCGGGGGCGCCGAAAACCGACCGGAGCGGTCAGCTGTGCGTGCGCAGCAGCGTCCGCATGGTGCGCATCGCCACCGACAGGTTCGCCAGGTCGAACGTCTCCGACGACTGGATCTCGTCCAGCGTCGTCCGCGCCCGCTGGAGGATCGCGGCGTTCTTCTGCTCCCAGGCCTTGAAGCGCTGCTCCGGCGTGGAGCCGCCGTTACCGACCGACAGGACGTCGGAGGTGAGGGCGGCCTGCGCCGCGTACAGGTCCTCGCGGATGGAGACGCGGGCCATGGACTGCCAGCGGTCGGCCCGCGGCAGTTCGATGATGCGGTCCATCAGCTGGCTGATCGACAGCCGGTCCGCCAGGTCGTAGTAGACCTCGGCGACCGCGAGGGGGTCCTTGCCGGTGCGGTCCGCGATGGCGACGATGTCCAGCGTCGGGAAGGCGGACGAGAAGCCCGCCACCCGGGTCGCCAGATCGTCCGGGACACCGGCGGCGGTCAGCTCGTCGTGGATGCGCTGGTACCACTCGATGTCGCCGCCGCGCAGCAGCTTGGGCAGCTGTGCCCGCACCGCGGCGACCCGCTCGGCGAAGAATTCGATCGTCCCGGCCAGCTCCAGCGGCTGCGGCCGGTTGTTGAGCAGCCAGCGGGTGCCGCGCTCGACGAGTCGGCGCGAGTGCAGCCGCATCCGGGTCTGGAAGTCCGCGGCGACGACCGTGTCCAGCGCCTCGACCTCGTCCCAGACCTCCCCCAGCTCGAAGATCATTCGGGCCGCGGTCTGGGCGCGCACGACCTCCTCGGTGGAGGCCCCGCTCTCCTCCCGCATGCGGTGCAGGAAGGTCGAACCGGCGGTGTTGATCGTGTCGTTGACCAGCACCGTGGTGATGATCTCGCGGCGCAGTGCGTGCCCGTCGACGTACTCGGGGAAGCTCTGGCGCAGCGCCTGTGGGAAGTAGGCGTGCAGCAGCCGCTGGAGGTACGGGTCGTCGGGGAGCCCGGTGCCGATCAGCTCGTCCGCCACCGTGATCTTGACGTAGGCGAGCAGCACGGCCAGCTCGGGCTGGGTCAGACCGCGCCCGGCGGACAGCCGCTCGCGGATGACCCGGTCGGCGGGCAGGAACTCCAGCCCGCGGTCCAGCCGTCCCTCGCGCGACAGCCGGCGCATCAGCCGCTGGTGGGCGTGGAGCAGGCTGGGGGCCTGGGCGGCGGAGATGGCGAGGGTCACGTTCTGCGCGTAGTTGTTGCGCAGCACCAGCGCGCCGACCTCGTCGGTCATCTCGGCCAGCAGCTTGTTGCGCTGCTTGACCGTCATGTCCCCCTCGGTGACCAGCGCGTTGAGCAGGATCTTGATGTTCACCTCGTGGTCGGAGGTGTCCACCCCGGCGCTGTTGTCGATCGCGTCGCTGTTGATCCCGCCGCCGTTGGTGGCGAACTCGATGCGGCCGAGCTGGGTCAGGCCCAGGTTGCCGCCCTCGCCGACGACCTTGACCCGCAGGTCCTGGCCGTCCACCCGGATCGCGTCGTTGGCCTTGTCGCCGACGTCGGCGTGCGATTCGGTGGACGCCTTGACGTACGTACCGATGCCGCCGTTCCACAGCAGGTCGACCGGGGCCTTGAGGATGGCCTTCATCAGGTCGGCCGGGGTCATCTTGGCGACCTTGGTCTCGATGCCGAGCGCGGCCCGCACCTGCGGGGTGATCTGGATGGCCTTGGCGGTCCGGGGGTGGATGCCGCCGCCCGCCGAGATCAGCCCGGTGTCGTAGTCCTCCCAGGACGAGCGCGGCAGCTCGAACAGCCGGCGCCGCTCGGCGTACGAGGTGGCCGCGTCCGGGTTGGGGTCGATGAAGATGTGCCGGTGGTCGAAGGCGGCGACCAGCCGGATGTGCTCGCTCAGCAGCATGCCGTTGCCGAACACGTCACCGGACATGTCGCCGACGCCGACGACCGTGAAGTCCTCGCTCTGGGTGTCGTGGTCCAGCTCCCGGAAGTGCCGCTTGACGGACTCCCAGGCGCCGCGCGCGGTGATGCCCATGCCCTTGTGGTCGTAACCGGCCGAACCGCCGGAGGCGAAGGCGTCGCCGAGCCAGAAGCCGTACGACTGGGCGACCTCGTTGGCGATGTCGGAGAAGGTCGCGGTGCCCTTGTCGGCGGCGACGACCAGGTAGGTGTCCTCCCCGTCGTGCCGGACGACGTCCTTCGGCGGCTCGACCTGGCCGCCGACCAGGTTGTCGGTGATGTCGAGCAGACCGGAGATGAAGGTCTTGTAGCAGCCGATGCCCTCGGCCATCCAGGCGTCCCGGTCCACCGACGGGTCCGGCAGCCGCTTGCCGACGAAACCGCCCTTGGCGCCGACCGGCACGATGACCGTGTTCTTCACCATCTGCGCCTTGACCAGGCCCAGGATCTCGGTACGGAAGTCCTCACGCCGGTCGGACCAGCGCAGGCCACCGCGCGCGACCTTGCCGAAGCGCAGGTGCACACCCTCGACGCGCGGCGAGTACACCCAGATCTCGTACGCCGGGCGGGGCGCGGGCAGATCGGGCACGGCCTGCGGGTCGAGCTTGATCGACAGGTAGTCGTGCGGCGCGCCGTGCGCGTTCTTCTGGAAGTGGTTGGTGCGCAGGGTGGCCTTGATGAGGGTGAGGAACGAGCGCAGGATGCGGTCCTCGTCGAGCGAGGCCACCTGGTCCAGCGCCGCGTCCAGCTCCTCCATCAGGGCATCGGTCAGCTCCAGGCCCGCCCGCTGCCGCTCGGGCGACATCCGGGCCTCGAAGAGGGAGACCAGCAGCCGGGTGGTGTGCACATTGTTACGGAGGGTGTCCTCCATGTACGACTGGCTGAAGGTCGAACCGGCCTGCCGCAGGTACTTGGCGTACGCGCGCAGCACCATGGCCTGCCGCCAGTCCAGCCCCGCGCCCAGCACCAGCTGGTTGAAGTTGTCGCTCTCGGCCTGGCCGGTCCACACGGCGGCGAACGCGTTCTGGAAGCGCTCGCGGGCGTCGTCGGCGAGCGCCTCGCCCTCGCGCAGCGGCAGCCGCAGCCCGAAGTCGTAGATCCAGGCCGTCGTCCTGTCCGCGCAGCGCAGCTCGTACGGGCGCTCGTCGACCACCTCGACGCCGAGCGTGTTGAGCACCGGCAGCACGGCCGACAGCGACACCTGGCCGCCCGCCCGGTAGATCTTGAAGCGGCGCTCGGCGTGGGCCGCGCCGACCGGCTCGTACAGGCTGAGCGCGAAGTCCTGCGGGCTGTCCTCGGCGGTCAGCCGCTCCACGTGCTGGAGGTCGGCGACGGCGCCGCGCGGCGTGTGGTCGGCCTTGTAGCCCTCCGGGAAGGCGTGCTGGTAGCGGCGCAGCAGCTCGGCGGCGCGCTCCTCGCCCACCTCGGAGACCAGGGCCTCGGAGAAGCCGTCGGCCCAGGAACGGGCGGCGTCGACCAGCCGGTTCTCGATGCGCTCGACATCGGCGTCGGTCAGGTCGGGCAGCTCCGTACCGGGCTGGACGCGGACCACGAAGTGCAGCCGGGACAGCACCGACTCGGTGTGCAGGGCGGTGAAGTCCACCGGCGGGCGGCCGGTCAGCTCCTCCAGCAGGATGTCGGTCAGCCGCAGCCGCACATCGGTGGTGAAGCGGTCACGGGGCAGGTAGACCAGCGCGGAGTAGTAGCGCCCGTACTCGTCCTGACGCAGGAACAGCCGCAGCCGGCGGCGCTCCTGGAGGTAGAGCACGCTGGTGACGATCGAGCGGAGCTGGTCGACCGGGGTCTGGAACAGCTCGTCGCGCGGGTAGGTCTCCAGGATCTGCAGCAGGTCCCGGCCGTCGTGGCTGTTGGCCCCGACCCCGGCGCCCGCCAGCACCTCGGCCACCTTGCGCCGGATGACCGGGACCCGGCGCACCGACTCGGTGTACGCGGCGGACGAGAACAGCCCCAGGAAGCGGCGCTCGCCGATCACATTGCCCTCGGCGTCGAACTTCTTCACGCCGACGTAGTCGAGGTAGGACGGCCGGTGGACGGTGGCGCGGCTGTTGGCCTTGGTGAGGACCAGCAGCTTGTGCTCGCGGGCCTTGGCGCGCGCGTCGGCGGGCAGCCGGTTGAACGACGGGGACACCGGGGCGGGCCCGGCGTGGACGCTCTCATCAGTGTCCTGGTGGGCCGGATCGGAGCGCAGGATGCCCAGGCCCGTGCCGGGCACCGCGCTCAGCACGTCCTCCTCGCCACCGGCCTCGGTGGGCGCCTGGGTCAGCTCGTACTCGCGGTAGCCGATGAAGGTGAAGTGGTCGTCGGCGAGCCAGCGCAGCAGCTCACGGGCCTCCTCGACCTCCTCCGGCAGCACCTCGGCGGCCTTGGGCTCCTCCGGCAGCACCTCGGACAGCCGCAGCGCCGACTGGCGCATCTTGTCCCAGTCCTCGACGGCCTCGCGGACGTCGGACAGGACGCGCAGCAGATCGGAGGTGATCTGCTTGAGGTCGCCGCGGTCGGTCTCCCGGTCGGTCTCGACGTGAATCCAGGATTCGACGACGGCGTCGTGCGGCAGATTCTCACGGGCCTTGCGGTCGTACGAGGCGTCCAGCAGCTCGATCAGCTTGCCGGTGATGTCACGGCGCACGACCACCTGCGGGTGGATCACCACATGGATGCCGCGGCCCTGGCGGGTCAGCTCATTGGTGACCGAGTCGACCAGGAACGGCATGTCGTCGGTGACGACCTCGACGACCGAATGGCTGCACGTCCAGCCGTGCTCCTCGACGGTCGGAGTGTGCACCCGAACGTTCGCCGTGCCCTGCGGGCGCGCCTCGGCGAGCCGGTAGTGGGAGAGTCCCGCACCGAAGACGTCGACCGGGTCGCGGTCCGCGAGATCCTCCGGCGGCGTGTGCAGGTAGTAGTGCTGGAGGTATGCGGTCAGGGTCTCCGGGCCCGGGCCCTGTACCGGTGGTTGCCCCCCGGCAGGACTGTTCTCGGCGACCCGCGCGGCCCGTGCGAGCAGCTCGGCCTTGGCTTCGTCCAGCTTGGTCTGCATGTCCTCTGGCTCCTGTCGCGCGCCGTTGCGTGACATAGGTGGCGGTGGCATGACGCCGCGACTCGGGGTATCCGGTCACGTACGACGGTATGCCGGATCGGGAGAAGGCCGCGGCGTACTCGGCCGTAAGTGACCAAGACGACCCCACGCGGCGTCGACCAGCGGCAGCGGCTCCGGCCCGGAGGCGCCCCGGGCTGGGAGCGAGGGCCTCCTTGCCCCCGTGGACTATCGCGCTGATCACGCAGTAAGGCTATCGCTCCACCCCAGGGGCTCGTCATGAGCCGTTCGTGTACAAAACTCGGCCCGGATGTTTGCCGAAATGGACAGGGAGGGCAGGGTGCGAGGTCTCATCACGCGCTCTTGGCAAACCCTTGATGCGGATGCAGGGTGACATCGACGGTGGTAAGCGTGGAAACGTGGAGGTGGGCGGCATGAGCGGCACGGCTGCGAAGATCCTGCTGGTGACCGGGGACGCGGCCGAGTCCCTGGAGGTGCTGTACCCGTACCAGCGGCTGCGCGAGGAGGGCTACGACGTACACATCGCGGCCCCCACCCGCAAAACGCTGCGCTTCGTGGTGCACGACTTCGAGGACGGCTACGACACCTACACCGAGAAGCCCGGCTACAGCTTCCCCGCCGACCTCGCCTTCTCCGACGTCGACCCGGGACAGTACGCCGCCCTGGTCATCCCGGGCGGCCGGGCCCCGGAATACCTGCGCAACGACCCGGAGCTGCGCAAGATCTGCAAGTCGTTCTTCGACGCCGACAAGCCGGTGGCGCAGATCTGCCACGGCCCACTGCTGACGGCGGCGGTCGGCGCGCTGACCGGACGGCGGGTGACCTCGTACCCGGCGCTGGAACTGGACATGCAGGCGGCGGGAGCGACGTTCCAGGACACGGAGGTCGTGGTGGACGGCACGCTGGTGTCGTCGCGGGCATGGCCGGACCATCCGGTGTGGATGCGGGAGTTTCTGGCGGTGCTGCGACAGAAGGCGCCGATCAGCTGACAGATTCCGTTATCTGTCAGCTGATACCTGAAGTCTGAAATCTGCCATCCGCTACCCGCTGGCTGTCAGCTGTCAGCCAGCGTCTCGGCTTCCCGTACGGCTTCCTCCAGGGTGTCGACCACCGGCACCCCGGCGGCCAGCAGACTGGTCCGGCTGTGCGAGCCGCCCGTGTAGAGCACCGCCCGCGCGCCCACATGCCGGGCCGCCACCGCGTCGTCCACCGCGTCCCCTATGACCACGACCCGCTGCGGCGGCACCTTCTCCAGCGCGGCGAGATGGCGCACCATCTGCTCGGCCTTGCCGGTGGTGCTCTGCCCGGTGCGGCCGTCCACGCGGACGAAGTGGCGTTCGATGCCATGCGTACGCACCAGGGGCATCAGATTCTCGTGCGGCGCGAGCGAGCACAGCGACTGGGTGAGACCCGCCCCCTGCCACTCCGCGAGCAGCTCCCGGGCGCCGAGCGCCAGGCCCGCACTCTCGGCCAGCGCCCAGTAGTGCCGGTGGAAGGCCTCGTCCATGACCTCCCACTCGTCATCGGTGGGCAGCCGCCCCATCAGCCGCTCGTAGAAGAGCGGGACCGGGACGCAGTACAGCTCCCGGTAGCGCTCCAGAGTGATCGGC
This sequence comes from Streptomyces sp. NPDC005962, assembly GCF_040629205.1. Taxonomy (NCBI): domain Bacteria; kingdom Bacillati; phylum Actinomycetota; class Actinomycetes; order Kitasatosporales; family Streptomycetaceae; genus Streptomyces; species Streptomyces sp. NPDC005962. The sequence goes on along the minus strand of NZ_JBEXVE010000041.1, from coordinate 17,421 downwards.
GGCAGGCCGATCTCCCCGAAGGAGGCGTTCGTCGCCAGGATCACGGCGTCGATGTCGTGAAAGAGCGTGCCGTTCCAGTCCCACACGATGTGCGTCACCCGGTTCTTCCCCATCCCTCGACGGTACCCAGCGGGACCGGCGAACGGGACAGGGCAAGTAGCTCACTCGATGAGATGGGGGATCTCCTGGGTGGCGTACCACAGCAGCTCGTGGTCCTCCGCGCCGTCCACGGTGAACTGGGCGTCGTCGTCCCCGACGTCCGCCGCGCCCAGTGCCTCGGCCGCCGCGGCGACGTCCCGCTCGGCGTCGTCGGCGTCCAGGTGCACCGCCGCGGCCTCGGACAGCCGCACGGCGGCGGCGATCCGCACCTCCCCCAGCGCGGACTGGTCCAGCCCCCGGTCCGGATCGGCGACCGCCTGCCCGTCGGGCACGTCCAGGGCCACCACCACGCGCCGCCGCGGCACCTGCCGGTCCACGGCGAGCAGCCGCAGGGACGCCTGCGCGGCCCGGCTGAGCGCGGCGTACTCCAGCTCTTCGATGTCGTCCGACACGTACCACTCGCGCAGCGCGGGCGTCACGGCGTAGGCGGTCAGCGGCCCCGGTCCCAGTTCTCCCGTCTTGTGCGCCTCGGCGAGACCGGAGAGGGTCAGGGGGACGTAGACGCGCATGGGCCGCCACTTTCACGAGACATCAGGTCCCGCCAGCATACGTTCGACGCTCCCGCCGTGAGGGCCCAGTTCGCCTCCGGGACGCCAAAGCCTCCCCCAGCCACCGCTGGGAGGTGCCCCCCTGCCGGTAGAGCGCGGTTGCCCGAGCGCCGGAGGCATCCGAGGGCCGCCGGGCCTTCATACGACAGCTCGCGGCGATGCGGCGGCCGGGGACGCGGCGCCCGGCCCCCGGCAGCCCGGTCAGCCGGGCCGCCACCCGCATGGCACCGGCGCTGCGACGGCCCTGCGGTCCGCCTCGCCCCGGCGGCACACAACGCCCAGCCGGGCGGTGGCGTGGCCCGCCTTCGGCGGGGGCGGTGCGCTGCGGGACCAAGCGGGCCGGGCCTGCGGGGCCCGGCCTCCGTCCCGGCGCAGCCCGGAACGGCTTCGCGGGGCGCCCCTCGCGGTCCCCGTTCGGGGTATTTCCGGGGGCCTGTGGACCCCGGCTCGACCGCCGCTTCCTACGCCGCCACCAGGCCTTCTACCCAACCGATTCCCCCGGATAGGTGAAGCCCCATGCCGCCCCCAGGCGCCCGGGACCGGGCATTGCGGGTGGCGGAAACACGTCGGTAGAAGTCTCCCAACGGAAGCTACTGCCCGGTACTCCCCGGGCCCGGCAGAGACGGCGAGGCGCATGCACGAGACCACCCGGACGACGACGCCGACCACAGTCACCGAGGAGGGCCGCCCGGCCCGGCGGCCGGACCACGGCGCCCACGGTGATGCCCCCAGCGGTGCCCACGGCGGCGGCAGGGGCAGCGAACGGGGCACGACGGGCACCGCGGCCCGGCGCCGGAGCGGCGGGGCCGGAGGCCGCGGCGGGCCGCCGGGCCGCCGCGATTCCCGGCGCCCGGGCGGCGCCACCGTACAGCGCCCGGGCGGCGGCGCCACCGTACGGCGGCCGGACAGCGTGCCCGGCGGCGTGGCCGCGCCGCGCCCCGGCATCCACACCGCACCGGCCCTGCGCACCGCGGCCGTCTCCCGCACGGCCGCCCTCGCCGCCTTACGACGGGAGCGGGACCGGCTGCCGCACTACTGGTTCGCGCACCGGCTGCTGCTCACCCTCAGCGGCCAGCGCCCCGTCCACACCCTGCTCGGGCACGCCCTCCCGGACGCCTACGACCAGCTGATCGCCCTCGCGCCGCGCTCCCCGCTGCGCCCCGCCGCCGGACGCGCCGCGCCCGTCGTACGGCGCTGCGGGGAGTACCGGCCACGGCACGGGGTGATCGAGGCGTTCGCCCGGATCGTCTCCGGCGACCGGCTCAGCGCGCTGGCGTTCCGTCTGGAGCTGGGCGCCGACGCCCGCTGGCGCTGCGCCGCCGTCGACCTCGGACCGCTGGTCACATGAGAAGGCCGGGGCACCGTGCGATCGCACGGTGCCCCGGCCTTCTGACGAACTGACGAGCTACTGACGCGCCGACGAGCTGACGAACGCGCCCTACTTCTTGCGGCGGCGACCGCCCTTGTTGGCCTTGCGCCGCTCCGCCCGGGTCATCCCGTCGGCCTCGGAGCGCGGCGCGGGCGGGGTGTCACCGTTGGCGAAGTCGCCTTCCACGATGCCGCCCTCGCCGTCCACCGTCGGGGCCGAGAAGTGCAGCCGGTCCGGCCGCTGCGGGGCTTCCAGGCCCTTGGCGTGGATCTCCGGACGCCCCGAGGACGCGCCCGCCGGGACCGCGTCCTGCACGTCCTTCTCCAGCGAGGCCTTCACCTCGGCGTCCTCGACCGGGACCTCCTCGACCTGCTGCTCGACCTGGACCTCCAGGTTGAACAGGTAGCCGACCGACTCCTCCTTGATGCCCTCCATCATGGCCTGGAACATGTCGAAGCCCTCCCGCTGGTACTCGACCAGCGGGTCCTTCTGGGCCATCGCGCGCAGCCCGATGCCCTCCTGGAGGTAGTCCATCTCGTAGAGGTGCTCGCGCCACTTGCGGTCCAGCACGGACAGCACGACACGCCGCTCCAGCTCGCGCATGATCTCGGAGCCGAGCTGCTCCTCACGGGTCTCGTACTGCTGGCGGATGTCGTCCTTGATGGCCTCACCGATGAACTCGGCGGTGATCCCGGCACGGTCGCCGGTCTCCTCCTCCAGTTCCTCGACGGTCACCTCGACCGGGTAGAGCTGCTTGAACGCGCCCCACAGCCGGTCCAGGTCCCACTCCTCCGCGAAGCCCTCGACGGTCTCCGCCTGGATGTACTCGTCGATCGTGTCGTTCATGAAGTGGACGACCTGCTCCTGCAGGTCCTCGCCCTCCAGGACGCGGCGGCGCTCGCCGTAGATGACCTCACGCTGCCGGTTGAGGACCTCGTCGTACTTCAGGACGTTCTTACGGGTCTCGAAGTTCTGCTGCTCGACCTGCGACTGGGCGGAGGCGATGGCGCGGGTGACCATCTTGTTCTCGATCGGCACATCGTCGGGGACGTTGGCCATCGCCATCACGCGCTCGACCATCTGCGCCTTGAACAGCCGCATCAGGTCGTCGCCGAGCGAGAGGTAGAAGCGGGACTCGCCGGGGTCGCCCTGACGGCCGGAACGACCGCGCAGCTGGTTGTCGATACGGCGCGACTCATGGCGCTCGGTGCCCAGCACATACAGCCCGCCGAGCTCCTTGACCTCCTCGAACTCGGCCTTGACCGCGGCCTCGGCCTTCTCCAGGGCGGCGGGCAGCGCGGCCGCCCACTCCTCGGAGTGCTCCATCGGGTCCAGCCCGCGCTGGCGCAGCTCGGCCTCGGCGAGGTCGTCGGGGTTGCCGCCGAGCTTGATGTCCGTACCACGGCCGGCCATGTTCGTCGCGACCGTGACGGAACCCTTGCGGCCCGCCTGGGCGACGATCGTCGCCTCCCGGTCGTGCTGCTTCGCGTTCAGCACCTCGTGCGGCACTCCGCGCTTGGAGAGCTGCTGCGACAGGTATTCGGACTTCTCCACGGAGGTGGTGCCGACCAGGACCGGCTGGCCCTTCTCGTGCTTCTCGACGATGTCCTCGACGACCGCGTCGAACTTGGCCACCTCGGTGCGGTAGATCAGGTCGGACTGGTCGACCCGGGCGAGCGCGCGGTGGGTCGGGATCGGGACGACGCCCAGCTTGTAGATCTGGTGGAACTCGGCGGCCTCGGTCATCGCCGTACCGGTCATGCCGGAGAGCTTGCCGTAGAGGCGGAAGAAGTTCTGCAGGGTGATCGTGGCGAGGGTCTGGTTCTCGTCCTTGATGTCCACCGCTTCCTTCGCCTCGATCGCCTGGTGCATGCCCTCGTTGTAGCGGCGACCGGCGAGGATACGGCCGGTGTGCTCGTCGACGATCATGACTTCGCCGTCGATGACGACGTAGTCCTTGTCCTTCTTGAACAGCTCCTTGGCCTTGATGGCGTTGTTCAGGTAGCCGACCAGGGGGGTGTTGACGGACTCGTACAGATTGTCGATGCCCAGCCAGTCCTCGACCTTGGTCACACCGGACTCATGGATGGCGACGGTGCGCTTCTTCTCGTCGACCTCGTAGTCGCCGGTCTCCTCCTGGCCGCGCTGCAGGTTCGCCGCCTCGCCCCGGGACAGCCGCAGGACGAGCTTGGCGAAGTCGCCGTACCACTTGGTGGCCTGGTCGGCCGGGCCAGAGATGATCAGCGGGGTACGGGCCTCGTCCACCAGGATCGAGTCGACCTCGTCGACGATCGCGAAGTTGTGGCCGCGCTGGACCAGCTCGTCCTGCGACCACGCCATGTTGTCGCGCAGATAGTCGAAGCCGAACTCGTTGTTCGTGCCGTAGGTGACGTCGCACGCGTACTGCTCGCGGCGCTGTGCCGGGGTCATATTGGCGAGAATGCAGCCGACCTCGAGGCCGAGGAACTTGTGCACCCGGCCCATCCACTCGGAGTCACGCTCGGCCAGATAGTCGTTGACCGTGATGAGGTGGACGCCCTTGTCGGACAGCGCGTTCAGATAGGCGGGCAGAGTACCCACCAGGGTCTTGCCCTCACCGGTCTTCATCTCGGCGACGTACCCGAGGTGCAGCGCGGCGCCGCCCATCAGCTGGACGTCGTAGTGACGCTGGCCAAGCACCCGCTTGGCCGCCTCGCGCACCGTCGCGAATGCCTCCGGCATCAGGTCGTCGAGGCTTTCGCCGTCGGCGTACCGCTCCTTGTACTCGTCGGTGAGGGCACGCAGCTCGGCGTCGGAGAGGGACAGGAAGTCCTCTTCGATGGAATTTACCTGGTCCGCGATGCGGTGCAGCTTGCGCAGGATCTTTCCTTCGCCTGCACGCATGAGCTTGTTGAAGACGGACACGTAGGCTGGCTCCTTGCCGGTCGGGCCTGGCACGGTTGTGGGGTGCGCTGGCGCGGCATTGTCAAGGGGCACAAGCCCCGCCGCAACGGCCATCGTAAGACAGACCCCGCCTGGCCGGGAGGTCCGTCACCACGCGGGCCGGGTGTCACCACACCGTGTCAACGCGTGAGAGGTCGCCGGGGTGCCCCCGAATTCGCCAAAACCACTCGCGGCACCGCGCGGCAGCGGCCCAGACTCGGCCCATGGAGCCCGTCACCCTCACCACCGAGCGACTCGTTCTGCGCCCCTTCCGGCCGTCCGACGCCCCGGCGGTCCACGCCGCCTGCCAGGACCCGGACATCCTGCGCTGGACCACCGTGCCCGCTCCGTACGTACGCGCACACGCCGAGGACTTCGTCCGGTGGACCTGCCCGGAGGGCTGGCGGAACGACAGCACCTATAACTTCGCGCTGGTCACCCAGAGTAGGGGCGGTAAGGACCGCGAGGACGGTGCGGGCGAACTCATCGGCGCCATGGGCCTGGTACGGCTGGCCCGACTGCGCGGCCCCGAGCGCCAGGCCGAACTGGGCTACTGGACGGTACGGAAGCACCGGCGGCGCGGCTACACGGGCGAGGCGGCGCGGGCGGTGGCCGAGTGGGCGTTCACCGCGCTGGGCGTGGAGCGGCTGGAGTGGTGCACGGAGGCCGGGAACGAGGCGTCGCGGGCGGTCGCGATCGCCGTGGGCTTCCGCATGGAGGGGACGGACCGGGCGCGGATCGTCCGCGAGGGCACGCGGCGGGACGCCTGGCGGGGCGCGCTGCTGCCCTCCGACTGGGGGCTGCCCTCGACCACCCCGTACCTCCCCGCCCCCGCCGCGAACCCGGTCTGAGCCACATCCGGGGCGGGGCGTTGTCGGTGGTCACCACTACGGTGGCGCGCATGACGAATCCAGCCGCCGGGTCCGGGAGTACCGCACCCCACAAGCCCGAGGTCACCCTGTCCGCCGACGAGGCGCGCCGGATCGCGCTGCGCGCCCAGGGGTTCCTGGGGGCGCCCGACCGGCGCGGCGGGGTGCGCGGCGTCCTGCGCCATCTGGGCGCGGTGCAGCTGGACACGATCTCGGTGCTGGCCCGCTCGCATGAGCTGATCCCGTACGCGCGGCTGGGCGCGGTCGGCCGCCGGGCGGTCGACTCGGCGTACTGGAGCGACACCCACGCCTTCGAGTACTGGTCGCACGCGGCCTGTGTGCTGCCGATCGAGGAGTGGCCGCACTTCGCCTTCCGCCGCCGCGCCTACCGCACCCGCCCGCACTGGCACCACGAGCTGCCGGACGGGGTGTACGACAAGGTGGTGGCGCAGCTGCGGGCCGAGGGCCCGCTGACCGCGACCGAGCTGGGCGGCGCCAAGAACGGCGGCCCGTGGTGGGACTGGTCGGCGGCGAAGGTCGCGGTCGAGCGCGCGCTCATGTACGGCGAGGTGGTGTGCGTGGAGCGGCGCGGCTGGAAGCGGGTGTACGACCTGGCGGAGCGCGCCGTGCCGGCCGCGCTGCTCCACGACGACCTGGACGACGCGGAGTGTCTGCGGCGGCTGGTGCGGCTCGCGGGCCAGTCCCTCGGCGTGGGCACCCGGGCGGACCTCGCGGACTACCACCGGCTCAAGGCGGAGCAGGTCGACGCGGTGATCGCGGACTCGGGGCTGGTGCCGGTGACGGTCGCGGGCTGGTCCAAGGCGGCCTGGGCCGATCCCGAGGCGCTGGCCGCCGCCCCGCGCGGACGGCACCGTACGACCCTGCTGTCGCCCTTCGACTCGCTGATATGGGACCGGGCGCGCACCGAGCGGATCTTCGGCTTCAGCCATCGGCTGGAGGCGTACGTGCCCCGGCCCAAGCGGGTGTACGGCTACTTCGCCATGCCGCTGCTGTCGGGCGGGCGGCTGCTCGGCCGGGTCGACCCGGCCCGTGAGGGGAGCACGCTGGTGGCCCGGCAGGTGTCGCTGGATTCGCCGAAGGCCGTGGCACCGATGGCCGAGGCGCTGCGCGAGGCGGCGGGCTGGGTGGGCTGCGACACGGTGCGGATCGAGCGCGTCGACCGCCCGGAGCTGGCCGCGCCGCTGGCGGCCGCGGTCCGCTGACCGCGGCCCGGTCCCCGCTCACCCGAGGGCGAGCGCTCACCTGATTTCGAGGATCTTCTCCCGCATCGCGTAGACCACGGCCTCCATCCGGGAGTGCAGCTGCAGCTTCTCCAGGATGTTCCGGACGTGGTTCTTCACGGTGTTCTCGCTGATGAACAGCTCCTTGGCGATGTCGCGGTTGTTCATGCCGGTGGCCACCAGCTTCAGCACCTCCAGCTCACGGTCGGTGAGCCTGGGAGCCGGTACCAGCCGCCGCTCGTCGGTGCGCTGGATCATCGACTTGAACTCGGTGAGGAGCTTGGCCGCCATCGACGGGCTGATCTGCGACTGGCCGTCGGCCACCGCCCGGATGGCGGTCGACACCTCGTCGGTCGAGATCTCCTTGAGCAGATAGCCGGTGGCGCCCGCCTTGATCGCGTCGTAGAGGTCGGCCTCCTCATCGCTGATCGTCAGCATGATGATCTTCGCGCTGGGGGCCACCTCCTTGATCGACGTGCATGCCTCGATCCCCCCGCGCTTGGGCATGCGCACATCCATCAGGACGATGTCCGGCAGCAGATCCGCCGCCTTGTCCACGGCCTCGGCGCCGTCTCCGGCCTCGCCGACGACCTGGATGTCCTCCTCCTGGGCCAGGACGATCTCCAACCCACGCCGGAAGAGAGCGTGGTCGTCCACTACGAGGACCCGAATCGGCTCCTTGCGCGGCTGTTCCCTGTCCGGCCCCAGGCGTTGGTCATCGCCTTCGTCGGACACGGGCCCGAAGCTGTCCGCCATCGTTCCTCCCCCTGAAGGCCATGGCCCTTGCGGTTTGCACGCTGTGGTGCACGGGTGCGGTACGGCATCAACCAGTCGTTTCCCCATGCCGGTTGGCCGTCGAGCCATGATTTCATGCCCGGACCGGCCACGGGACCGCGCGGCGCATACGCCGCGCGATCCCGCTCACTCTCTGTGCGCCCGCCCAGAGGCGGTCGAGGCGTCGAGGCCCGGCCGGCCTCAGGCGCCGAGCGCGCCGCCCGCGCCGCCGGGCTCCTCCCCGGCGAACGCCTCCGGCTGAAGATGAATGACCCCGTAGTCATAGCCGTGCCGCCGGTAGACGACGCTGGGATGGCTGGTGTCGGAGTCGACGAACAGATAGAAATCGTGCCCGACCAGCTCCATCTCGTAGAGAGCCTGGTCGAGCGTCATCGGGACTGCGGCGTGGGTCTTCTCACGAACCACGAGGGGGCCTTCGCCCTGGACTTCCAGGGGTCCCATCCGGGTGGTCGGGACAGTGTCCGACGGGGTGCGCTGGGCGGCGATCTCGCCGTGCCCGTTGATGCGTGCCGCGTTGGGCACCGTGATGGCCACGTCGCTGGCCGGAATGCGTCCGTTGCCACGCCGGGTGTGTCGCTTGTCATGCTGCTTGCGCATCCGCGCTTCCAGCTTGCCGGCCGCCAGGTCCAGCGCTGCGTACGGATCGGCCGCCGCGGCCTCCGCCCGGATGACCGGGCCACGGGAGCGAAGGGTGATCTCCACTCGGTCGGACCGGTCGGCCTGCCGCGGATTGTGCTCCTTGGACACCTCGACGTCGAGGCTGATCACCTTGCCGTCGAGCTTCTGGATCTTATCCAGCTTCAGCTTCTCGGCCACGTGCTTCCGGAACCGCTCGGGCACATCTGTTTTACGGCCCTTGACGACGATGTCCACGCAGAACTCCGTTCCCGGGTCGCTCCGGATCATCCACCGGAGCTCATCCCTTGTGCACTAGGCTCCGGCGTCTTCCGGAGCCACCGGCTTGGCGGCTTTCACCTCTCCTTCCCACGGGGAAGAAGTCCACCCCGTCTTGCCCAACGGCTCACAAGAAAGTACCCAAAGCACGCCAAGCGGATTTGCGAGTCATAGCACTTGCCACTCCTCACAACCGAACATAGCTCGCTCGGACGGATGTCGGCACCCCCTACCGGGCCGAACCTCCGATCAGGTGCTTCGGCATCCTTACAGCCTGCAACGACGCGGCTTCGTAATCAGTTCCGCTTATCGCTCGCGAAGGGTCTGAGACGCCCGGGAGACCTCGAAGGAGGGGCCTGCGGCGCGGCCACCACCGCCCCGCCCACGACCTGCCCGCCCGCCTCGGCCACCGCCCGTGCCGCCTCCGCGAGCGAGGCCCCCGTCGTCATCAGATCGTCCACCAGCACCACCGGGCCCGCCACCAGGAGCCGCCCGCCACCCGGCACGACCTCCAGTGCCCCCGTCACGTTCTCCCGGCGCTGCAGGGCGCCCAGCCCCGACTGGTCGGTCACCCGGCGCCGCTGCCGCAGTACCCCCGGAACCCGCGCGCGACACCCCTCGCGGCGCAGCACGCCCGCCGCGGCGAACGCGATACGCCGGGCCGGATCATGGCCCCGCGCCCCCACCGCACGCCGCGCCGAGGGCACCGGCACCAGCAGAAGCGGTGGGTCTCCCGGGGCCCGGGGCAGGGCCCCACCGGCCGCCGCCCGCACCGCACCGGCGAGCGCCTCACCCAGCGGCCCCGCCAGCCGCAGCGCTCCCCGCTCCTTGTGGGCGAGCAGCACCGCCCGGGCCTCGTCCACGTAATCCATGGCCGCGTGGACCACCGGCAGCCCCGGCGGCACCGGACCCGGCACCCGACGCGCCCCGGACCCGCGCAGCGCCCCATGACACCGGTCGCACAGCGGGACACCCGGCCGACCGCACCCCGCGCAGTCGGCCGGCAGCACCAGATCGGCGATCTCCTGCCACCAGCCCCGCATGGCCCCCACTGTCCCGTCACACCGGCCCGGCCGCCACCCCCTGTGGAAAACCACGCGCATGTGAACAACCGGGCGCCCCCATGGCGGAACAGGCGGTGACGCGGCCGCCACCGCCTCCCCCCGGCATACGGCTATCCGGGGTACACCGGCCCCGAACCGTCCTCGTCCACGGTCTTCCAGTCCGTATTCGGCAGCAGCCGGACGATCCCGTTCTCCCTGGTCTCGGCGATCAGCGGCCGGGTCTGGTCCTCCGAGGCGGCCACCGTCTCCACCCCGTTCGGGCCCGGCACCTCCGGCAGGTCCGCCGGTGAGCCGTCCGTCTCGACGTACTGCAGCTGCTGCACGCCGTCCGACTCACGGCCCGCGACCACCAGGCGGCTGTCCCCCGCCCAGGACGCGGTGTCGACGTCCTGCAGCTTCGGCGCGATCGCGTGCAGCGCCCGCACCGACAACTTCGGGTGGTCCGCCGTGCCCCGCCGCTCGATCCGGCCCAGCCGCAGCGTCGTATGCCCGCCCTGCTTGACCAGCATCGCGATCCTCGTACCGTCCGCGGACACCCGCAGCGCCGTGATCCGGCCACCGTCGAGCGCCGGCAGCGCGACCTCGTCCGCCGGGCCGGTACCGCCCCGCAGCCGCAGCAGCCGCGACCGCTGCGGGTCCCGGTCGGCCACCCACAGCCCGCCCAGCCCGTCCCAGCTGGGCGCCGTCAGCCCGTGCTCGCGGCTGCCGCCCTGGCTGTGCACCCGCACCCGGCCCCGCTCGGCGCCGGACGACAGCTCCGTCACATACAGCGACCGGCCGTCCTCGCTGACCGCGGCCGCATCCCTCTCGTCGCGCGAGACCGCCACGGTGCCCAGCCCCGCGCCGTCGGCGCCGAACGGCCCCGGCACCGGCCGTGGCTTGTCCTCGTCGTCGGACAGCCGGACCATCCGCTGCTGCGCGTCCACGAAGTACTGGTGCTGGGGCCGCCCGATGACACGGTCGGGCGCGTACGCACGCGCCGCGTCGCTCGACAGGGAACACAGCTCCGAGCCGCTCTGCCGCTCCAGCCGCACCCCGCTGACCTCATCCGATCCCTCCCAGAGGTCCTGCACCGTGAACAGCGTCTGCGCCGCCATCCGCGCACATCGGCCCGCGCTGATCTGCGCCGCCTGGTCGCTCAGCCGGATCTTCAGCGCGTTCGAATCGTCCAGCGACAGCCGGTCGGTGTGACGGCCCAGCGCCGTACCGGCCGGGAACGACGTGCTCACCACCGGATCGAGCCAGTCCGTCGGGCCGTCCAGCAGCGCCTTGACGGTCGCCGTGACCGGATTGATGCGCCGCCGCAGATAGACCGGGTCGGCGACCAGAACCTCGTCCCCCACCGTTGAGTCCGAGGCATCCGGGCCGAGCTTCGCGAAGTAGTACTTGTTGACCGAGTGGTAGATGCGCTGGAAGTCGGACTCGCCGAGCACCAGCCCGGGCGGCGGCCCGTCGATCCGCCACTCCGACCCGCGCAGGGTGAGGTGGATGCGCTTCTCGTACCTCTCCTCATCGGGCCGGTAGGCGTGGGTCGCGTCCACCGTGGCGATCCGCTCGCCCGACAGCACGACCGTCTTGCTGTTGCCGTCCCGGTCACCGGGGTCGGTCTCGACCCGCACATCCGGCGCCTGCTCCAGCACCGTGGTCTGCGCGAACGGATTCCAGTCCTTGGAGGCACCCCGGGTCAGATACTCCTTCGCGGTGGCGAAGTTCTCCTCGTCACTCGTCGTGGCCTCCAGGAAGCCGGAGACCAGCTCCGCGGGCTGCTCGCCCTTGCCCGGACTCACCCCGTACACCCGGACTTGCGAATCCACATCGGAGCGCGGCGAGGAGTCGACCCGGCGCACATCCCCGCTGTCGGGCATCGAGGCACAGCCGGACAGCAGCAGCGCCCCACACGCCAGCAGCGTGCCGGTGCCCCGCGCACGGCGGCGGGCGCCGGAGCGGGAACGGTCGCGGTCGGCACGGTCAGCGCCCACGGGGGCTGCCCTCCCCTTCGTTCGGTGTCGTTCGCTCGCGGTGCTCCCGGTGCGGCGGCTCCGCGGCGCCACGCACCACCCGCGCCCCGTTCCCCGGCAGCGCCGTCGGATCGGCCGAGGGCGCCGGGGCGTCGGCGGGCGGCAGCGCGGAGCGGGGCTGCGCGGGCACCGAGGCCAGCCGCTCCGCCGCAGGCTGCGCCTGCCCGCCGCCGGCCGGGAGCCGGTTGCGCCGGGAATCCTCGGGCTCCAGCGGGATCGGCGAACCGCGCAGCACATCGCCATTGACGCGCGGCAGCGTCAACCGGAACTGCGAACCGCCCCCGGGCTCGCCCCACGCCTGGAGCCAGCCGCCGTGCAGCCGCGCATCCTCCACCGCGATCGACAGACCCAGACCGGTGCCGCCGGTCGTGCGGGCGCGCGCCGGATCGGCCCGCCAGAAGCGGTTGAACACCCTCGTCGCCTCGCCGGGCTTCAGCCCCACCCCGTAGTCCCGTACGGCCACGGCAACCGCGCCGCCCGCCGCCGCGAGCCGCACCACCACGTCCCGGCCCTCGCCGTGCTCCACGGCGTTGACCACCAGATTGCGCAGCACCCGCTCCACCCGGCGGGCGTCCGCCTCCGCGACCACCGGCGCCTCGGCGCCCCGCACCACTATCCGGGTGCCCTTGGCGTCGGCCAGCGGCTCGGCGCCGTCGACCACCCGGTTCACCACGTCGCGCAGATCGATCTGGTCGGCCTCCAGGGCGGCCGCGCCCGCGTCGAACCGGCTGATCTCCAGCAGATCGGAGAGCAGCGACTCGAAGCGGTCGACCTGGCCCCACAGCAGCTCGGCGGAGCGCGCCGTGATCGGGTCGAAGTCCTCACGCCCCTCGTAGATGACGTCCGCCGCCATCCGCACGGTGGTCAGCGGCGTGCGCAGCTCGTGCGAGACATCCGAGACGAACCGCCGCTGCATCCGGGACAGCTCCTCCAACTGCTGGATCTTGAGCTGAAGGTTCTGGGCCATCTTGTTGAACGCCTCGCCGAGGCGGGCGATGTCGTCCTCCCCGGTGACCTTCATCCGCTCCTGCAGCAGACCGGCCGCCAGCCGCTCGGAGATCCCGGCCGCCATCCGCACCGGCGTGACGACCTGCCGCACCACCACCCAGGCGATGGCGCCGAGCAGCACCACCACGAACACCCCGGCCGTGGCCAGCGTGCCCTTCACCAGGCTCAGCGACTTCTCCTCCTGGGTGAACGGAAAAAGGTAGTACAGCTGATAGGCGTCGCCGTGGTTGTCGTCCAGCCGCTTGCCGATGATCAGCGCGGCCTCCGTGTCGCCGGAGCCGAGATGCTCGATCCGCCCGTACTGCTCATACGGCGCGGTCCGGCCCTCGTCCACCCGCCGCCGCAGGTCGGCGGGGACACTGTCCGCCTTGACGTCCCCGGAGGCCCGGGGGCCGCGGCTGGCCACATAGGGCGTCTCCCCGGAGTCGGAGCTGAGCGCGACCACCGAATACGCGCCCTTGCCGCCACTGGCCAACTGCTCCACCAGGGCGTTCAGCCACGCCCCGGCGTCCTGGGTGCCGCGGCTGCCGGGGCCCGCACCGTCCTGGCCACCGGCATCGCTCTTACGGTCGGCCATCTGCTCGGCCACCTCGAACCCGCCCACGGCCTGGCCCTGCGCGGCGTGCCGCTTGGCGTCCAGCAGTCCGTTACGCACCTGGCCGATGACGACCAGGCCGAGCAGGATCACCACGCCGAGCGACATCAGCAGCGTGGTGGCCACCACGCGCAGCTGGATGTTCCGCCGCCACAGCCGGGCAGCGGGCAGCAGCGGACGGCGCGCCCACCGCCCGAACAGGCGGATCAGGGGATGGGCCGGTCCGCCGGAGGCGCCGTCGGGCAGCAGATGCCCGCCGCTCCACAGCCTCCGGAGCAGCGGAATGTCACCCGCCGGGTCGGGGCGCCCCACCCGGCCGCTCTCCGGCGCCCCGGCTCCGGAACCCTGGGGCCGCGGAGCCGTGCCGCCACCCGTCATCTCAGCTGGGCCCGGCCTTGTAGCCGACGCCGCGCACGGTCACCACGATCTCCGGCCGCTCCGGGTCCTTCTCGACCTTGGAGCGCAGCCGCTGCACATGGACATTGACCAGCCGTGTATCGGCCGCGTGCCGATAGCCCCAGACCTGCTCCAGCAGCACCTCGCGGGTGAACACCTGCCACGGCTTACGGGCCAGGGCCACCAGCAGATCGAACTCCAGCGGGGTCAGCGCTATCGACTGCCCCTCCCGCTTCACCGAGTGCCCGGCGACGTCGATCACCAGATCGCCGATCGTCAGCTGCTCCGGCGTCGGGTCCTCGGACCGCCGCATCCGCGCCCGGATGCGGGCCACCAACTCCTTCGGCTTGAACGGCTTGACGATGTAGTCATCGGCACCGGACTCCAGCCCGACCACCACGTCGACCGTGTCGCTCTTGGCGGTGAGCATGACGATCGGCACTCCGGACTCGGCCCGGATCAGCCGGCACACCTCGATTCCATCCCGCCCCGGCAGCATGAGATCGAGCAGCACCAGATCCGGCTTGGCCTCGCGGAAGGCGGCAAGAGCCTTGTCGCCGTCCGACACGAACGACGGTTCAAAGCCTTCGCCGCGCAGCACGATGCCGAGCATCTCTGACAGTGCGGTGTCGTCGTCGACGACAAGGACGCGTCCCTTCATGAGGCCATCATCCCATTACCTGATCGTGACCTGGCGCACAGCTCTGCGATACCTCCCTCGGTGACCGGAGCGACGACACCACGCTCGGTGACAATCGCGGTCACCAGCTCCGGCGGTGTGACGTCAAAGGCCGGGTTGAACGCCTGAGTGCCCAGCGGAGCCAACGGCACTCCCATCGCCGCCTCGGCACCGGGACCCGGGGGATGCGGCACTATGACGTCCGTCACCTCGTGTCCGGGCCGCTGTTCGACCTCGATCGCCGCCCCGTCGGGGGTGTCCGGGTCCACCGTGGTGGTCGGGGCCACCACGATGAACGGCACATGGTGGTAGCGGGCCAGCACCGCGAGCGGATAGCTGCCGATCTTGTTGGCCACCGAGCCGTCCGCTGCTATCCGGTCCGCGCCTATCAGGACCGCGTCCACTTCCCCCGCCGCGAACAGCGAACCCGCCGCGTTGTCGGTGAGCAGCGTGTAGGCCATCCCCTCCCGGGCCGCCTCGTACGCCGTCAAGCGGGACCCCTGGAACAGCGGGCGGGTCTCGTCCACCCAGAGCCGCCGCAGCTGCCCGGCCCGGTGCACCGCCTTGACCACGGCCAGGGCGGTGCCCTCACCGCCGGAGACCAGCGCACCGGCGTTGCAATGGGTGAGGATGCGGTAGCCCCCCGCGGGCAGCAGCTCATCGAGGAGCGCCTGGCCGTGCCCGGCCATCCGCTCACTGGCCTCGGCGTCCTCACCATGGAGGGTGCGGGCTTCGGCGAGCGCGGCAGCGGCGGCCCGGTCGGGGTCCGCCCCGCCCCTGACCGCCGCGTGGTACGCGGCGGCGGCCCGGCGGACGCCATAGCCGAGGTTGACGGCGGTGGGGCGGGCGTGGGCGAGCGACTCGGCGGCCTCGTCCACATCGAAGCCGCGCACCGCGGCGAGGGCGACCCCGTAGGCCCCGGCGATGCCGAGCAGCGGGGCTCCCCGTACGGAGAGCGAGCGGATCGCCTCCACCAGCACCGGCACATCGGTGCACACCAGCTCGACCTCCTCGGCGGGAAGCCGGGTCTGGTCGAGGAGCACCACCACGGGCCCCTCCGGTGGTTCCTCCCAGCGCAGTGCGAAAGCAGTGGGCGCCGCGGCGCCTTCCGGGGAGCCCCGGTGCTCATCAGCCATCCGCC
The DNA here is from genome assembly GCF_040629205.1 of Streptomyces sp. NPDC005962. Lineage (NCBI taxonomy): Bacteria > Bacillati > Actinomycetota > Actinomycetes > Kitasatosporales > Streptomycetaceae > Streptomyces > Streptomyces sp. NPDC005962. The sequence goes on along the minus strand of NZ_JBEXVE010000041.1, from coordinate 1,723 downwards.
CAGTCTGCCCCCTGCGGCACCGACTAATGAAGTGGTCAGCCCACCCCAGCGACCGATACGCACCACAACGCACCGTGGCACGATGGCTACGAAGCGGCCGTCACCGCATCCGCGACCGGCCAACGAACGACCTACGGAGCGACGATGAACGAGTCTCCGGGCTGGGCTCCGCCCGGATCGTCCCCTTCCGACGAGCCCGACCACGGCAGTCAGCAGCCGAACGAGCCCGTCGACCACCCCGTACCGGAGCGGCCTGCGCGGGGCAGCACCTGGGCCGAGCAGCAGCCGCCCGCAGGACGCTGGACGGCCCCGGGCGGCGGCATCTCCACGCCGCCGCCCCCGCACCCGGCCGGACCGGCGAACGGCGCCGGCTGGGGAGCCGGTTTTCGACAGCCCCTGCCCGCACCCCGCCCCGGCGTCATCCCGCTGCGGCCGCTCGGTGTGAGCGAGATCCTCGACGGCGCGATCGCCACCATGCGTGCCCACTGGCGCACGGTCCTCGGCATCTCGCTCGCCGTCTCGGTGGTGGCCCAGGGGCTGATCACCGTCATCACCGGCCTGTGGTTCCGCACGACCTCCGGCACCGCCACGGTCGACAAACCGGACCCCACCCTCGGAGAGGCGCTGGAGGCCGTACGCAGCGCGCTGGGCAGCAGTTCGGTGACCTTGCTCGTCGGCGTGCTGGGCACCATCGTCACCACCGCGCTCCTGACCATGGTCACGGCCCGGGCGGTCCTGGGCCGTCCCGTGACCTCCGGCGAGGCCTGGGGCGGTGCCCGGCCGCGCCTGCTTCAGCTGTGCGGGCTGCTCCTGCTCATCCCCGCCATCACCGCGGCCGTCATCGGCGTGGGAATGGCTCCGGGGATGCTCCTCGCAGCGGTGGGTGTGGGCAGCGAGGGCGCGGCACTCGCCTCGCTCGGCGCTCTCGCGGGAACGGGCGTCGCCATCTGGCTCTGGGTCCGCTTCAGCCTTGCCGCCCCGGCCCTGATGCTGGAGAAGCAGGGAATCATCTCCGCGCTGCGCCGCTCGGCGAAGCTCGTACGGGGAGCGTGGTGGCGCGTCTTCGGAATCCAGCTTCTCTCCATCGTGCTGGTCTTCCTCGTGGCCGCCATCGTCGAGGTCCCGACCAGCGCCGTCGCGATGGCGTTCGGCGGGGACAGCGCCATCGACTACCTGTCCGGCGAGTCCGTCTCCGTCGGCTGGGCCTTTCTGATCGTCGTCGGTATCGGCGGGGTGATCAGCTCGGCTGTCACCTTCCCGATCAGCGCCGGTGTGACCGCTCTTCTCTACATGGACCAGCGCATTCGCCGCGAGGCACTCGACATCGAACTCGCCCGCGCCGCCGGCTACGGCGACTGATCTGGTGACGCTGGCAGGTGGTGGCGTCAGACCCGACCCCGTAACGGGCCCTGACGCCGCCTCCACCGCTCTCCCGGCCCGCAGCACGCTCAACACCCCCCGCTTCTCCTCACCCCTCCTGTCCGGCGATTCTGAGCGGTCCCGCACTCGCCACGCCAGGGCCGCAGCCCCGGTTCACTCGATCCGGTGATACATCAGTTCGATTGGGAACCTGGCGCTGAACGCAAAAATGCCTCGGCCCCGAGCATGAAATGCTCAGGGCCGAGGCTAAAGATTGTTCGGCGGCGTCCTACTCTCCCACAGGGTCCCCCCTGCAGTACCATCGGCGCTGAAAGGCTTAGCTTCCGGGTTCGGAATGTAACCG